>JBEKQN010000018.1:0-23982 GCA_049519675.1 Acidimicrobiales bacterium | reverse complement strand
ATGCGATGGAGTCGTGCGACGGCATGCGGGTGAATGTGGAAATCAAAAACAGTCAAGACCGGTCAGAGACGTTTTATGACGGGACCGGAGAATTGGCTCGACAAGTCGTTCGCCATCTCCAACAAATCAACTGGTCCAATCGGGTGATAATTTCCAGTTTTGACCAAGCTACCTGCGTGAACGCCCGCTCTTTCGATGCTGACATCGATATCGGTTGGCTGTTGTGGAAAGTGGATCTTGTCAGCGCGATGACCCAGGCCCATATCTTGGGATTCACTGCGGTGCATCCCAATTTCAAGGAACTCGACCTCGCGGCGATGACGCTGGCACGCGAGATGGATCTGGGCGTCAATACCTGGACAGTGAATAGCCGCAACGCCTTGCACAGGATGATCGAGCTCGGTGTCGACTCCGTTATCACAGACAATCCCGCGAGGGCCAGGACGCTGATGAGCGGCGCATCGCCAGATTGAGCGAACGCCGCCATGGAATAGATTGGCTGCATGAACGTTGTTGTGTGCGTAAAGCAGATACCTGACCCGGCGGCTCCGCAAAGTTTCGATTCTTCAAACTATCTGGACCGCTCGGGCAAATTAATCCTCGATGAGGCCGATACCTACGGCGTCGAGATGGCCCTGCAGCTGGTTGACAAGGCGGGCGAGGGAGAAGTAACGGTCGTGTCCATAGGCTCGGGATCAGAACTGGCGGGCGTGCGCAACGCGCTGGCCATGGGTGCCGCGAAGGCAATCATCGTGAGCGACGACTCGTTGCGCGGCACCGACGCGCTGGGCACCGCCAAGGTATTAGCGGCGGTCATCCGTCGAGTGAGTCCTGATCTGGTGCTGGCCGCTACCGAGTCGTCTGATGGTTATACCGGTACGACACCCGTGCAACTCGCCGAACTACTTGGCTTTCCCTCCATTACCTTTGCCAAGTCCGTGGTGATCAACGGGACGAACGTGGACGTGAACCGTCAGACGGAATCGGGCTACGACGAAGTGTCGGCGCCACTGCCCGCGGTGGTCACGGTCACGGCGGGCGTCGTGGAACCGCGCTACGCGTCGTTCAAGGGAATCATGGCGGCGAAATCTAAGCCGGTCGAGATCTTGAGCGTGGGCGACCTTGATCTTGATGGTCAGGTTGGACCGGTCGGAGCGCGACAAGAAATCACGTCGGTAGTCCGGGCCGAGTCGCGTCAGGCCGGAGAAAAGTACGTGGATGACGGTGACGGTGCGGCCAAGATCGTGACCTTCCTCGAGTCGATCAAGGTTCTCTAGGAGATATATGACACTCTCTTCACTCTGGGTCGTGGTCGAGCCGTCCAATGATTCGTTCACCAGCACCTCACTGGAATTACTCAGTCATGCTCGCACTTTTGGCGCTACGGTCTCTGCCGTGACGTGGGGCGACAACGCTGCGACGCTGGCCGGCCAGGCTGGCGATTACGGTGCGACGACGCTTTATGACGTTGGTCCGCTCGCGGACGCGTTACCAGGTGTTCCCGTGGCGTCGGCCATGGCAGCGCTGGTGGCGAGCGTGGGCGCTCCCGACGCGATACTCATTCCCACCAGCTACGACGGCCGTGACATCGCGGGGCGCCTGTCAGCGCGATTGGACCGACCGCTCTTAACGAACGTGACCGGACTCACCGACGAGGGTGGACTGGTGACCGAGCACCCGGCCTTCGGCGGGACTCAGATGGTTAAGGCTCACTTCACCGCTGACGGACCCGGCATCATTGTCGTGCGTGCCAAGTCCTTTGCCGCCGAACCTGCAGGCGGCGCAAGCGCGAACGTCGTCAGCGCACCACCCGGTGAGACGGGCGTTTCGGGAAGCGCAAAAATTGTCCAGTCACACGTCGAAGAACGAAGCGGTCCAAAACTCGAAGAGGCGGCAGTCGTTGTATCGGGTGGACGGGGCTTGGGCGAAGCGGACAAGTACGCACTCATTGAAGAAATAGCGAAATTGCTCAACGGTGCGCCGGGCGCGAGTCGGGCCATTGTGGACGCCGGTTGGGTGCCGTACTCCCATCAGGTCGGCCAGACTGGCAAGACCGTCAAGCCCACGGTGTACATCGCGTGCGGCATTTCGGGTGCGACACAGCACATGGTGGGCATGAAGGGTTCGAAGAACATCGTGGCGATCAACAAGGATGCCGACGCACCGATCTTCCAAATTGCCGATCTCGGCATCGTGGGTGACGTGAATAAGGTATTGCCCGCCCTGATAGAAGCGCTCAAAGCTCGCGGTTAACTAAAGAATCTTGGGCAATTCTGCGTTTTTCGTTGGTTGTCACGCACTAGGCACTTTTCAATGCCCTTCGTTCCTTAGGATATGGCCACCGCTATGACTTACGCTCCCAAACACGCGATCGTTCGGCGATGGTGGACCCTCGCGGTGTTGAGCACCGCGTCGCTCATGGTCGTGCTCGATGCGACCGTCATCAATATTGCGTTGCCGCGCGCCCAGCTATCTCTCCAATTCTCCACCGCCAATCGTCAGTGGGTCATCACGGCCTACGCCCTGGCCTTCGGTTCTCTGTTGTTGCTCGGAGGTCGCCTGAGTGATCTGTGGGGGCGGCGCAATGCGCTTTTCATAGGACTGATTGGCTTTGCGGTGGCGTCGGCCATTGGTGGCGCGGCTCACAGTTTTTCAATGTTGGTCACCGCGCGAGCGGTACAAGGTGCCTTTGGTGCGGTGCTCGCCCCGGCGGCGTTGGCGACGCTCACCACCACCTTTCAAGATCCCAAGGAGCGGGCCAAGGCCTTTTCCATCTACGGCGCGATTACCGCGTCGGGCGCCGCCATTGGTCTCTTGCTCGGGGGCGCGTTGACCCAGTGGGCCTCGTGGCGATGGTGCCTGTTCATCAACCTGTTCTTTGCCGCCATTGCGCTGGTGGGTGTGTTGCTGTTCGTCGTTCCGGGAAAGAGCGAACACGACACGAAACTTGACGCGCTGGGCACCGTGCTGGGCAGTGGTGGACTGTTTTTTGTGGTCTACGGACTTTCGCACGCCGTCTCGACGAGCTGGTCCGACGAGATCACCTGGGGCAGTTTGGTGCTGGGCCTGCTACTGCTGTTGCTGTTTGTGCAATGGCAACAGCGATCAAAGTTCCCACTCTTGCCGCTGCGTATCGTCATGAACCGCACGCGAGGCGGAAGCTTGATCGCGCTCTTTATCACGAGCATCGGGATTTTTGGCATATCGCTCTTTCTCGCGTACTACCTGCAGACCACGCTTGGTTACTCGCCGCTGCGCACGGGGGTGGCATTCCTGCCATTCGTCGCGGCCATTGCCTTTTCGGCGACAATGGCCAGCGCGCGACTGCTCGCCAAGACCGGTCCGCGTCCGCTCGTTCCTGCCGGCATGATCCTGGGCATGCTGGGCACGGTCTTGTTCACCAGATTGACCGCCCATCCCGACTACATCGGACACGTGTTGCCGGGACTCATCGTGACGGGTCTCGGTCTTGGTCTGATCTTCGCACCGGCGACGGCGAGTGCAACGGCTTCAATTAAGCAGAGCGATGCGGGCGCAGCCTCGGCCATGGTGAGCACAACCCAGCAAATAGGTGGCTCAATGGGCACGTCGCTGCTCAACACAATTGCCGTGTCAGCGACCATGGGCGCTCTACGTCACAGTCATCCAACATTCACTGCGGCCGCCGAGCGCGCATACAAAACCCACGCGACTATTCACGGTTATTCAATGGCGTTCTGGTGGTGCGCGGTTTTTTTCGGTGTCGGTGCGCTCGTGACGTTCGCATTGCTCGAATCCGGCGTGCCCGAACTTGAAGGTGAACTCGTACCGCTGCTCTAGATGAGTGGCCAGGGGTACGGCGGCCAGTCACTCTCGGTGTCGGGCATCGGGTAGCGAGCATCATCGGCCAGTTGCTGGGCGCGAAACTGCGTGATCGCGAGTTCGCCGGGGCTGAGGTACTGCGCCAGGTCACCGGTCTCTCCACCCGCGAATCGTTCGACGCGCTCGCGAAGTGAGGGTTCGACCTCGATCCCCGCATACTCCCAGACCACGGTGCGCAGCTTGTCGATTTCGTTGAAGCACAGGCCATTGTCAATTGCCCAACACCGCGTCTCATCAAAGATGACGTGGCCCGCCTTGCGATCGGCGTTATTGGCGACGACGTCAAAGGCAGCCAACGCGGCGAACCACGAAGAAAACGTGGCGTTGTCGCGCAACGTGAAGTAGTGGTCTTCGAGATTGTCGTCGACCCACCATTGCAGTGAACCAATGCCGAACGGAGCGTCATCGCGCGCGACTGTCGTCGGTACGAGGTCGGTGCCGAGCGCCACGTCTAATTCGTAGGCCGCCACTTCTCGGCGCCAGAGGCCGTCCGCGAAATCCCAGAGTGATCGTTCTCCAGCTTCGGCTTTGTAACAGGCCTGCGCGCTCTGTCCGTCGAGGCTCACCGTCACCAGTAACGCTTGATTCGACGATCCTGACACCCGGCCTTCAATCTCAATTGACCCCTTGCTCAGTAGCGTGCGCTGCTCGTCGCGGTTCATGGTCGCTAGCGAATGGGAGGTCGGTTGCCGTTGGTCCGCGGACAGTCGTGGCCTCGCGGATCAAGTGGTCCGCCGCAAAGTGGACAGAGTGGTCGGCCGGCTTCAACCAAGCGGGTGACCGCGATGGCAAGCCCTCCGGCCCACTCCTTGGTGAGGGTCAGTTCTAGCGTGTCGTCACCGTCGTCCGAGGACTCGAACGTGACCTCGATGCTCTGGTTCTCTTCGTTGATGGCGACGGCGATGTCGCCCGCGATGAAGTCTGACTCGTATTCGGGTTCCAGCGAGAAGTCGTCGGGCAGGTGCGCGGGCCGACCCATGGTGGCCAGCACCTGGCCGAGCCATTCGGCGAGCGCGCTCAATTGCATTTTCTCGCACTTGACGATGACGAGACGGCGACCTTCGCGTACCTGGAGCAGGAAGAGTCGATTGCCCACCTCGCCGCGAACGCCCACCATCACCCGGTCAGGATTTTGAAAGATGTAGTTCACGAGGGCGTCAGTTCACTGAGCGACGCGGTGCTGTTGACGGTCAGCACCACCGGACCACCACTGGTAAAGCCGATAGCGCTCACCGAGCACGTTGAGATGACGGTGCGTTGGAAGAGGTCCAGCGGCACGCCCTGGGCGTGGGTGACGGCCGCCTTGATTGGATCGGCGTGGCTGACGACGACGATGGTGCGTCCGCGATGCGTCCTCGCCAATTTTTCGAGCGTCGACCACACACGCTGCTGCATCTCGCCGAAGGATTCGCCGTCCGGGAAACGAAACGTGCTCGGCGAGTTCTGCACCGTTTTCCATTCCGCCTTGCGACTGAGCACGTTCAGCTTCTTTCCCGTCCACGTACCGAAGTCGCATTCCAAGAGACCCCGGTCGATGAACGGCCGAAGCTTCAAGACTTTGGCAATCGGTGCCGCCGTTTCGCGGGCCCGCTCAAGCGGCGAGACGTAGAGCGCGACGGGCTTCTTGGTCAGTTCGCCCAAACGCCCGGCGACCGCTTCGGCCTGGGCGATGCCCCGCTCGGACAGGTGCAGACCTGGGGCACGACCCGGCAGGATCGTGCCGGTCGTGGCCGTAGTGCCGTGGCGCACCAGGAGAATGGTCGTGAATGAAGAGGGACTCATGCGACGCTGAAGGGCAGTCGACGGGGACCGGGATCTTGGTTTTCGGGCCAGCGCTTGCGCGACACCTGGGCCAAGCGGTGCAGCAGGGCCACGGCGCCCGGGTCATCGTCGCCGGGCCGCGTCTCAATAAGTCCGTTCTCTTTCAACGCCGCCATGAGTTCGCGGCCCTTGTCGGTGCGGACAATCACCAACGTCCAATCGCCGAAGGCCCCGATGCCGCCGGTGGATATGTCGGCGTGCTCGGCGGCGAAGTCCGGGCAGAGCTTGCACCCTTCACGTGTGAAGGCGTGGGCCTCTTTCAAGGGAATCTCGTGCAGGGCACCATCGTGTGTCCAGATCTGGAAGACGCCTTTGATGTTCATCTTCTTTATGTCGGCTCGTTTGATGTTGTACTTGGCCTCGAAGAGTCCCTCAAAAATGGAGTCGTCGAAAGTCTTTGAGCACATGAGGCCAATCGAGAGGCTCAAGCGACGGGCGATCTTTCCCGCCTTGCGCGACTGCATCACGCCGGGCGCCGACGCCATGCAACCCATGCCGACGACCGCAATTCGCTCCGCACCGCCTTTGATGGCCTCGGGGTACGCGAGCAGACTCGCCGAGTAGGTGTAACGCGATTTCGCCGTGTCGAGCACGTCCTGGCGCGTGCGCGCGACTTGGGGCTGGGCGACCCACGTGGATCCGTCGCCCTCGAGTCCGCTGACGAGTGCTACGTCGATGACGTCGTTTTCCAGTGCGTAGATCAACAGCGCCGACACGAATCCGCCGTCCTGGCCGTTCTCGATGAGCTGATGGTCGCTCGCTCGCGCGAGCAGGACGTCGCCAATGCCGTAGACCTCGTCGTCGGTGCGCTCGCGTGCAAACAGCTTGATGTCAATCTCGCTCTCCCAATTGCGAAAGCGCGGGCAGGCGCGGGTGCACAGGGTGCAGCCGGTCTCGCCGTGGGTGCAGTCCTCGCGTCCTCCGTCAATGTCGAGGTGCCAGGGCTTGTAAACACCGCCATCCGCGTTATAGTCCAGCACGTCATGGGGACAGGCGATTACGCAGGCGGCGCAGCCGGTGCAGAGCCCTGAAGTCACTACTTCGCTGAAGAGCTGGCGCCAGTGTGGTTTGTCTAATGCCATGGTTCAACCTTAGTTATGAGCGTTGAGACTCAAGTGCGGGTACGCTGCGGCGCGTGCCCGAAGTGCTTGAAGTCGAGTCGTACCGCCAGTTAGCCAATAGAACCGTCGGAGCGACGGTCGTTCGTGGTTGGGCCGACGGATTCGCCGCCAAGAAACTCTCGTCACCGAGCGCATGGTCTCGTGCGGTAAAGCACCTGACGATCACCGATACGTCACGTCGCGGGAAACTGTTGTTGCTGCACACCAGCGGCGTCACCCTGGGCATGCGCTTTGGCATGACCGGTGTCTTGCTCATCGATGACGACGCGGGCATCGACGGTCTTTTCTATGGTCCGCATTCGTTTCAGTCCAGCTGGATTCGGGGCGGATTGGAATTTGATGACGGGCGAAAACTCATTCTGCACGACCCCCGTCGACTGGGGCGTTTTGAGATTGATCCTGACCTCAGTGAACTTGGTCCGGACGCGCTCACGCTGAACCGAAAAGAGTTTGACGAGGTGGTGCACGTGACGCGCGGTGACGGACGGGCCATTAAGGCTCGGTTGCTCGATCAGTCGGTGGTCGCGGGAGTGGGCAACCTGCTCGCCGACGAGATTCTTTTTCGCGCCGGCATTGATCCGCGAACCCCAACGGGCCTACTGAGCGCTGACCAGAAGAATCGATTGTTTCGAGCCTTCAACGTGACGATGCGAACCCTTCAACGGCGCGGAGGTTCGCACCTCGGCGATCACATGCAAGCTCGATTTCCCGGAGGCCTGTGCCCGCGCGACGGGGGACAGATGTTGAGCGAGACCATCGGTGGGCGCACCACGTACTGGTGTTCGCTCCATCAGCACTGAGATTCTCAGGTAGCGCGCGACGGCGCATCGTCAATGGGCGAGACTGTACGGATGTCCTCGTTCATTCAGCACTACGGCTACTTCGGCCTCTTTGTACTCTCCGTTCTCTCCTCGGCATGCATTCCGATTCCCTCGGAGGTGGCGTACGGATTTGCGGGTGCCGCGTGCACCACTGCGATCACCGGTCACGCACAGTTTTCAATGTGGGCCGTCATTGTCGTGGGCACAGTTGGCTCGCTCATCGGCGCGATCATTGCCTACGAAGTTGGACGCAGCGCGGGACGAACGATTGTCGATCGCTGGGGAAAGTGGTTGTTGCTCACGCACCATGACCTCGACAGTTCGCAGCGGTGGTTTGAGAAGTATGGCTCCGTCTCGGTGTTGGTGGGTCGCGTGATTCCTGTCGTGCGTGCGTTCATCTCCGTGCCGGCGGGCATCGCCGAGATGAAGCGCGGCCGTTTTGTGGTGCTCACCGCGATTGGCTCGGCGGTTTGGGTTGCCCTGCTGGCGGGACTCGGTTACGCCGCGGGCAAGAACTGGAATCACGTCAGCAAGGATTTCCACACCGCGGAAATACCAATAATTGTCCTGGTGGTGCTGTTGATTGTCGCCGGGTTTTGGCACCGCGTGCGCACGGTGCGACGTCACAACGCAAGCTAGGGCGTGAGCGCGCCGAGCACTCGACCGGCGTGACCGTCGGCGTGCACGGCGTACCAGGCGTGTTCGATTGTCCCCGTTGGACTCACCACAAACGTCGAACGGATCACTCCGAGAATCTTCTTGCCGTAGTTCATCTTTTCTCCGAACGCGCCGTACTTCGTCATCACCTTCTTGTCGGGATCGCTCAATAGGTCGAAGTTCAACGAAAATTTTTTGCGAAAGGCCACGTGATCCTGGGCAGTGTCGGGCGAGATGCCGAGCACGGTGACGCGTAAATTCTTGAACGCACTCAGCTGGTCATTGAACTGGCATGCCTCCTTCGTGCATCCCGGTGTGTCGTCGGCGGGATAGAAGTAGAGAACAACGCGTGAACCCGCGAACTCCTTCAGCGAGACGTTTCTGCCGCTCTGATTGATCAATGTGAAGGCGGGCGCCCTCATTCCGGCCTCAAGTCGCGCCATCGTGTGCCTTTCAGGTTTCGTCCAAAAATCGTCAACTCTCCGGTAGACTAGGGGAGAAGCTCCTTGAAGTGAGCTTGGGCCCACACTTTCGAACGACGGTTCCGGGTCCAACCGAGAAACGACCGTTGTCCCGTGAGTAGTGAAAATAAAGTGTCTGGAGCCTCGTCCCCAGACTTATACGCCACCAAAATGACCTTTGCCGAGCTAGGGGTTCATCCCGATCTCTGCGCTGAGTTGACCAGCCAAGGCATTACCACCGCCTTTCCAATTCAGGCCCTGACCATTCATGACGCCCTTGCGGGGCGCGACGTGTGCGGCAAGGCCAAGACCGGATCAGGCAAGACCTTGGGGTTCGGATTGCCGATGCTCCAGCGCGTCGCTGACAGCGAGAAGGAGCTGGTCCGCGAAGGCGGCCCGGCCCGTCCTCGCGGGTTGGTGCTGTTGCCAACGAGAGAACTCGCGGTGCAGGTGTACGAAGTCTTGAAGCCCCTGGGCGCGGTGTTGGGGCTGCACGTGAATGCCGTCTATGGCGGCGCCGACATTGAGCGACAGATCAAGTCGCTTCGCCGGGGCTGTGACATCATCATCGCGACGCCCGGACGCCTGATCGATCTCGGAGACCGCGGCGAGCTTAACGTGGAGCACCTCGACGTGCTGGTCCTCGATGAGGCCGACCGCATGGCCGACATGGGATTCATGCCCCAGGTCGAGTGGGTGCTGCGACGTATCGCAGAACACGCGCACCAGACCCTGCTCTTTTCCGCGACGCTCGATGGCGCGATTGATCGACTGGTCAAGCGCTATCTCACTGACCCCGTGTTCCACGAGGTGGCGAGCGACACCCAGACGGTCTCGCTGATGGTCCACCACTTCTTTAACGTGCACCAGATGGACCGCATCAAGGTGGCCGCGGCGATCTGTAATTCAATGGGTAAGACCCTGATCTTTTGTCGAACGAAGCGAGGGGCTGACCGTCTGGTCGAGCAACTGCAAAAAGAAGGCGTGAACGCGGCGGCCATCCACGGCGACCTGCGTCAGAGCCAGCGCGAAAAGGCGCTGGCCGATTTTTCGGCCGACAAGTTGCCAGTGTTGGTCGCCACCGACGTGGCCGCGCGAGGATTGCACATTGACGGCGTTGACTGTGTCATGCACTTCGACCCTCCCGAAGACCACAAGGCCTATCTGCACCGTTCGGGGCGCACCGCTCGAGCCGGATCAACGGGCGTCGTCGTCTCGCTATTGCTGTGGAATCAGACGATTGAGGCTGAAGTGATCATGCGCCGTCTGGCGCTGAAGCGCCCCATTGTGGAAGTCTTTTCAAACGACCCGCACCTCAAGAACCTGGCGACGTGGGATCCGACGATGGAGGAAGCACTACGGTGAGCAAGAAGAAAAAGCTTGACGTTTTCAGCTACGACAAGAAGATCAAGCGCGCCCTCGTGGTGGTCGCCCATCCCGACGACGTTGACTTTGGTTCCGCGGGCACGGTCGCGACGCTGACCGGTCACGGCGTCGACGTGGCCTACTGCCTCGTCACGTCGGGCGACGCCGGTGGCGACGACTCAACGCACACCAAAGAGGAGCGAACCTCGATTCGAGAGAGCGAACAGCGCGCCGCCGCGGCCGAAGTCGGCGTCAGCACACTGACGTTCCTGCACTGGCCCGACGGCCAAGTTGAGCCCACGTTGTTGCTGCGCCGCGAGATCGCGCGCGTCATCCGCACGCACCGACCGGATCTGGTTATCACGCAAAGCACCGAGCGAAATTGGGAGCGAATCGGCGTGAGCCACCCCGACCATCTCGCGACCGGCGAGGCCACGATGCGAGCGATCTATCCCGACGCCCGCAATCCGCACGCGTTTCCCGAATTGGTGCGCGAGGGCTTCGAACCTCACGTGGTATCGACCGTGTGGATCTCGGGGACGAATCCCACGATGGTGGTCGACATCACCAAGGTCTTTGACCTGAAGTACGCCGCGTTGAAGCGTCACCAGAGTCAGGTCGGCGGCCGCGTGGGACTGAAGAAGATGCTCAAGAGTTGGGCCCGTCTCAACGCGAAGAACGCCGGGCTCGGCAAAGGCCGCCTCGGTGAAAGTTTCAAAGTCGTCAATACCCGCTAGACGCCGCGACGCGTTTCGGCGTCGTATGGTTACCCGATGGGCAGTGACGAGGACAAGGCTGACGTAGCGCGCACGCCTATTGGTCAACGCCAGGCCACTCGCGGGCTCGACCACATTTTTGCCGGCGTCACTCGCGCCAATATGCCGGGCCAATTGCTCGCCGGCGTCACGCTGCTCGCCATTGCCATACCCGAACAGCTGGCGACCTCTCAACTAGCGGGCATGCCGGCTTTCACCGCGATGATTGCCTTCATCACCGCGACGCTGGTCTTCGTGTTGGTTGGTTCGAACCCCATTGTCTCCGTGGGCGCCGATTCGACAATCGCGCCGCTCTTCGCGGTGGCCTTGCTACGCCTGGCGCTCCCGGCGTCGACGCAGTACTACGAGTTGGTCGCCGCCACGGCACTCGTCACGGGAGTGCTGCTGCTCGCGATTGGCTTCTTGAAGCTGGGATGGTTCGCCGATTTTCTATCGCTGCCCATCGTCATTGGCTTCATGAGCGGGATCGGCATCATCATCGTGGTCCACCAACTGCCGCACGTGTTCGGCATCGCCGGCGGTGGCGATTCGGTGATCCAACGTCTGCAAGCAATCGTCGACAATTTCCATCACGTGAGCGTGTGGTCAATCGTCTTGGCGTTGGGCACGTTGGCGGCCATGACCATTGGCGAAAAGATAAACCCCCGCATGCCGTGGGCCTTGGCCGCGGTCTTGGTGGGGACAATCCTGTGCGTGTCGTTGTCACTGGCGAACCACGGTGTCCAGGAGCTGGGTGCGGTCATCGTTGGCGGCCCCACGTGGCGGCTGCGCTGGTTCACTCTGCACGAATGGAGCGTGATCGTTACCACCGCCCTGACCTTGGTGGTCGTCATTATGAGTCAAACGGCGGCGACGGCTCGAACGTCGGCCGACGAACTCGGTGTCGCGGACAATTTGAGCCGTGACTTCGTTGGCGTGGGGCTGGCCAATGTGGCCGCCGGTCTCGTGGGCGCGTTTCCGGTGAACGCCAGCCCGGCCCGCACGACGGTCACGCGCCTCGCGGGCGGACGTACCAAGTTAGTGGGGCTGGTGGCGGCCGTCGGCGCGCTCATTGTCGCCCCGTTCGCGTCGATTGCCCACAGCATTCCCCTGGCGGCCCTGGCGGGGGTGCTGCTCTTCGTCGCCGGTCGGCTGATCAAGATTTCCCAGTTGCGCGCCATTTGGTCTATCAGCCGCGTGGAATTCTTGCTCGCGATTCTGACGGTGCTCGGCGTGCTCATACTTGGAGTCGAGATTGGACTGGCGATGGCCGTGGGCCTCGCCATCTTGGACCAGACGTGGCGTTCGGCCCATCCTCAAATGATTGAACTGGGACGGCGTCAGGGTACGACAAGTTGGGAAATTGCCGACGAGCGTGACGTCGACCGGGTTGATCACATCCTGGCCGTGATCTTCTCCGCCGACATTTACTTCGCCAACGCAGGCATCTTCCGCCGGGACTTGCATACCATCATGCTCAAGCGACCCGATACCGTCCACATTGTCATCGATGCGGCGGCCATCGCCAACATTGACTACACCGGGCTGGAGATGTTAAAGCAAGTGGTGACCGACCTTGACAAGGATTCGGTGAGCGTGTCGTTCGCCAGGGCCAGTGCCGAAGTACGCGGGCAACTCAAGAAATCGGGTGAAAAAGCGCTCAGTTCCATCCCGGTCTACGACAGCGTCGACGCCGCTGTCAGTGCCTTTCCCCAGTAAGAACTCGCTACCTGTTTAGGCCGCTTCGTGACCTTGCAGTCGCGTTGGGATTGCGATTGGACGCTATTGCGTCGCGAGTTGGCGCAGCACGAAGTTGAGCACGCCGCCGTGACGGTAGTACTCAGCTTCGGTCGGCGTGTCGATGCGTAGGCGGACGTTGAACTCGACGACGTCGCCGTTGCTTCGCGTCACGCGCAGAGGGACCTCGTGGACGGTTTCACCGCGGTTGAGTGGATCGAGTCCGCCGATATCGAAGACTTCCGTGCCGTCGAGAGCGAACGTCTCGGCCGACTCGCCTGGCAGATATTGCAGTGGCAGCACGCCCATGCCCACGAGGTTCGATCTGTGAATGCGCTCGAAGCTCTCAACGAGCACCGCCTTTACGCCGAGCAGCTTGGTGCCCTTGGCCGCCCAGTCTCGACTGGACCCCGTGCCGTACTCCTTGCCACCAAGGACGACCAGCGGTGTTCCTTCATTGGCGTAGAGCATCGCGGCGTCGAAGATCGACATCTCGGTGCCTTCGGGCAGCTTGATGGTGATGCCACCCTCGGTACCCGGCGCCATTTGATTGCGCAGTCGTACGTTGGCAAAGGTGCCGCGCACCATGACTTCGTGGTTCCCACGTCGGGTGCCGTAACTGTTGAAGTCCTGAGCACGCACACCGCCATCGATGAGGTAGAGACCGGCGGGACCGTTGGCGCGGATGCTGCCGGCCGGCGAAATGTGATCGGTCGTGACCGAGTCACCGAGTTTGGCGAGCACGCGTGCTCCCGAGATATTCTCGACCACTCCGGGCTCCATGGTGAGGCCCTCGAAGTATGGCGGGAGCTTCACATAGGTCGACGCCGGGTCCCAATTGTACGTAACCGTGTTGGTCGTCGGCACGCTCTGCCAGCGCTCGTCGCCACCAAAGGCGCTGGCGTAGCGCTCTTTGAACATGTCGGGCGTCAACGAGGCGCGAACGCCTTCGGCAACCTCGGCATCGGTAGGCCAGAGGTCTTTGAGATAGACCGGTTGGCCGTCGTGGTCGATGCCGAGTGGCTCCTTGCTGAGGTCTATGTCGATGGTGCCGGCGAGCGCGTAGGCAACCACGAGGGGAGGGCTGGCGAGGAAGTTCTGCTTCACGTCGGGGTGGATGCGACCTTCGAAGTTGCGATTCCCCGACAACACCGAAACGACGGAGAGGTCGTGCTCGTTCACGGCGTCGGATATCCCAGTTAGCAGCGGCCCAGTATTGCCAATGCACGTCGTGCAGCCAAATCCCGCGAGATAGAAGCCGAGTTTGTCGAGCGGCACGACGAGATCGGCGCGCTCCAGATAGTCCATGACCACACGGCTGCCCGGCGCGAGCGACGTCTTCACCCAGGGCTTCACACTGAGACCACGCTCGACCGCGCGCTTGGCCACGAGACCGGCCGCGATCATGACCGCAGGATTTGACGTGTTGGTGCACGAGGTGATCGCCGCCACCGTGACCGCGCCGTCGAAGATGTGCTCCGCGGCGTCGATGCCGCGCACTTGTAGTGGTTCTCGTCCGAGCGCGTCGCGAAACGCTCCGCGCGCTCCCGAAAGCGACACGCGATCTTGGGGACGCTTGGGTCCGGCCAAACTTGGCTCCACGGTCGCGAGGTCCAGTTCAACGTATTCGGAGTAGATGGGCTCGGCCACGCTCTTGTCGTGCCAGATTCCTTGAGCCTTCGCGTAGGCCTCGACGAGTTCAAGGTGCTCGGCGGCGCGACCGGTGAATGCGAGGTAGTCAATCGTGACTTGGTCAATCGGGAAGATGGCACATGTGGCCCCGTATTCGGGCGACATGTTGCCAATCGTTGCGCGCGTCTCGAGAGAGAGCGACGCCACTCCCGGTCCGTGGGCTTCGACGAACTTGCCCACGACGCCATGCTTGCGCAGCAACTCGGAAACCGTGAGCACCACGTCGGTCGCCGTGACCCCTTCGCGAGTGGCGCCCACGAGGCGCAGACCAACCACGGGCGGAATCAACATTGACGTCGGCTGGCCCAGCATGCTGGCTTCAGCCTCGATGCCGCCGACGCCCCATCCGAGCACGCCCAGTCCGTTGACCATCGTGGTGTGCGAGTCGGTGCCGACGACCGTGTCGAGATAGGCAACGCCGTCTTGCTCAAAGACCACGCGAGCGAGATGTTCGAGATTGACTTGGTGGCAGATGCCCATGCCTGGGGGCACGACGCGAAACTGTCCGAAGGAGCTCTGCGCCCACTTGAGGAATGTGTAGCGCTCAATGTTGCGTTCGTATTCAATCGCGACGTTCTGGTCGAAGCTCTCCGGGGTTCCGGTGCGTTCGAGGATGACCGAGTGGTCGATCACCATTTCCACGGGCACCAGGGGGTTGATCTTGTTGGCGTCCCCACCCAGAGCGATGATCGCGTCGCGCATCGCCGCGAGGTCGACCACGGAGGGCACACCGGTGAGGTCTTGCATGAGTACTCGCTCGGGAGTAACCGCAATCTCGCGCGCGTCATCGCCGGCCGCTTCTCCGTGACGGCCGGGCGTGTCGGCCCAGCGCGCCAGCGCTTGAATATCGGCGGCGCGCACCTTGACGCCATCTTCGTGTCGCAACAGGTTCTCCAACAGGACCTTGATGGAGTACGGCAATCGTTCGACACCAAAATCTCGAAGGCCGTCAGCTTTGAGCGAGTAATAGGTGAGCGATCGGCCCGCGACGTCGAGCGTGCTCTTCGAGTTGAAACTGTTCAGTGAAGGAGATGTCATATACCCATTCTGCCGTGAAACGCAACGCTTCGTTTCAGCCGCTGAGCGCCAGGGAACTGCCAAAGTGCGAGACTGTTCTCCATGACGTCGACCTATGACCTATTGAACGCTCGCTTGCAGACGGCCTTCGATTCGGTCGCTCCCGGTGCCGATCCCGTGCTGAGGACCTCGGAGCGAAGCGACTATCAAGCCAATGGCGTCATGGCGCTCGCCAAGCGGGTGTCGCGACCCCCTCGCGACGTCGCCAATGAGATCGTGGCCATCTGTGACCTCAAGGACGTCGCCAGCGTGGAAGTCGCCGGTCCCGGGTTCCTCAACATCACGCTGAGCGTGGAATTCTTGAATAGCCAGCTGCGTTCCCTTCTCGGTGACGCGCGCGTGGGTCGCGCGCCCGCAAGTAAACCAAAAACCGTTGTCCTTGACTACTCGGCGCCCAACGTCGCCAAGGAATTGCACGTGGGGAACTTGCGTTCAACGATCATCGGCGACGCGCTCGCGCGCATGTATCGATTTGCCGGCCACAACCTCGTGGCACGAAATCACCTCGGCGACTGGGGAACGCCCTTCGGCATGTTGATCGAGCATTTGCTTGACCTCGGTGAGGATGAGGCAATTGCCTCTCTCTCCATGGGTGAACTCAACGCGTTCTACCAAGGGGCTCGCGTGAAGTTCGACGCGGATGATGCCTTCAAAGAGCGCAGTCGGTTGCGCGTGGTTACTCTGCAATCTGGTGACCCGGAGACGCTGCGTCTCTGGAAGATCCTCGTCGACCAATCGGTGCAGTATCTTTCGCACATTTACGACGAGCTCGACGTCACGTTGACCGCGGATGATGCCGTCGGCGAATCGTATTACAACGACATGCTCGACGACGTGGTCGCTGACTTGGATAAGGCGGGACTTCTCGTTGAGAGCGATGGCGCACTGTGCGTGTTCCCGCCGGGGTTCACGAATCGGGAGAATGAGCCGTTACCGCTCATCGTGAAGAAACGTGACGACGGCTACGGCTACGCGGCGACGGACTTAGCCGCGGTGCGCGACCGGGTGAGCAATCTGCACGCCGATGAACTGCTCTACGTGGTGGGCACCCCGCAGGCCCAGCATCTGGACATGGTCTATGCCGTGGCCCGCATGGCTGGTTGGCTGCCCGAGAACGTTCGATGTGAACACGTGGCCTTTGGTCACGTGCTCGGTCCCGACCGCAAGATGTTCAAAACCCGCAGCGGTGAGTCGGTCCTGCTGGCCGGGCTCGTTGACGAAGCAATCACCCGCGCGGACGACGCGTTGGTGTCACGCAAGTTTGAAGGTGACGGCCTATCAAGAGCCAAACTGTCCGTGCAGATCGCGTTGGCCGCGATCAAATACGCCGATCTCTCAGGCGAACGCCAGCGTGACTACGTTTTTGATCTCGATCGAATGCTGGCCTTCGAAGGCGACACGGGACCGTACCTTCAGTACGCGCACGCGAGGCTTCGATCGATCTTCCGCCGACTGGGTAGTGAATGGAACGCCGACGGCGCGAACTTCTTGTTGGGTTCTGCGAGCGAACGTCACCTGGCGCTCGGTCTCCTGGCGTTCCCGGAGGCATTTGACATGGCGCTGAGTGCATTGCAGCCCCACCGGTTGTGCAACTACCTGTTCGATCTCGCGCAGAGGTTCACTTCCTTCTACGAGGCCTGTCCCGTGCTGTCGTCTGAGGGTCAACTCCGCGACGAGCGTTTGGCGCTCTGTGAACTCACCGCGCGCACGTTGCGCCTGGGTTTGTCTCTGCTGGGCATCCAGGCTCCGGAGCAGATGTAGGCCTCTTTTCAACTACGGGCGCCCGCACTAGAGTACGCAGCGTGACGCGTCGCGTCCACGTTTTTGACCGGGGGAAGCATGCAAGTTAAAGCCGCAATCGCTACCGAACTCAATGGACCGTGGCACACGGAGCTCATCGAAATTGATGAGCCGCACGCCCACGAGGTCAAGGTCAAGATGTCCTTCGCCGGCATGTGTCATTCGGACGAGCACACTCGTGTAGGTGATATCGCGGTGCCGCCAGAAGTGCTGCCTTTCCTAGGCGTCGACTCCATGTTCCCGTTCGTTGGCGGACACGAAGGTTCAGGGATTGTTGAATCCGTGGGCGAGAACGTCAGTGACCTTGCGCCGGGGGACCACGTCTCGGTCTCCTTTGTGCCCTCGTGTGGCAAGTGCGAGTACTGCGCATCTGGCCGTCCCTACATCTGCGACCTGGGGGCCTCGACGCTGGCCGGTCCCATGATCTCTGACGGTACGTGGCGACACCACTATGGCGACTTGCACCTCAACCGCTTCGCGCAGCTGGGCACGTTCTCGGAGCACATCGTGGTCCACGAAGCCTCGCTCATCAAGATCGATCCCTGGTACGACTTGCGCGCCGCCGCGCTCATCTCGTGCGGTTTGGCGACCGGGTTCGGTTCATCAGTCAATCGCGGAGGGGTGAAGCCAGGCGACGTGGTCGCCGTGGTGGGCTGCGGCGGCGTTGGTTCGGGCGCCATCCAGGGCGCCGTGCACGCGGGGGCCCGTGCCGTGATTGCCATTGACACCAATCAGTCCAAGGTCGATCGGGCGATGAAGATCGGCGCCACGCACGGTGCGAGTTCGACACTCGATGCGGCCTTCACATTTCTCGGCGAACTCACCTCAGGCAAGAACTGCGATGTTGTCGTCCTGACTCCGGGACGCTTGACGGGTGAGCTCATTGAAGAGGCCCGTTCCATCACCGCCAAGGGCGGCGTCATTGTCGCGACCGCGATCGCGCCGTTCGCCCAAACGCAAGTGGACCTCAATCTCGCGATGTTCTCGCTGTACAACCAGGAACTGCGTGGCACCATTTTTGGCTCCGTTGCGCCGCGGGTACAGATTCCGAAATTGCTCAAGCTCCATCATGAAGGCAAGTTCATTGTTGATGAGTTGGTGACCCGCGAATACACGATCGACGAAGTCAACCAGGGATACCTTGACCTCGCGGCGGGCAAGAACGTCCGCGGTGTGGTGCGCTTCTAGTCAGGCGCGCTCGCCGCTTTTGATTCCGAGCAGTTCGCGAACACTGAGCGAAGACTTGACGATGTGGGGCGTCAGCGCCTGTAAGGACTTGCTGGACCACGCTCCTTGTGCCACGCCCACGCTGTAGGCGAGGTCGTCGGCCATGGCGAGTGGCACGTCGCAGGCGTGGAATTTTGTACGACGCCAGCGCCAGACGGTTCCCAACGCAAAAACAATGATTGCCTTGCGGCGAAGTCGAGGGTGCAGGGCCGCCAAGACAACGAGCGGTCCGAAGGTGCGAACGACCGATCGCGCGAGCGGTCCGCCCGCGCGCAGCATGCCCTTGGTCACCACCTCGCTCGATACGTGATCGGGGTCATCGGTGTTGGACGCCAATCGTTCACGCAGCGAGCGACGAGCGACGCGGACAATGCGGGCGCCAATCGCGGGCTTGGAGGCCAAGACGCTCAACCACGCGATCAGCGTCCAGGTGTCGGTTCGCACGGGCGCCACACGGGTCCCGTAGCGCTCGGCCAAGTCGCTCGACGAGGCGCCGTATCGGACCCGCTGGTTCCACCAATCGCGCCACGTACCGCGGGCGCGATGCACAACGACGACGTCGCAGACATAGCGGACCAACCAACCCTGGTCCGAGAGTCGCCATACCAAGTCGACGTCCTCGCCCGCGCGCAGCATTTCGTCGAAGCCGTCTCCGAACGCGCTGCGACGGATCAACAGACAGGCACTCGGTACGTAGCTAATTGGTCCGCCCGAAATCACCAGGCCGCTTCTTGGACCCATATCGAGTGGGCCGAATCTGCGTTCGAAATCGTCGCGAATGGTAGATCCAGCGCCGCCGCAGACGCGCGGTGCAATGGCACCCAGCAGCGGATCGGCAAATTGCGCGCTCAGGCGTCCCAGGACGTCCGGCGCGTTGTCAACCACTACGTCGACGTCGATGAACCACAGCAGCGCCCGAGAAGTGGCGAGATAGCCGGCGTTACGAGCCCCGGCGGGTCCTTGATTCTCTTCGAGCTGAATGAGCTTGACGCCGAACTGCTCCGCGCATTCGCTCACGAGCCCCGAATGCACCGAACCGTCGTCGATGACGGTGACGTGAAACCCCTTGAGTTGCGTCAAGAGGGAGCGCAGGGACGCCACGTCATCACGCACCGGAATGATGACGTCGACGTCATCGATGTTGACATCGCCATGGTAGAGCGGGTGGAGCAGCCCCTGTTGGACGAGCGTGCGCGCAAATCGCTCCTCACCGGCGCCCACCACGCCGCCGCCGACCCAACGTTCGGCAACCGCCCTTGAACCTCCCGGCAGGTGCAGCAGTCGCCATGGAGCGCCCCCGGCTAGCAGGTCACGATCCAGGAATCTTGCTTCGCTGTCGAGGATCACCGTGGTGCCCATCAAAATGGGTGCATCCACCGGCTCTGGTGCGACGGGTATGAGGTCGGTCACGTGGGAAGTTTGACACGGTTGGTAACCCTGGGTGTTCCAGACCGACCAGAATGGAACCGTTCGAGGAGGAACCATGTCGACAGAGACGATTATCGCTGATGAAGAGGTTGTCGAGATCGGGGAAGTGGAAGAGTTGCTGGTCGAAGAGGTGTCGATTGACGGGCTCTGCGGGGTCTACTAGATCGTGTTAGCGCAGCCGAGCGACGCGTTCGATGCTTCGGCGCCGTGGCGCATCAACACTCAGGTGTCGCTTCGCGACGAAGCCTTCGGCGCCATGGCCTACCATCACGGGACTCGGAGGCTGGTTTTTCTCAAGTCACCGGAACTCGTCGAACTCGTGCGCTCGCTCGAAAGATTCGAAAGTGCGCGTCACGCCATGGATGCCGTGGTGGCGCGCGATCAGCATGATCGATACGCGATAGCGCTTTTGTCATTGGCCAGTTCGGAGATCATCTGTGAGCGCTAACACTTCGTTGAGAAACCGGTTCGAGCGAGGCCTCTCCGCGCCAATTTGCCTGACGTGGGAGTTGACCTACGCCTGCAACCTCGCCTGCACGCACTGTCTCTCATCATCGGGTCGACGCGACCCCAATGAACTGAGCACGAACGAAGCGAAGTCGTTGATCGACGAGATCGCTCGGATGCAGATTTTCTACATCAACGTCGGTGGCGGCGAGCCGATGATCCGCCGAGATTTTTTTGAACTGATCGAGCACGCGGTGCACCAGAAAGTTGGCGTGAAGTTCTCGACTAATGGCACGCGCATCGACCGGACCGCGGCGCGGCGGCTCGCGAGCATTGACTACCTCGATATACAGATTTCTATTGACGGTGCGGACGCTCTCACGAGTGATCGAGTGCGCGGCGCGGGAAGTTATGACGCCGCGCGCCGCGCCATGGATCACTTGCAGCACGCCAACTTCGGACCCTTCAAGATCTCGGTCGTGATGACTCGCGAGAGCATTGAGCAACTCGATGAGTTTGAAGCACTGGCGTCGACATACGGCGCACAGTTGCGCCTCACGCGGCTGCGTCCGTCGGGCCGCGCGGTCGAGCAGTGGGACGCCCTTCACCCGACGCTGCTCCAGAACCGCGATCTGTACCAGTGGCTGCTGGCGCGACCCACTGTGCTGACGGGCGATTCGTTTTTTCATCTCTCGGCACTCGGCGAGTCGCTCGAGGGCCTTAACCTCTGCGGCGCCGGTCGCGTGGTGTGCCTCATAGACCCCGTGGGTGACGTCTACGCCTGCCCCTTTGTCATCCACGAGCAGTTCAGGGCCGGCAACGTACGGGCAGCTGGCTTTAGTGACGTGTGGACCAAGAGCGAGTTGTTTACGTCGCTGCGAGAGCCGGGCAACCCCGGTGCCTGCGGATCGTGTGGGTCCTACGACGCCTGTCGCGGTGGATGCATGGCGGCCAAGTTCTTCACGGGGTTGGAACTCACCGACCCCGACCCCGAGTGTGTCTTTGGTCACGGGGAGACGGCGTTGGCGGCGAAACGGGTAGTGCTTCGACCCTCGTCCGCAGCGGACCATTCGCGCCGAATGCCAGTGTCACTGTCAACGCGCTGAACAGTTGGCCCGAAAGTGGCTCCGGTAATGTCACTATGAGTCGTGAGAGGGTCTAAATGGCGTCACAGTGGTTCGAGACGGTGGCCATCGCGCAACGCCGCGCCCAGAAGCGCCTCCCGTCATCGGTCTATGGAGCCCTGATCGGGGGATCAGAAAAAGGCCTCTCGTCGATGGACAACCTCGACTCCTTTGACCAGTTGGGCTTTGCCCCTCACGTCGCGGGGCTCTCCAACGAGCGTCACATGGCAACGACCGTCATGGGTCAATCGGTGTCGATGCCGGTGCTGATCTCGCCCACCGGCGTGCAGGCCGTTCATCCCGAGGGCGAAGTCGCGGTCGCTCGTGCGGCGGCCGCTCGGGGCGTGGCCATGGGCTTAAGTTCGTTCGCGAGCTGTTCGATTGAAGACGTGTGTGGCGCCTGTAACCAGGTCTTGTTTCAGATGTACTGGTCGGGCAATCGTGACGTGATGGTCGAACGGCTGGCGCGCGCGAGGACGGCCGGCGCCAAAGGGATCATCCTGACGTTGGACTGGTCCTTTTCCAATGGCAGGGATTGGGGAAGTCCCTGGATTCCCGAAAAGATTGACCTGAAGGCGGCACTCAAACTCGCTCCCCAGGTGCTCACTCGTCCACGATGGTTGTGGTCGTTCGCCAAGACCGGTCATTTGCCGACGCTCTCGACGCCCAACATGGCCGCCAAGGACACGACGCCGCCCACATTCTTTGGCGCGTATTACGAATGGATGCAGAGCCCATTGCCTAGTTGGGACGACGTAGCGTGGCTGCGAAGCCAGTGGGAAGGGCCATTCATGGTCAAGGGCGTGAGCCGGGTTGATGACGCCAGGCACGTGGTCGATCTCGGCGCGACGGCGCTCTCGGTCTCTAATCACGGAGGCAACAACCTCGACGGCACCCCGGCTCCGATTCGCTCGTTGCCGGCCGTGGTCGATGCGGTTGGTGACCAGATCGAAGTACTGCTCGACGGGGGCGTTCGTCGAGGCAGCGACGTTGTCAAGGCCCTCGCCCTGGGTGCGCGGGCGGTCATGATCGGCCGCGCGTCGTTGTGGGGTCTCGCCGCGAATGGACAGGCCGGGGTCGAAAACGTGCTTGACATTTTGCGAGGGGGCATTGATTCCGCGCTGCTCGGCCTAGGTCGCTCTGACATCAGCGAACTCACTCGCGACGACGTCGTCGCGCCGCCGGACTTTTACCGAACGTTGGGCGCATGACCCGCGTCGCCGTTGTCACCGGCGCGGCGCGCGGAATTGGCGCCGCGACCGTGGACGCGTTGGTCAATGACGGCTACCGAGTAATTGCGGTGGACCGCTGTCGTGATATCCCCGAAGTTCCCTATTCGCTGGCGACGCCGGGCGACCTGGACGCGGTGGTGGCGCGCCACGGTGACGCCGTGCTGGGACTCGTTGGCGATGTACGCAGCGCGACCGACATGCAATTGGCCGTCGAAACTGCGGTCCGGCACTTCGGTCGACTTGATGCGGTGGTCGCGTGCGCCGGGGTCATGGCCGCCGGGGGACCGTTGTGGGAAATTTCCGACGCCGCGTGGGATGCGGTCTGGTCGGTGAACGTCTTGGGTACACGCCGCCTCATTGAAGCAGCCGCGCCGACGTTGATTGCCAATGGCCCCGGGGCGAACGGAAGAATCGTCGCGGTGGCCTCCGCAGCGGGGACGATGGGTCTGCGCCACTTGGCCGCCTACAGTGCGGCGAAGCACGCGGTGGTGGGTCTCATTCGCGGTGTGGCAATGGACCTCGCCGAGTACGCAGTGACCGCCAACGTCGTGAGTCCGGGGTCGACGCGCACGGCAATCCTCGAAGCGTCGGCCCAGGTGTACGGATTGGAGAATGGCGAGGCCTTCGGTGCCCAGCAACCCATTGGTCGACTCATCGAACCCACGGAAATCGCCCAGTCCATCACGTGGCTGTGCTCGCCGGCGTCGTCGGCAATTACCGGCGCCGATTTCGCCGTCGATGGCGGAATGACCGTCTAGACGTTCCGTCGCGTGACGCGACACGTCAGCGCACCGCGGACGGGCCAACTATTTTCACGGGTCGGCTACGTAGACTCGTTGAGAAAAGAGTTGTGACTATGACATTGACGACTGATCGCGCCCTTGATGCGCTGGCCCCGGGTTCGTGTGCGAGTGCTCGTCAGTTGATTCTCGATGCCGAGGGGCTGCGTACCCGTCGAGAACGGGCCAATCGCAAGAGGTTCGCGCGCCTGTTACGTGACCGCCAAGCGATTGAAGTGACGATGACGCTCACCGACGAGGTGATGCGCGTGTCCTCGCGACGCAGCGCCGCGGGCATCCTGAGGGTCGCCGCTCGTCGCTCATCCGTCGCCGGGTTTGGACTGCTTAATGCTGCCGGACTGCGACTCATCTCACTGGTGTCACGTGTCACGCCAGTCACTGCTGTAAACGTCGTGCACGCCCGGGTGCGGGGTCTGTCCAAGGACCTCATCTTGGCCAGTGAAGTCGCCCCGCTGCTGCGCCATCTCGAAACTCGCGAACGAGAAGGCATTCACCTCAACATCAACGTGCTCGGTGAAGCGGTGCTGGGCGAGCGAGAGGCCAACGAGCGATTTGA
>JBEKQN010000017.1:0-24583 GCA_049519675.1 Acidimicrobiales bacterium | reverse complement strand
GTAGGGCTCGTCAAAGAGCGTGACGTCAGCCCGCGCCGCGAGACCAATGATGATGCCGAGTGCCGAGCGCATTCCTCGAGAGAGCTTCTTTACGCGACGCTTGATTGGCAAATTGAATTCGCTAATCAGTGACGCCGCGAGCTCGGCATTCCAGTTCGGGTAGAACCACGAGGCCACCAGCAGCGCTTGGCCAACTCGGATTTCAGGATACATCTGGTCATCGCGCACGAAGACCATCTTTTTCAACACCGCTTCATTGGTGGTCGGGTCGGCACCATCAATACTGACGCTGCCCGACGTAGCGAATTCTTGGCCGGCAGCGATACGCAAGAGCGTCGTCTTTCCTGCGCCGTTGCGGCCGAGCAGTCCGGTGATTGAATCACTCTCGACCGTGAAACTGACATTGTTGAGCGCGAGTTGTCCGCGATACTTTCGCGAAAGTGTGTCTACTGAAATGACCGATGTCATGAGTTGGTCCCTCCTTGGGGTTGATTCGAATGTTTTATGAGTGCCACTAATTCGTCGGCGTTAATTCCGAGTCGGCTGGCTTCGGCGACCAAAGGATCGACAAATCGATCGGCGAATTGCTTACGGCGATTGTCGAGCAGTTGCTGGCGCGCACCCGGGGATACGAACATCCCGATGCCTCGGCGCTTCTCTAAGAGACCGTCGTCGATCATGACGTTGAGGCCCTTCGCTGCGGTGGCCGGATTGATGCGGTAGTACGCAGACAGGTCATTGGTCGAGGGAGCTCGCTCGCCTTCAGCCAGTGTGCCGTCCGCAATCTGGTCGGCCAGCCGTTCCGCGATCTGAATGAATAACGGTGTGCCTTCATCGAGTCCGGCCATTCTTTAGCTACCCGCTTCCCTCTCTTGGTGCCTTGGTTCATTAGTTGAGTAACATACTAGCATACCCCGGGCGTTGTCAAGTGGCATTTGTGGGATTCGCCGTAACCTGGCATCGACACCCAAGGTAGAAAGAGGGACACGATGGAAGACTTCCTAACGGACGTGAAGACGTTGCGCGCGAATGCCCGTGAGCACATGGATAAGGGTTCAGTGACCGATGCCTACGGCGCCGACTTGGAAAGAGTTCTCTACGTATTAAACCAAGCGCTCGCCACCGAACTCGTCTGCGTACTGCGCTACAAGCGCCACTATTTCACCGCGAAGGGAATCAACGCGCATTCCGCCGCCGAGGAGTTTCTCGAGCATGCTGGGGAAGAGGAGGGCCACGCTGACTTGATTGCCGCGCGCATCTCTCAGCTCGGCGGTGAGCCGGACTTCAACCCCAAGACGCTGACGAAGCGAAGTCACTCCGAATACGACGATTCATCGGAACTCGAAGCAATGATCCGTGAGGACCTCGTCGCCGAGCGAGTGGCTATTGCCGCCTACACCGAGATCATCGCCTGGCTCGGCGACGGAGACCCAACCACGCGACGAATGCTGGAAGAAATTCTCGCGATGGAAGAAGAGCACGCGGAGGACATGCTCGACCTCTTGGACGGCCTTCAGTAGTACGCGCGAGGTCTGCAGTTAGTTCAGTTGTTCACGCGGTAGTGCAGGTGAATGTCGCCGCTCGCGAATCGGTCGACGTTCAGTAGCTCTAACTTCGAAGCAAAATCGCGCGAGAGCGCGGGGTTGCCGCCCCCTATGGCAATGGGGGCAACGAACAGGTGAATTTCGTCAAGTAGTCCGGCCGCCATCATCTGACTCGCGATATTCGGGCCGCCAATCGAGAGGTCGTGCCCTAACGACTCCTTCAACTGTCGAACAGCGTCAGGTTCGAATTCGTGCTTGATTGTCGTCCTGGCACTGGATACCTCGGTCAACGTTCTCGAATACACGATCTTGTCGGCCGCCCGCCACATTTCTGCGAAGTCGCGCTCCGTGAGTGAATCAGTGTCGGCGGCGCCATTGGTTTCCCAGTAGACCATCGTCTCGTACATCCGGCGCCCGTAGAGATAGGTGCCGAAATGTCGCTCGAGGTCGTTGATGAAGGCGAACATCTCTTCGTCGGGTGTGCACCAGCTAAAGTCGCCATCCTCATCGGCCGTGAAACCATCCAACGACATGATTGTTGCGTACACCAACTTGGCCATGTTTGTCACTGTAGGGGTTAAATCAGGGTCTTCCCTGATAGTTACGTCCGCGTCCTTGTCGTATGGTTTGGACAACTGGTCTCAGGGAAGGAACTCACGATGACCATTTGCGAACCTTTATATACTCAGTATGATACTCAGTATCTACTCAATGAGAGGACCGCTATGAGTGTTCGCCACGCGTTGCTCGCCCTATTGGATGAGGGGCCCAAATACGGATTGCAGCTACGAGAGGAATTCGAGTCGAGCACCGGCGAAGTGTGGCCGCTGAACGTCGGCCAGGTCTATACCACCCTCAACCGCTTGGAGCGCGACGGATTAGTGGAATGTGAAAACGCCATTGATGATGATCGTCAACGGGACTACCGAATTACGGACCAAGGCCGAGTCGAGTTGACCGAGTGGCTGCGCACGCCGCCAGATCTGTCGCTGCCCCCTCGCGATGAATTGGTGATCAAGGTCTTGGTGGCGACGCGTATGTCGGGCGTCAACGTGCACGAGATTATCCAGGTGCACCGTCGGGCCATGGTCGAGCTCATGCAGCAGTGGACCCGCTTGAAAGAGGACGAGTCCGAGTTGGACCTGGGTTTTGCTTTGGCGGTCGACGCGGAACTCTTCCGGCTCGATTCTGTCGTTCGCTGGCTCGATGTGGCCGACGGTCGACTCAAGCGGGCGTCACTTGAATCAAACGACACATCACTATCGACAATGCCGAAGTATCGGCGGAGGGTTGGTCTCTAACAATGAGCGTGCTGGAACTTCTAAAAGTAGGCAAGTCGTACGGCGAGGGCGCGGGCGAAGTGCACGCCCTCGCTGACGTTGACCTGTCGGTAGAGCGCGGAGCACTCGTGGCGGTGATGGGGCCGAGTGGATCAGGCAAGTCCACGCTGCTCACCATTGCGGGAAGCCTCGAAGAACCCACGATCGGCGACGTCGTCGTTGCGGGCAAGTCCCTGCTCACAATGTCGCGCGACGATCGCGCCCGCCTTCGACGTCGCAGCATTGGCTACGTCTTTCAAGACTTCAATCTCTTGGCGGGGCTGACCGCGGTCGAAAACGTGTCGTTGCCTCTGGAGTTGGACGGGATATCGCAGAAAGTGGCACACGGGGCCGGGATGACGGCCCTCGAAGAACTGGGTCTGCTCGACCGGGCCAATCGCTACCCCGACGAGCTCTCGGGTGGCGAACGCCAGCGGGTAGCCATCGCGCGAGCCGTCGTGGGTGAACACGAGCTGTTACTCGCCGATGAACCATCAGGTGCGCTGGATTCGGTGAACGGTGAGGGCGTCATGCGGATGATTCTCGCCGCCTGTCATCGCGGTGTCGCGGCGGTAGTCGTCACGCACGACGCCCAACTGGCGTCGTGGGCCGATCGCGTGGTGTTCCTGCGCGACGGGCGAGTGGTCGACCAGACAATGGCGCCCCCCAGTCCCGAATCGTTGCTCGATCCCGCTCCAGCGAGTGACACCGAACACTGATGAGCATTGAATTACCCACGAACCGACCGGCCAACGGCGGCGCACCCGCGCGACGTGCCATGGTGCGTTGGGCGTGGCGCCTTGCGCGTCGAGAGTGGCGTCAACAGCTTCTCATCATGGCGCTGATCACGGTCGCGGTCGCCGTCACCGTTGTCGGCGTCGGCGTTTCGATCAATACGCCCATGCCGGTGACGGCGGGCTTCGGCACGGCGCACGACCTCGACACCATCTCGGGCACCGTGTCGCACATTAACAGTGCCGTTTCCTCTTTGCACCGTCGCTTCGGCGCCGTCGACGTGATCGAAAACGAGCGGCTTTCCATCCCCGGATCAATCGAATCGTACGAGCTGCGTGCCCAGAACCCACACGGTGCGTTCGGCCAACCGATGCTCTCCTTGCTGTCGGGTCACTTACCCACGGGTTCGAACGAAGTGGCGCTGACCCCCAATGTGCTCACTACCCTGCATCTCTCCATTGGAAGTACGTGGCACGAAGACGGTCAGTCACGGCGCGTCGTGGGCACGGTAGAAAATCCGGAGAATTTGCTCGACGAGTTCGCGCTTGTGGCACCGGGCCAGGTCACGTCGACGTCGCAGGTCACCGTGTTGTTCAACGCTCCTGGGCGCAGTCCGTCCTCCATTGGTCGAAACGTCGAGACGCCATCGTCAGCAGCGCAGGCGAACGTCATAAATCCGGACACCATCACGCTCGCACTCGCCACCCTCGCGATGATGCTGATTGGGCTGGTGGCCGTGGCGGGATTCACGGTACTCGCCCAACGACGACTGCGTTCGATCGGCATGCTCGGCGCGCTCGGAGCGACCGACCGGAACATCCGGTTGGTCGTGCGGGCCAACGGTGTCATAGTGGGTTTCATTGGCGCCGTGATTGGTTTTGTCGTGGGCTTCGTCGCGTGGTTGGCCTATCGGCCCTCACTCGAAGCGAGTGCGCACCACAGCGTGGGAGTATTCCAACTGCCCTGGCTCGTCATTGTCGCCTCGATGTTGTTGGCGGTGCTCGCCTCGTACGTGGCGGCCAAGCGACCGGCGCGGACAATGGCCGCACAGCCAATTGTGAGCGCCCTCTCCGGGCGTCCGGTACCGCCAATGAAGTCGCACCGAACCGCCGTGCCGGGCGTCGTCTTTCTGGTGATTGCCTTCTTGTTGTTGGGCTACGCGGGCGCCAGCGGCGGCAACGGCGGCGGTGTTCCCGAATTGCTCTTCGGCTTCATTTTGCTCACCGTCGCCCTCGTGCTCTTGGCCCCCTTCGTGCTCGGCGCGCTGCCACGAATCGCACGCCGGGCACCGATTTCGGTGCGGTTGGCCCTGCGAGACCTCGCTCGGTATCGGGCGCGCTCGGGTTCGGCCCTCGGCGCGATCAGCCTCGCGGTACTCATTGCGGTCATCGTGTGTGTGGCCTCGGCCGCGAGATTCGGCAACGTCTTGGATTATGCCGGACCGAACGTGACGTCGAGCCAGTTGATTGTCTACACGCCGAACGGGCCGTACGGCCCGGGCGGGCCAGGCAATGGGAAAATCCAAAGTTCGCTCACGAAGAGTGATCTTGAGGCAATGGCCAAAGAGGCACGCTCTATTGGTGCGGCGTTGGGTACGCACACCGTCGTCACGTTAGAAACAACCAGTGCGTCACCCCAGCACGCGGCTGCGGGGCGCAGTTGGTCGGGGCCATTGTACGTCGCCACGCCGCAACTCCTTCGTGCGTTTGGTATCCCTTCAAGTTCGATCGAGCAGTCTGCCGACGTGCTCAGTATGCGGCCGGGCTTGTCGACGATGAGTCACATGCAACTCGTCTACGGCAACTATTTTGCGCAAGGCGCCCCTGGTCGGGGAGACATCGTGACGTATCCTTGTCCTAAAGGGGAGTGCCTCAACAACCCGAAGATTCAGCAGGTAAGTCAGCTGCCGTCAGGTACGTCGGCCCCGAACTCGGTCATCACTCAATATGCGGTACGCCAGCTTCACTTAAAAACGAATATCGCCGGTTGGTTCATTCAGGCTGCCCACCCGTTCAGTGCGTCACAGATCAGCGAAGCTCGAGCGTCGGCCTCTACTGCGGGTATGTACATCGAGACCAAGTCGAGCATCCCGTCTCTCAAGGAGATCGTGAATTGGGCAACGGCAGTGGGCGTGTTGCTCGCGTTGGGCATTCTGTCGATGACCATTGGCCTCATTCGCAGTGAGACCGCGAGTGACGTTCGGGTCCTCACGGCCGTGGGTGCCAGTAGTCGTACTCGCAGAACCATCACGTCGTCGACCGCGGGCGCGCTCGCGCTACTCGGTTCCGTCATCGGGACGGTTGGCGCTTACATTGCCCTCATCGCCTTCAGCCGTACCAGCAAATTGGACGGACTGTCATCGCTTACGAGCGTGCCGATCGCGAATCTCTTGCTGATCCTTGTTGTCATGCCCCTCGCCGCTTTCGTCGGGGCGTGGCTGCTGTCAGGACGTCAGCCAGCTTCGATATCTCAGCGACCCATCGAATGAGAGCGCGGTTCTTCTGGCACGGTTTCATTGCAAATCAGTCGCGTTAAAACTCGAACACGAGGTGGCGTCAACGTTCGAATTTTCTTGACTGTCGCCATAGAGATTCCCGGTCAACTATTGCTATGGGAGCGACGGTTGTGTTGTCACGAGGACCTTTAAGCGCACTCGAGTTTCACCGAAAGCGACCTCGATTCGATTCGGGCGAACTTGCGGGGTCTGATCCGCATTCTGAGATACGAGAGGCGTGGTGTATGATATGTGTATGGGACGCACAAATGTCGATATCGATGATGTCGCCTGCAAGGTCGTAATGAGCAGGTATCACCTCTCAACGAAGCGAGACGCAATCAATTTCGCGTTGCGGTTGGTGGCGGCTGAGCCCTTCAATGTTGAAGATGCTCGGGCACTTCGGGGCTCTGGCTGGGATGGGGATCTTGAGGCGATGCGCGAGTCGCGCGTCTAGTGGTCCTGATTGAGACATCAGCGTGGATTGAATTCCTTCGTGACACCGGCAGTTCGGTGTGCGTGCGGGTTGACGAACTTCTAGGTGAAGACATGGCAATTTGCGAGCCCGTGCGAATGGAGATTCTGGCGGGCGCTCGTGACGATAAGCACCTTAATGATCTTCGACGACTACTAGCTGGAGCCACACTCTTAGTAACTGAATCGATTGACTATGAGGAGGCCGCATCCCTCTACCGTGTCTGTCGTCGAGGGGGAGAGACGGTAAGGAAGTTAATCGACTGCCTCATCGCCACGATCGCGATCCGAGCCGACGTCCCGATACTTCACAACGATTCTGATTTCGAGATCCTCGGTCGTCACACCGCACTGTCCATTAGTCGTCCGACCTGAAGGGTACATCTTCAAGAAATTGCACAATCGTCGCGCCTAAACCAGTCGCGGCAACCTGGCATTGACTACGACGAGATAAATCCGTGGACTGCTTTTGCTTGTCATTTCACCTTCGGATCTATGACGCACCGTTGGTATGCACGCGAGCGAAGCGGGTGAGTTTGGAGCCCGTCGTGCGCAACGCCTGTTTGTTCGTGCCTCGACGAACGTTCCTGAGTCGTTCAGTCAAGGCCAACGATTCGCGAGAGATACTCATTTCGGAACTGTCCGTCGGGATCAAGCTCGTCTGCGAGCGAAATGAAGTCAGGCAGTCGGGTGTAGAGGGCGGGAATCCCTGACTTGTCCATGGAGAACCACTTCGCCCAGTGAGGGCGAGCACTAAATTGTCGAAGGGCGTCTTCGATACGTGGCAAGAGACGGCGCACTGCGTCGGGCTGGTTCTTCCATGTGAAATGTATCGTCAGCGAGTCGCGTTCGTAGGCGGGACTGAGCCACAGATGGTCCGCGGCGACAGACCGCAACTCCGAAATCAAGAGGTGGGGCGCGAAATCGCCTGCAATCGGTTCAAGCGCACGAAGGGCCGCGAGCGCGTCCTCGCGCGCGACGAAATACTCGCTCTGTATCTCGTCGCCGTTACTCGGTACCTCGTCGAAGCGGAAGTGCGGAAGGCGCTCGTTCCAGGGACCCGGTACGCCGCCCTGCACGGTGGTGTTGTCGTGGCCGTCGTCGGCCGGCGACATCACCTTGCCGGCCGCCGGCGTCGCGGCATTACCGGGCGGCGTTGGCTCGGGGCTGCCCTCTCTGATACGCGATTTCAACCACACCTGGTCGACGACGCCGTTCCAACGGGTGAAGAGGCTGACGCTGTACACGCTATTCATGATCGCGTCGAGTTTGTTGAGATCCCCCCACGGCATATTGATGAAGACGTCCTGGCGCACGTCGTACGTCGGTTCGATGCGAAGGGTGAGCGAGGTCGCGATCCCGAGTGCACCTAAGGCAACCACACCACCAAGAAATCGTGCGTCGGTTTCGTCAAGCGAGATTCGCTGGCCGCGCCCCGCGACGAGATCAATTCCGCAGACCGCCGCCGCCAGGTTCTGATTGCCCGCGCCCGAGCCATGAGTTCCGGTAGCACAAGCCCCGCTGACCGAGATGTGCGGGAGCGATCCCATGTTGGCGAGGGCCCAACCACGCGCGTGAAGGAAACGTCCCAACGCGCCGTAGGACATTCCGGCCGGCACCGTTACGCGCAAACGATTTTCATCGATACTCGGATCGAAACCTAAAGCGCTGACGTCAATGAGTGTTCCCGTCGTGTCGGCAATGTCATTAAAGGAGTGCCGGGTTCCGAGAGCCCTGACGCGACCGCCTTCAGCGACCAGATTCGCGATCTGGTCGATAGAAGTGGCCATCACGACGTTATGTGCCACGTAACGGTACGTCCCGGCCCAGTTCGCACCCGCGTCTTCCACCCTCGAGCCCGTCGTCATGTCGAATTGCCAGTTTTCTTCGTCATCCGTGACCTTCGCGCGGCGAAATCAGAATTCCTGGTGCACTGCGGGATCTTGATTCTCGATGCGCCCATCGGCGCGTGCAAGCGAGCCGATCAAATCAATGTTGTCCTTGGTCAGTGAGATGTCGAAAATATCTAGATTTTCTCGCTGGCGTTCTGCCGAGTGCGACTTAGGTATCGGAATCGCGCCAATGTGCACGTGCCAGGCAAGGACTGCCTGTGCCGGAGTGACCGAGTGTTCGTCAGCAATGGCCGTGATGACGGGGTTGGTAAGCAGATTACTGCCCTTACCCAAAGGACTCCACGCTTCAGTGAGAATCCCGTGTTCGCGGTGATACGCGACGAGTTCGGCTTGAGGAAAGTAGGGATGCAACTCAATTTGGTTGACCGCGGGCAGTTCACCGGTCTCGACGCGCAGTCGCTCCAAGTGCGCCGGCAGAAAATTGCTCACGCCAATGTCGTGGACCAGTCCGCGATTTCGTGCCTCTATGAGCGCACTCCACGCTTCGACGTAGTGATTCTCAAGAGGGTTGGGCCAGTGGATGAGGTAGAGGTCGATGTTCTCGAGTCCCATCCTCATGACGCTCTCTTGAACGGAGTTGAGCGCGTTATCGAAACGGTGGTGACGCCCGGGAAGTTTTGACGTGATGATCAACTCGTCACGTGCGATGCCCGAGCGTCGTACCCCATCTCCTACGGCCTCTTCGTTCTCATAGTTGACGGCGGAGTCGATGAGTCGGTAACCCACACGAATGGCATCGGCGATGGCATTCGCCCCGCCGTCGCCGTAGAGGGTGTAGGTGCCGAATCCGATTGCCGGCAGGGATAGACCCGAGTCGCTCGTCAGAGTAGGGGGAGGGTTCATAAGATAAAAATTACATGTCCAAGGGTGCTATCGAAAAATTGATCCGCGTTCAGATCATTTTGCCCGCATTCGTACGTGCATCTGATGGCCGTCTCGGAGATAGGCAATCTCCATGAGAGCCACGCGTCAACGCATATTGATGATGACTTCTTTTAGACGAGTGAACTCCTCGATACCCGCGACGCCGCCCTCCTTGCCGTAACCAGATGAACGGAAACCGCCGACGGGCATCTCGGGCGCGAGGATCAGGTGGTCATTAATCCATACGGTCCCGAAGTGAAGAGCGTTGGCAAATCGCGACGCTCGCCCGACGTCGCGAGTCCATACTGATCCGGCGAGCCCGTATTCGACGCCGTTGGCGAGTGCGAGGCCCTCGTCTTCGCCGGAAAATCGCTGCACGGTGACCACCGGACCGAAACACTCTTGTTGGACCAACGCATGACGCTGATCGAGACCGGTCACGATGGTTGGCTCGAAGAAGAAGCCGGGCCCTTCGGGTGCGCGGCCGCCGAGCACGACGGTACCGCTTGCTCGGGCGTCGTCGACGAGGCCACTGACACGTTCGCGCTGGACGGGCGAGATGAGTGGCCCAAGTATCGTTGACGCGTCGGCGGCGTTCATTGGGTTGAAACCTTGGAACTGCGCCACGAGACCATTGAGAAACTCGTCGAATACATGGTCCTCGACGAGAATTCGAGTCGCTGCGGTACAGTCTTGCCCCGCGTTATAAAGGGCGCTGCTCGCGATGACGGGTAGCGCGTGCGCGAGGTCCGCGTCGGAAAAAACCACGACCGGCGCGTTGCCGCCCAATTCGAGGATGACGGGCTTTGGCGTCTTCGCCGCGAGTTCGGCGATGCGTCGCCCAGCGCGAGACGAACCAGTGAACGTTGCGAGCGCGACGAGCGGGTGTTCGACGAGGGCTTCACCGGCAACCTGTCCCCTTCCATGGACAACGTTGAGCACACCGGGAGGGAGGACTTCGGCGGCGAGCTCGGCGAAGGCGCCGGTCGTGAGTGGCGTATTCTCCGACGGCTTCACAACAATCGTGTTGCCGGCGGCGAGCGCGGGCGCAATCTTCCAAATCGCCTGCCAGAGCGGATAGTTCCACGGCGTGATGGCACCGACCACACCGAGCGGCTCACGTCGCAGATAAAACGTGTGGTCGGTGACGTAGTCGCCGCCGCTCTGGCCCGACAGCGTTCGGGCCGCGCCCGCGAAGTGGCGCAGCGCGTCGGCGATTGCGGGAAACTCAACCTCACGCGCCGCGGTCAAGGGTTTTCCCGCGTCGGCGACCTCGAGATCCGCGAATCGTTGGAGGTCACGTTCGAAAAGGTCGGTAACGCGATGCAGGAGTTGGGAGCGTTTGCCCGGTGTCAGTTGACTCCACGCAGGAAATGCGCGGGCCGCAGACTGCACGGCGTCGTCGACATCACGAGCTGATGAGGCGTTGATCTGCGCGATTTTTTCGCCCGTCGATGGATTGAGAACATCGATAGCCTCCCCGGACGATGCAGTCCTCACGACACCATCGACGAAATTTCCAACCATGATCACACTGTCGTCCACGAGTCCCCTTTTACGAATGCTTGACGTTCTTAAACGTATCGGTTCGTCGTACTGCTATCGCCGAGTGCGCAACCATGCGCCATTGTTGACGCCAATCACTCGTGCGTCGCCAATCGGCGAGGTTGACGCTAACACCTCATCATTTTCGGTAATCGGCCAGGATTCCCCCGAAAAATTCACTACGCAGCGGAAGTCAGGTCCGCGTCGTAAGACGAGAATGCCTGTTGGGCTGGGATCCCACGTGATTTCCCACTCGTCGTCTTTGAAGATAGCTGCCCGCAACGCTAGAACCGACGTGAAGAAGTGCAGCGTTGACGTTGCGTCCTCGAGTTGCGCCGCCACGCTGACGTCGGCCCAGCCGTGCGGCTGTGGCAACCAGGCCGCATGACTCGCGCTGAAACCCAGGGTGTCCCCATCCGTGTTCCACGGCAGCGGTACCCGACAACCATCACGTCCGAGATCCTGCCTGCCAGTGCGGAAGTAGATGGGATCTCGTAACTTGTCCTTGGGGATGTCTGTGACTTCCCAGAGTCCAAGTTCTTCTCCTTGATAGATACACGCTGAGCCGGGCAGGGCCAACGCCAGTAGGTACCCCGAACGGGCGCGCTCGCGTCCGGTCTGGGTGACGTCGGCCAACACCCCTTCGGCGGGGCCGTCTTGCGAGTAGCGCGACGCGGTGCGCTTCTCATCGTGACTTGACAGCGTCCACGTCATCCACGAACGATGCTCTAGACATGCGCTCTGGAGCGTGTTGATCATTTGACGAAACGCATTGGCGTTCCAGACGATTTTGCAGAGGTCGAAAGAAAGAGTGGATTGCAATTCGTCGCGACGCAGATACCGGGCCAGTCGATCAACGTCGCGTACGACAACCTCGCCGACCAAGAACTTCTCGGTCGGGTACTCCTGGGCCAAGCGGCGCCACCGGCGCAGGACGTCGTGCACGCCATCGGCGTCGTAGAACGGAACGGGACCCCAGATGTCGGGTCGGTACAGGTCGTCGGGGGCAAAGCCCATGTCGCGGTAATCGTCGTCCTTGCCAATTGCTGATATGGCGTCGAGTCGGAAACCGTCTATACCTAGGTCAAACCAGAACCGCAGAATTTCGTCGAAGTGTGTCAGCACCTCTTCGTTCTTCCAATTGAGATCGGGCTGGCTGGAGTCGAAAAGGTTGAAATACCACTGACCGGGCGTGCCGTCGGGGTTCTGGGTCCGGGTCCACGCGGGCCCGCCAAAGATGCTCTTCCAGTCGTTCGGCGGTTCGTTTCCCCCTTCCCCCTGACCATCTTTGAAGTAAAACCAGTCCCGCTCCTTCGAGCCCGCGGTAGCGGCCAGCGCCGATTGGAACCAGGGGTGCTCGCTCGAACAGTGATTCGCGACCAAATCGAGCACGACTCGCAGCCCGAGATCGTGGCACTCGTCAATCAAGTTTCTAGCATCCTCGAGTGAACCAAAGCGGGGATCGACGTCAAGATAATTCTTCACGTCGTAGCCGCCGTCAAGCATTGGCGAGACGTACCACGGCGACACCCACACCGCGTCGACGCCGAGGTCCGTGAGGTACGGCAACCGACTTATCAGTCCTGGGATGTCGCCGCCGCCGTCGTCATTGGCGTCGGCGAAGCTTCTCAAAAAGACTTGGTAAATAACTGCTCTGTGCCACCACCGCAGTGACGCCTCGGTGTCGACGTCGGTCGACTCGAGAAGACTCGGCAGGTGAATCGACTCAAGAATCTGCCCGTGCTCTCTTTCATCGACAATCATGAATCTTCCTTCTTATCTCAATATTTGCAACACCGTGACTGCAACAAAATGGAACTGACTAGAACTCGCGAAGGATTTATTTTCGCCCTTTTTTAAAATTCGAACTCGTTGCGCCTCGCGATGCATGGACTTTTTCTCTCGGAGCACCTTCACCAGATCATCGAATACAAAAAACCCCCCGCTGCACTTGACAGAGATGTTAGTGCTCTGTAGCATCCTGTGGAACCGGTTCCGGTTTGGGGAAAATGGTACCGCATTTTGGTTGGGGGAAGTTGTAGTGAGCAAGCGTCCGATCAGTATTGACACCGTCGCCGCCGAGGCCGGCGTGGGCGTAGGTACGGTGTCGCGCGTCCTCAATGGCAGCGATCAGGTCAGCGAAGCCACCCGCAATCGCGTCCTCAGCACGATGGAGCGCCTGGATTACCGCCCGCTGCGAAGTGCCTCGTCGCTCTCGAAGGGACGAACCGATGCCGTGGGCATTCTGGTGTCGGTGATCACCCGACCGTCGGTCATGGCGCGACTCGTGGGCGTGATTGATGTCCTGAGCGACGCGGGCCTCGATGCGGTGGTGTTCAACGTCGAAAATCCGGCGCAGCTGGATCGCCACCTTTCATCCATCACCGACCAGCGTCGCGTCGACGGCATTATTTCGATCTCACTGCGCATTCCTGAAGAACGCGTGACGCGAATCAGGAAACTCAATCTCCCACTCGTCCTCGTCGACAACAGCCTGCCAAAATTTCCCTGCGTCTACATCGACGACGTGGCGGGCGGCAAAATGGCGACGGAACACCTCCTCTCGCTGGGCCACCGGCGAATTGGATTCATTGGTGACAACGCCCACACCGACCTAGGCATGACGTCGTCGGAAGATCGCTACACCGGGTATCTGACAGCCTTGGAAGCGGCCGGCATAGAACCAGATTTTGACCTGGTGGCGCGCGGTCCTCACTCTTCGGAGGCCGCCGCGGCGCTGACCAGCGCGCTGTTCGAACTGGGCAAGCATCGTCCAACCGCGATTTTTGCGAGTTCCGACACCTTGGCCGTGGGCGTGATAAAGGCGGCTCAACAACACGGATACAGGATCCCCGATGACTGCGCCGTGATTGGTTTTGACAATCTGGATATTTCTTCGATTCTCGACATCTCGACCGTGAACCAGCCACTGCTGGAGTCCGGGATCAAGGGAGCGTCAAAGATGGTTTCGCTGCTCAATGGCGAAATCGTAAAGCCTCACCGAGAGGAACTCTCTCTCGAAGTTGTCCCCCGAGGAAGTTCCCTGGGGAGCAAGAGGAACAGTTCCACCAAGCCGTATGGCGTCGTGGAGGGCCCCAACGGCCTGCACATTCTCCACGGTGGAGAGGGACTGGTCTCATAAATGAGACACGAACTACAGACGGAGGAAACGGAAGATGAGTTTATTTAAGAGGGTGAAGGCGTCTCGCAAGGCTCTGATGGCCGCAGTGGCCTTGACGACCATGGCCAGTCTGACCATCATTGCGTCGAATGGACCTGCCTTGGCAGCGTCGAAGAAGATCGGAGGTTCGGTGTCGATATGGGCCGAGTGGACGAGCACCGAACAGCAGGACTTCAAGGCGGTGTTGCAGCCGTTCGAGGATTCAACGGGCATCAAGGTTCAATACACCGGTAAGGGCAGCAACATGGATACCGCGCTCGACGCGGCCGTCGCCGGCGGTTCGCCGCCCGCGGTGGCTCTAGTTCCGGACCCAGGGACCTTGGACACCCTCGCGTCCAAGCACGCCATCCAGCCGTTGGCCAAAATTATTGGCAGCGAAACGAAGGACTACGGCAGCGCCTGGAGCAGTTTGGCCAGTTACAAGGGCAAGTTGTACGGCGTGTGGTTCAAGGCGGCTAACAAGAACACCGTCTACTACAACCCCGCCGTGTTCGCGGCCGCTGGCATTACGTCGACGCCGACCACATGGGCCGAGTTGGTAGCGGACGAGGCAACGATTGCCAATGGTGGCACGTACGCCCCGGTCTCTCTGTGCACCGACATTGGATGGCCCGTCGCCGACCTCTTCCAGAACTTGTTCCTGAAGCTGAACGGTGCGGCCGCCTACAACCAGCTCGCGGCTCACACGATGAAGTGGTCGAGTCCCGACGTGACCAACACCTTCGCCGAACTGGCCGCCCTGGTCGGTCCGAGCGGTGACAATCTGCTCGGCGGCATGAAGGGTGCTCTGGCCGATGGTTCGTTCCCGAACTGCGTCAGCGGCGTGTTCCCCGCAAAGGGATCTCCAACGGCCGCGATGGTGTTCGAGGCTGACTTCGTCACGACATCGGTACCTTCGAACTACACGCCGAGTAACGCGAGCACCTGTACCCTGAGCGCGACCGCAACGCCCTGCTACGACACGTTCAACTTCCCGGCTCCCGCCGGCAGCGCCTACGTGAACGACATTCAGGGATCAGGTGACGTGGCGATGTTGCTCAAGTCGAGTCCTCAGGCCAAGGCACTCATCAAGTATTTGGCCTCGCCGAGCGCGGCGGACATCTGGGCCAACCTCGGTGGGTTCGCATCGGCCAATGAGAAAGTGCCGCTTGGTTCTTACCCGGACCCGGTCGCCAAGGCCGACGCCAAGGCCCTGACCTCCGCCAAGGCGTTTGTGTTCAGCCTCGACGACTTGCAGGTTGGTTGGGAACCCCAGTTGTGGGCGGACATGTTGAACGTCCTACAAAATCCGGCGGCGGCCAACGTCACCACGGTTGAGGCACTCATGGATCAGCAGGCAACAACCGCACTCGGCCACTAACCACACAAGAATTACCACGCGATGAGTCCTCGTGATCTCGACGGAACCGGGCGCGGCTCTTGCTGCCGGTCCACCCCTGACTTCCTGCGGGGGTGGACCGGCGCTCAGCACGAGGCGCTGACGCAGTGACGTCGATAACGGTCGAGGGTCCGAGCGTCGTCGCACCGAGATCGAGGCCATCGAGCCCGCGCGGCTGGTTGCGCCGGAACTGGGTCTCGCTGGCCTTTCTCGCGCCGGGAGTAATTTGGCTCCTGGCCATCGTGGTCTACCCGACCATCGCGACGATCAGATTCAGCCTCTATGACGAGACGGCGACGAAGTTCGTCGGACTTCACAACTTCGCGTCGGTCTTTTCGACGACCGCGATCCTGACCGCGTTCAAGAACAACATCGTCTGGGTGCTGGTTTTTCCATTTTTCGTGACGTTCATTGGCCTCGTGGTCGCGGTGCTCACCGAGCGAATTCGCTGGGCCACGGCCTTCAAGGCGATCATCGTGATGCCGATCGTCTTCAGCACCACCGCCTCCGCGCTTGTCTGGCGCACCATCTTCGACCTCGATCCCCACGTTGGCGTCGTGAACGCCCTCGAGCAGACCGTGAGTGACTGGCTCCGTACGCCGGGGGCGTATCCGCTCAATACCGCGATCGGCCAGACGGCCGCGACCCTGGCCTCATTCAATGCGACCGGGGCCACGGGGGGCACGCTGGTCAGCAAGTCCGTGGTTCATCCGGGCGGCACGGTAATGATGGGCCTCACGAGAATCAGCGCCGTCACGCTGCAAACCCTCGGCGCGACGACACCCATAGCGCCCCAGAAGATCGCCGGCGGAATTTCCGGACTGGTGTGGAATGACTTCTCGCCGTCGCAGACGTCGAATACGACGACGATTGTCTCGGACGAGCACGGGCTGCCAAACCTGCGACTCTCCCTCGTCAGTTCGACGGGGTCCACTGTCGCCTCGACCGTGACCAACTCGAGCGGCGACTTCAGCTTCTCGCATGTCCCTGCGGGTAGCTATCACGTGCAGATACAGGCCTCGAACTTCCAGAACGCCTTCGAAGGCACCTTCTGGCTTGGATCGCAGTCGATTACTCCGACCAGCGGGCTTAACCAGACCGCTCAGTCGCTGCTGAGTGTTCCTCTGATCGACCTGGCGATGATCATCTCGTATATCTGGATCTGGGCCGGTTTCGCCATGGTCTTGATCGGCGCTGGTCTCGCCGCGCTCAACCGAGAAGTGCTCGAAGCCGCGGAGATCGACGGCGCGACCGAGTGGCAGAAATTTCGGCGAGTGACGATTCCCATGCTCGCGCCCGTGTTGACGGTGGTCTTCGTCACCATGGTCATCAACGTCTTGAAGGTGTTTGACATCATCTTGAACATGGCGCCGGGGTCCTCTCAAGGTCCCGCCACCACATTGGCGCTGTCGATCTATAACGACGGCTTCACGGGAGGCATCCATTCGGGCATCGCGAGCGCGATCGCGGTGATCTTGTTTCTTCTTGTCGTACCGATCATGCTCTGGAACTTGAAGAAGATCAAAGGATGACACTCATGTCCAAGGAGACTCCCGTGAAGGAGAGGCGGTCCGCAGCGCTGGCGAAACGACTCCATGTGCCGAAGTTCGCGATGAATGTGGTGCTCGGGTTGGTGGCTATCTTCTGGTTGGTCCCCACGATCTCGCTGCTCGTCATCTCGTTGCGCCCGGAGTCGCTCTTTGGTCAGTCGGGTTGGTGGAAGGTATTCACCGCCCCCTCCGAACTCACCCTTCACAACTACGCCACGATTTTTTCCCAGGGTTTCACCACGGGCGGCGTGCTGGACTCGCTCGTCACCTCGCTCGAGATCACGATTCCCGCGACGATTCTCGTCGCGCTGATATCGAGTCTGGCGGCCTACAGCCTCGTGTTCGGTTTCTGGCGCGGTCGAGACATGATCTTCCTGGTGATCGTGGGGCTGATGGTCGTTCCGCTGCAGGTGGCCCTCATTCCCGTCGTTCAGTTCTATCGGGAGTTGGGCAACCTCTTTGGGCTCAATCCCTACGGGACGATACCCGGCGTCATCATCTTCCACGTCGCCTTCGGGCTGCCGTTCGGCATCTTTCTCATGCGCAATTTCCTTTCGGGCATCCCCAAGGATCTGCTCGAGGCGGGGCGCATCGAGGGCGCGGGCGAGTGGAAGATCTTCTACCGCATTGTGTTGCCGCTCGCGCTGCCCGCCATCGCGTCGCTGGCGATATTCCAGTTCATCTGGGTGTGGAACGACCTGTTGGTCGCGCTGGTGTTCCTCGGCGGCAACGTGCACACGCCGCTCACGATCTTCTTGTACGACCAGACCCGATCACTCGCGGCAAACTATTGGATTGTCTCCACGGGCGCCGTGGTGTCGATCTTCGTGCCGCTGGTCGTCTTCTTCTCCTTCCAGCGTTACTTCGTCCGTGGCGTGCTCGCAGGCGCCGTCAAATGAGTGAGGTCCAATGTCCAGTGTCACCCTGAAGGAACTGACCAAGCAGTACGCCGGCAACGCGGCGCTCTCGCTCGACTCGGTGAGCCTTGACGTCGCTCACGGTGAGTTCATTTGTCTCGTGGGTCCGTCGGGCTGTGGCAAGACGACCGCGCTGCGCATGATTGCCGGACTCGAGTCGGTGACCAGTGGGGAGATAGAAATCGGTGATCGAGTGGTCAACGATCTGGCGCCGCGTGATCGCGACATCGCCCTCGTGTTTCAGAGCTACGCGCTCTACCCGCATATGACCGTCTTCGACAACATGAGTTTCGGCCTCAAGTTGCGCAAGGTCCCCAAGGAGGAGATCAACGTCGCCGTCACCGACGCGGCGCGCATACTCGACCTCGAGCAGTATCTCGATCGCAAGCCGGCCCAGCTCTCGGGTGGCCAGCGCCAGCGCGTCGCCCTGGGTCGCGCCATCGTGCGGAACCCCGCCGCGTTCTTGATGGACGAGCCCCTCTCAAATCTCGACGCCAAGCTTCGGGTACAAACGCGTGCCGAAATCGCTCGGTTGCACCACCGTCTGGGCGCGACGATGATCTACGTGACCCACGACCAGGTCGAGGCGATGACGATGGCCGACCGCATCGCGGTCATCAACCTGGGCAAGCTCGAACAGGTGGGTTCACCGCGCGAGCTCTACGACCGGCCGGCGAACCAGTTCGTCGCGGGCTTTATTGGATCGCCCTCGATGAACTTCGTGCCCATGCACGTCGATTCGACTGATGGGGATGTCCGCTTGGTGAGTTCCGGGGGCGACTTGGACATCACCCTCAACGAGAACGAGAAAGCAATGATTCGCCGCGCTGGTGTGGGCGACGTGGTCCTGGGCGTGCGCCCCGAGCACATCGATCATCAAGCGCGTACTGGCCTCGGTATGCAATTGCGCGCCTCGGTCGACGTCATCGAGTTTCTCGGGAACGACGAACACGTTCACCTCACGTCGGGCAGCCACGAGCTCGTCGCCATCGTTGACGCTCGCACGCCGTTGACCATCGGGGACTCTCTGACACTGAGCGCGTCGAGTGAGGCAATTCACCTCTTTCACCCTGAGTCGGGCGTCTCGTTGAAGTAGTCGTGGAGAAGAAAGTCCAGATATGTAAATCGATGCACTTTGGTTTCGCTTACTACTGATGAAGGAGATTCATGTCGCTGGGCCGCACTAAGCACCTGACTCCACCACGATCTGGTTGTGGCTGTGCCATCAACCGCACCCTCCCTCCAACGCCGGTCACCCCAAACCACCGGCGTTGGAGGCTTTCACTTCAATCTGAGGGCGACTTCGAACACGCGACAATTCTGAATGTCGTCGACGCGCCAAAATGTCCCCGAACGAATGCGGGAGTTGTCCTTAGGGAACGTCCGTGGCGTTCCAGCCTGGCGGCGGCGTCGGCGCGCTGGCCAGACTTGGCGTCAGGTAGGCGAAGAAAGCGACCGATGCGCCGAGGAACATAAGGGACATTCCTGCGAGGCGCAGAGGGTGCTCGACGCACATCATGCCGCCGACAGCACTCAGGAACACGCCGTATCCCCCCACGACCGCCGCCATCCACGACCGCCGATTACGGCGTGACGTGCGAACCAGCATGGCGACCACTCCGAGCGTCAACAACCCCCCGAGGAGTGCGTGGGTCAGGTAAAGCGCCTCTCCGCGACTCACGATCCAACCATCGGGTCGGCCAATGGGCACGTACACGATAGAAAGCAGACCCGTCACGAACTCGAGTGCCACCGCCCATAACATCACCAATCGCACGACTCGTTCGCGTGCGAGGTCCCACTTCAGAATGCCCTCGTCCGTCGGCGAATCTGGCTGGGGAGAGGACGGATTTTCGTCACTGGTTGGAAGGTGAGCGATGACGCTGCGAGCGGGGGCTAGGCGGATGAGCAAGTTATAGGTGATCAGCGCGACGCTGAAGTGCATCGCCATCAGCACGAGTACTCCTTTCACTGGTTCGTGTCCTACGAGCAACCACACGTCGGGGACCAGCAGCAGGGCAGTCACGACGAGCGCCACACGAAAGAAAAGCGACCGCGGCGCTGACGATACCCTGACGGCCAACGGCCAGCTCGCGCACGCCGCGAGCACGCCAATGACGGTCAGCGTCCCGTAGTCATACGGGTGAAAATGCGAGTAGCCGCGTATTGCCGGGAACATCGTGCCGGCGAGGCGAACGAGACCAGCGTCCGCGCCGAGGGAGCCAAAGACGCACAGCAGTGTGACCGCGCCCAGGCGCACCAGAGATGGTGGTGCGCTCGACGGTCGTAAATCAATACGCGCGTGTACGAGCAATTGATCGATTAGACGAGGTTGGGCCACGGCGAACTCACTTGAATTGCTACAGGTTATTCCAGGAGTGTCCGATTCTCAGTTCGCAAAGCCGCGTGGACGCCTGCGGGCCCGAAGTCAGAAGTCACTTTCTCCGGTGTGCTCGCTGAAGCGAAGGACCAGCAGTCCGAGAAGAAGGAAGACCACGACGCCGACACCGACGCCGAGCGAAATGAGCGTGTCGTTGAAATTGGCTTGCGCCAGGGAGCTACTAAGAGTGAGGTGTGCGGAGGAGCTGAGGATGTCTCGTACGCCGGCGAGAATGCCAATTATGAGGAAGGGCCGCACCGGAAACACCGTGGTTCTCAGATGCCCAAACACCGTGTGGGCGATGTCGAGCAGGATGATGACCACCAGGATGCCGTCGATGCCGGCCACGACTGACTGGGGGAATGCCCCCCAGTGGCTCAGGAAATCGACGACGGTGCGCACCAAGACGATGCCGGCAACGAGCAGCAGACTGGCCACGATCGCGTATTCAATCGCGACGATCGCCCACCGCACGACGGCGTCGGTCGCAAAAACCGGCTTTTTGTCCTCGTTGGTCACGTCAACCATTACGACGAACGATAGCAACCGCCGCATGGCGACGGCTTCGCCATCAGGTGAGACGTTTCACATACTTGTGAACACTGTGGTGGATTGAGCGACGCTGGGAGCTACGGACCGTGCGAATCGAGACGAATCAATGCAGCGACTCAGTTGACAATGGGCCGGTGCAACATCACGGTTGCGTTCTCGGGCTCATCTTCAGCGCGCTATCGCGAGGCCGAGGTCAATAATCCGGTGGGGAATTCACCATTGGTGCGTCGAGACTAGGTCGAAGTTATTCTTCGTGGCCAAAATGTTCCTCGAGACTCACGCGGATTCCGCGATCGCAGGTCCTAGGGTGTTTCAGTGACTAATGGGCACGTGGAAAGTGGTCACGTATTTCCGCTGAGACGTGGACGCCAGCTCGAGATGACGACGCTTGGCTGGAATGTGGTTGGCGTGATTGTTCTCGCATACGCCTCGATAGTGGCAAAATCCGTTGCTCTGGCGGGATTCGGATTGGACAGCGTCATCGAGATTGGCGCGTCCGTCGTTGTGCTCTGGGAACTCGCTGACGTTGCACAAACCCGACAGCACAGGGCAATACGGATGATTGGTTCGGCCTTTGTCGCGTTGTCTGTCTACTTGGCCGTGCAAAGCACCATTGTCCTCGCAGTTGGCTTCCGGCCTCATCACAGCCCGATCGGCATCGCCTGGACTTCGATGACGGCCATTGCCATGTTCGTACTCGCGACGCAGAAAGCAAAAATTGGAGCGGCCTTGAATAATCCGGTGCTCACGGCGGAAGGCCGCGTCACGATGATCGACGGCATCCTCGCCACATCGGTACTTGCGGGCCTCATGCTGAACGTCTTCGCCGGTTGGTGGTGGGCTGATCCCGTTGCTGGTTACGTGATTCTCTTTTACGCGATTCGCGAGGCCTGTGGTTTACTCAAACCTTGACCGCGCTGCTGCGTCACGTCACGGCATAAAGAATCGTTATGTTGCGAGTGCTGCGTTCAACGAGTTTTCGTTCGTACTCGTGGTGGTTGCGACCCTTCGGCACCACGAGTCGATCGAGTGTCGCGGCGGCCAACCCTGAACCCCGCGTCAATTCAAATAGAGCCAGAATGGGACCGTGACGATTCGTAGGTTGACGTGCGGGTTCGCGGTGATCGTGCTGTTGCTGAGTTCGATCGCCTCGGTATCTAGTGGAGCGACTTCGAAGAAGATTCCCGCGACTTCTCCGTGCGGCGTTGGTGGAACCGCGCAGTACAGCCACGTTGTGTGGATCATGCTGGAGAATGTTGGTTACTCAGTGGTTGGCTCACCCAGTGCGCCGTACTTCAACCAGCTCGCGTCGCGATGCGCTCTGGCCACGAACTACTACGCGGTGTCGCATCCGAGTTTGCCGAATTACGTCGCCCTCACGTCAGGCTCCACCCAGGGAATCAGTGACGACGCAGAGCCAAGTTCGCATCCACTCAGCGCGCCGAGCATCTTTTCGCAACTGGGGTCGAATTGGAGGGCCCTGGTTGAATCCATGCCGAACTCGTGCGATCACGTGACGAGTGGCAGTTACGCCGCGCGACACAATCCCGCGGTCTATTACACGGGCGTTGCGTCGTCGTGTGGGAGCAACGACGTACCCTTGAGCCTTCCGTTGAACCTCAGCGCGGGCTTCACCATGATCGTGCCGAATATCTGCGATGACATGCATAGTTGCCCGGTATCGACCGGCGACGCGTGGCTGCGACGGTACGTCCCACTCATCGTGCAGAGCACGCAGTATCAAACGAGGTCCCTGGTCCTGTTCATCACGTTTGACGAGAATGACTCGATGGCGTCCAATCAAGTCCCGACATTGGTCATCGCGCCGTCGACGCCCAGAGGGCAACGAGTCAGCATCCGCTTTACCCACTACTCACTCTTGAAGACGACCGAGGCGCTCCTGCACGTCGCACCGCTCGGCCAAGCGAGAACTGCGCGATCGATGGTTGCGCCGTTTCACCTCTGAGTAGACCCGCTACCAATCAGTGTGATCGATCGCGTGTTCACCCTGACGCACCGTCAAGAACGAAGCGCCTCGTGCACGGCGCGAGGGTGCAGTTGTGAGCGGCGCTACGCGCGATCGGCGACTCGACGCCAAAGGGCCGCCGGCAGGTGTCGAATGAGAAAGGCCACGTAACGCAGGATCGGCGGACTCCAGATCACGACATCGTCAGTAGCGAGCGCGCGCATCACGTTCTCGGCAACCTCGTCCGCTCCCGTGGTGAAGGGGGGCTCCGCGAGACCCCGGGTCATTTTTGTTCGTACGACGCCCGGTCGCAGGACCTGCATCTTTACCCCGGTTCCCTCGAGAGATTGGGCGAGACCGCCGCACATGCGATCGAGCCCCGCCTTGGCACTCGCGTAGAGGTACGCACTGCGGCGCGTTCGAACCGCGGCGATCGAGGAGATGACGAGGATCCGTCCCGACCCCTGGGCAATGAGGAGACGGCGAATTTCGGCGAGCGCGCTGGCGGGCCAGCCGAAGTTGACCGTGATGAGTCGGGCCACGGCCGCGGCGTCGTTTTCGTCACTCGACTGCGTTCCGAGCAGACCTACGGCCATGACGACGAGGTCGACGGGATCTTCCACCTTTTCGAACGCTTCTCGCACCGTGGCGGCGGCGTGTTGGGGTTGCTCGGCGTCGAACAGAACCGTGCCGACTCTTGACGCCCCGTACTCGTCGGCCTCGTCGGCTGCGACCTGGAGAAGTGTTTCATTGCGACCCGCGAGGATGACGGTGTGCGTTCGCGCGGCGCAGAGTCTCTTGGTGATCGCCCGCGCGATGTCCGAACTGCCACCAAACACCACGACGTTCTGGGGCTGACCGAAGGCGTTTTCCATCACTACCCGCTCACGAATCCGAGGCGTCGAGCGAGGTCACTCGTTAACCGGGCGTGCGGGTCGACCTGGGACTTCACACGGAGAAACTCATCGAGCCGTGGGTACATCTGAGCAACGTACTCGGGACGCAGTCGCGAGTCCTTGGCCAGGTAGACCCGCCCGTCCGCTTGCGTGACCAGAGTGTCGAGTTCGTCGAGCAGAGGGGGAAGTTCCACCGCACCGACGGGAAGATCGAGCGCCAACGTCCAGCCCTCGAGAGGAAACGACAACGGCGCGGGGTTAGCCGGACCGAAACGCTTCAGGACGGCGAGAAAGCTCGCCAGGTGTAATCCGCTCAGGCGCTCGATGACACGGGCGATCGTGTCGGAATTCTTGTCGGGCACGCAGAATTGGTACTGGACGAACCCTCGTTTGCCGTACAAGAGATTCCAGTCGCGAACTCCGTCCAACGGATGAAAGAAAGTGCCGAGTGGCACTGTTGCCTCAACCTGGCGTCGCGGCGCCCGGCGATACCAGAGTTCGTTGAAGGCACGAACCGACCACGCATTCAAGATGAATGACGGGGCGCGGTAGGGGACCGACAATGTCGCGGGACCTGGCGGATCGAGACGCGGACGCTCAACCTCGTCGGCGCTGGCGTGGCGAGCGCGCGTCAAGACCGACCTGCCCATTGTCTTGCCCGCCGTCATGCAGTCCACCCAGGCCACCGAATAGCGGTAGTCGCTGTCGCGCACACGCATCTCGCTCATGACGCTCTCGAGATCGTCGAACCGATCGGTATCGACGATCATCTGGTTCGTTTCGACGGATGTCAAACCGAGTTCGACCGACGTGACGACGCCCGTCAGGCCCATCGCGCCCATCGTCGCCCAAAATAGTTCCGGCTCTTCGTTGGG
>JBEKQN010000016.1:0-32670 GCA_049519675.1 Acidimicrobiales bacterium | reverse complement strand
GTCGAGCAGGCGGGCCGAACAGCCGAGCGCGCCGACCGGCGGCGCCACGTCGTTGAGAATCCGTTGCGCTAACTCGTGGAAGACGCCGTCACTCGGTTCGCCAAGCACCACGGGTTCGCCAATGTCGCCGCCCTGATTGATCTCGGCACGCAGTGAGATCTCAGCCAACAACGGCACGCCTAACTCGCCGGCGAGAGCCGCACCGCCGCCGACGCCAAATAGATTGTGTCGTTCGCCGCACGAACAGATGAGACCGCTCATGTTTTCAATGACGCCGAGCACGCGAATGTTCGATTTGCGCGCGAAGTCGGCCGCACGCGCCGCGACTCGCTGGGCTGCGATCGCGGGCGTCGTGACGACGACCTGACCGATCTGGGGCAGCAGTCGCGCTAGGGTCATCGCGATGTCGCCGGTGCCGGGCGGCGTGTCGATGAGCAGGTAATCAACGCCCGACCAGTCCGCGTCTTGGATGAATTGCGCGACAGCCTTTTGCACGATGAGTCCACGCCATAAGAGTGCCTGGTCTTCGTCGGCCAGCAGACCCATGGAGAGCAACTTGATCTTTCCCTCGCCGATGCGTCGCTCGAGCGGATGCATCTTGCCGCCCGACGCCCCAACGTCTCCCTTGATCCCGAGCAGACGAGAGAGCGAGAAGCCCCAAATGTCCGCGTCCAACACGCCGATGGTTCGCCCGGTCTGGGCGAGGGCGACCGCGAGGTTGGCCGTGACGGTCGACTTGCCAACTCCGCCTTTGCCTGAGGCAATCATGAGCACCGGCGCTTGAAATGGAATCGAGGTACTGGGGGCCCGTTCTTGGGCCATGGCGCGGGCGCGCTGCATGAGCGCTGCGCGAGCGGGCGCGTCGAGCACACCCATGACCAACTCAACATCCGTGACGCCGTGAATCAGCAACACCGCTTCGCGCACGTCGCGTTCGATCTGGGACTTGAGCGGACAGCCAATCGTCGTGAGGGCGACGTTGACCGTGGCGCGACCTTCGCCGGAGACCGAAATTTCACCAACCATGCCCAATTCAACGATGGAGGCGCCCAGTTCTGGGTCGAGCACGTGGTTCAGGCGTTCGCGTATTTCGGCGCTTTGGGACATGGTTTCACGCTAACGGTCAATTAATAGGGGTGTTCATTGCCAAAATCCTTCGCTACCATGGAGAGTGAAAACTATTGAAGGAGCGCCATGTCGAGCCAAACGACCAGTCTAAAACTGACCCAGAAGCCCGTTGACCCCATCACGCTCACCGACGTCGCCGCGGTGAAGGCTGCCGAGTTGATTGCCGCCGAGGGTCTCGATGAGGTGTTGGCGCTACGGGTCTCTGTTAAGCCCGGTGGCTGCTCCGGCTTTAACTACGACATGTTCTTTGATTCTGATTTTGCCGCTGACGACATCACTCGCGAGTTCGGAGGGGTGAAGGTCGTGGTCGACCCCGCCAGCGCGGAACTGCTCAACGGATCGACGCTCGACTTCACCGACGGTCTACAGGGTGCGGGGTTTCACATCACGAACCCCAACGCGTCGCGCACCTGCGGTTGCGGCAACTCCTTTAGTTAAGAAACGGTCGAAATCACGATGTCGACTCCTCCGCCTCGTCCGTATTCGCCCTGGCTGCGCGCCGGGGATTTTGTAGTTATCTCGGGTCAACTCGGTTTCCACACGGAGAACGGCGTTACCAAGATGGCCGATGGCGGCACCGCCGGTCAACTCAAGCAAGCGCTCGTCAACGCGAGTCACGCGCTCGGCGAAGCGGGAGCGACGATGAGTCAGGTCGTCAAGGCCACGTTGTTCATTCTGGACATGAAGGATTTTGCCGCCTGCAACGAAGTGTGGTTGGCGGCGTTTACGACTCAACCGCTGCCCACGCGCACCGCGGTCGCAGTCGCCGAGTTGCCGCTCGGCGCGCACGCCGAAGTTGAACTGTGGGCCTACTCGCCCAAGAGCTAGTCGCTCACTCGTTCGGCGTTGGTGCCGAACTTGTAGCCCACTGAGCGCACCGTCTGGATTAGGTTCGCGTTTTCTTCACCCAATTTCGCCCGTAGTCGGCGCACGTGCACGTCCACCGTGCGCGCGCCGCCGTAGTACTCGTAGCCCCATACCCGACTGAGCAGCGTCTCGCGGGTGAACACCCGATTCGGGTTGGTGGCGAGGAAACGCAAGAGCTCGTACTCCATGTAGGTCAGGTCCATGACCCGACCAGAGATGGAGGCCTGGTAGGTCTCGAGGTTCATTGACAATCCCCCGTGCTCGATGCGCGGGGCCACGGTCTCGTTGCCGGCGCGACGAAGCCGGTGGCGCAGACGCGTCGCGAGCTCGCTCACGTCGAAAGGGCCTACCACAAAGTCGTCGAAGAGGTCTTCGCGGAAGGTCAGGTCGTCAAGTTGGTAGTGGTCGACCAACAGGATTATCGGCCCGGCGCCGCGTTCGCGCGCGCGCAACTGGCGACAGAGGTTCATGGCTTCCGTGAAGGGAAAGGCGGACGCATTGATGACGGCGCCAGAAAAGCCATCGGCCGGCTCCAGGGCCGCGACCTCGTTGAGCCGACCCGTGCTCGCGACCGCCGGCGTGACGCCCGTGACCTCGAAGGCTTTGCGGATCGGCCCGTCACATGACGGCACGCAGAGGACGACGTCGATGCTCACAGCAGCGGCAGGTAGCGCTCGAGCTCGAAGGCGGTGACTTGGACGCGGTAGTCGTCCCACTCGGCGCGCTTGTTGCGCAGGAACCACTCGACCAGGTGGGCGCCCAATGTCTCGTGCAGCAACTTCGAATCCTCCATGAGCTCCAGCGCCTGGGCCAGCGATTCGGGAAGCGGGGCCGTTCGTTCACCTTCGCCGGGCAGTTCGTAGTCGCCGGCGACGCCGCGCAGCCCGGCGGCCAGGATGACGGCGAAGGCGAGGTAGGGGTTGGCCGCGGTATCGGGCGAGCGGTACTCGATTCGTGTCGAATCGATGCGACCGGGCTTGACCGAGGGCACGCGTACCAGGGCGTTCGCGTCGTAGCGGGCCCAGCCGGCGCCGACCGGTGCCTCGTCGCCCGGCACCAGGCGCTTATAGGAGTTGACCCACTGGTTGGTCACCGCGGTAATTTCCGGCGCGTGATGCACCAGGCCGGCGATGAACTTCATCGCGATGTCGCTCAGCCCGTAGCGACCGTCGCCGATGAACGCGTTGTGGTCGTCGCGCCAGAGCGAGAGGTGGGTGTGCATGCCCGAGCCCGGCACGTGGGCCAGCGGCTTGGGCATGAAACTGGCCGACACGCCGTATTGGCGAGCGAGCTCCTTGACGACGTGGCGCACCGACATGACGGTGTCGGCCATGGTGAGCGCGTCGGTGTAGCGCAGGTCGATCTCGTGCTGGCCGGGCGCGTCTTCGTGCTGGGCGTGCTCGACGCCGATGCCCATCTCTTCGAGCGTTAGCACCGTGTGACGGCGCAACTGACTGCCCACGTCATCGGGCAGCAGGTCAAAGAAGCTGCCGTGATCGATGGGACGAGGGGGACGAGCCGGATCGAGGTCTTCGAAGTAGAAGTACTCGATCTCGGGCGCGACGAAGAAGTTGTAGCCCTGGCGGTGGGCGTCATCTAAGACGTGGCGTAACTGCTGGCGCGGGCAGCCCTCGAAGGGGCTGCCATCGATGTTGTTGATGTCACAGAAGACCCGGGCGACCCCGGCGCCCTCCTCGTACCAGGGCAGCAACTGGAAGGTCGTGAGGTCGGGGCGCGCTAGCACGTCGGACTCTTGGGTGCGCGAAAAGCCGTCGATCGCGCTGCCGTCGAAGGTCATGCCTTGATCGAGGGCGTCCTCTAATTCGGCCGGCGTGACGTGGAAGGCTTTGTGGCGACCAAGCACGTCGGTGAACCAGAGTTGGACGAAGCGAACACCGCGTTCCTCGACCGTTCGCAGCACGTACTGGGCTTGACTCTGCATACCACCCATTCTCGCACCTTCCGCATAGGTCCTCGTGAGGCTCCATAAAGTGCAAAACCCGCCACCATGTCGGCGGCGGGTTTCGCTACGGCGTGTCTATCGACGCGCCGCCTTCTTGACCGGACGAGCTGTCTTCTTGACGGCTCGCTTGGTCGTTGTCTTGACCGCCTTGGATGCGGCGACCTTGTTGGCCCCGACCCGGGCGGCAGGGGCCTTGCGCACCGTACTGGACTTGGCCGCGGCGCCACAGACCGTCTCGACGATCAGTCGGGCGACGACGTAGGGGTCAGCGTTGGCGTTGGGGCGACGATCTTCGATGTAGCCCTTCTTCTCGCGCGCGACCTGACCGGGGATGCGCACCGAGGCGCCGCGGTCCGAGACGCCGTAGGAGAACTTCGACCAGTGCTGGGTCTCGTGCGCGCCGGTGAGGCGATCTTCGATGCCGACGCCGTAGTTCGAGATGTGCTCGGGCACCCGGGTACTTAAGGCCTCGCAGGCGGCAATAATTGCCGGCCACCCGTTTGCCGAACGGGTCTGCTTGGTCGAGAAGTTGGTGTGGGCTCCCGCGCCATTCCAGTCGCCCTTGATGGGCTTGGCGTCAAAACTGACGTCCACGTCGAACTCTTCACTGATGCGCTTGAGGAGCCAGCGCGCGACCCACATCTGGTCGCCAATCTCTACTGCGCCCAGGATGCCCAGTTGAAACTCCCACTGTCCCATCATCACTTCGGCGTTGGTGCCCTCGATCGAGATGCCCGCGCGCATGCAGGCCAGCGTGTGCGCTTCAACAATCTCTCGTCCGGGCATTTTCGATCCACCAACGCCGCAGTAATAGGGACCCTGGGGCGCGGGAAATCCCACCTCGGGCCAGCCGTACGGGCGCTCGTCTTGGAAGAGCGTGTACTCCTGTTCGATGCCGAACATGGGCTCGAAGCTGGCGAACTTCTTGGCGGTCGCGAGCGCCGCCGCACGGGTGTTCGTGTCGTGCGGACTCATGTCGGGGTTCAAGACCTCGCACATCACGAGCACGTCCTTGGGGCCACGTAGTGGGTCGGCGAACGACGCGACCGGGTTAAGGACGCAGTCCGAGAACTTGCCGGTGGCCTGATTCGTGCTCGAACCGTCGAAGCCCCACACCGGCGGCTTCTTGCCGTCGGCGACGATCTTGGTCTTGCTGCGCAGTTCCCGGGTCGGCTCTGATCCGTCTATCCAGATGTACTCGGCCTGATACGACACGATTGCTCCTTCGTCGTCACTTCGCGCGTTGCACGCGAATGCTGACAGTCTTGTTGCTGACGATGCAAGAAACTCGCTGTTCTGTTAACCGCGTGTGAATCATTTCTCGTAAGCTCACGGCCGCGCGCCGGTAGGCTCGGTTCGTGCCTGTCATTCGACTAGCCCTCGCCCAAATGAACGCGGTGGTGGGCGGTTTCGCCCAAAATGTCGAAACTTTGAGTCGATTTCGCACCCAGGCCGGCACCCTCGGCGCCGATCTCGTACTGTCGCCCGAGTTGTCGCTCGTGGGCTACCCGCCCGAGGATCTGTTGCTCAAAGAAGGGTTCATCGAGTCAGCGCGCCTGGCGCTGTTGGACCTGGCCCGAGCGACCGATCTGCCCCCCTTGTTGGTGGGCACCGTCGCGAGCGAGGGACCCGACGTGGTCTTGGCGCCCTCCAGCGACGGACGCGACGTCGTGCACCCAATATTCGACGAACCGAAACTCAGCCATATCGCCAACGTGCTCGTGGCGCTCAACGAGCAGGGGATCGCCGCGACCGCGACCAAGCGATTACTGCCCAATTACGACGTCTTTGACGAGTTGCGATATTTCCACCCCGGCGTGGGGCCCCAAACGATCATCAACGTGGCCGGCGTCGCCGTCGGGCTGCTGATCTGTGAGGACGTGTGGACCCAGTTCGGCCCCGCGGCCGAACTCGCGGTCCAGGGCGCAACCCTGCTCGTCGTGGCCAACGCGTCGCCATACGCCCGTGGACGCCGCGACGAGCGTGAAGCCATGCTGCGCGAGCGGGCCATCGAGACCAACTGTCCGATTGCGTACGTCAACTTGGTCGGCGGACAGGACGAGTTGGTCTTTGATGGCCAGAGTGTCGTGGTCAACGCCAAGGGCCAGGTCATCGCCCGGGCCAATGCCTTCAGTGAGGAGTTGTTGATCTGTGAGATTGATGCTCGACCCTCCCCGGTGGGCACGGTGATTGACGCGGTCTACGGACGCGACGAGCGGCGACTCAAGGCGCTGCACGTCAATCACATTGCCGAGCCGCCCAGTGAAATTGAAGAGATCTACGGCGCGCTCGTGATGGGCACGCGCGACTACCTGCGCAAGAACGGGTTTCGTACGGCAATTCTGGGACTCTCGGGTGGCGTCGACTCGTCACTCGTGGCGACGATTGCCGTCGATGCGGTCGGCGCACGTGCGGTGCGGGGCTTCGCCATGCCCAGTCGCTATTCCTCGGGCCACTCGGTGAGCGACGCGCAAGAGGTGGCCCGTCGACTCGACATTGAAATCACGACGCTTGATATTGAGCCGGCCCATCAGGCGCTGGGCGACACCCTCTCGGACGTGCTGGGCGGTGAGCCGAAGGGTCTGACCGATGAGAACCTGCAGGCCCGCATCCGCTCGGTCCTGTGGATGGCGATCTCGAACGACACCGGGGCCATTGTCTTTACGACCGGCAACAAGTCAGAGATGGCCACGGGCTACTCCACGCTTTACGGTGACTCCGCCGGAGGGTTCGCGGTCATCAAGGACGTCTCCAAGACGCTCGTCTACGAGCTGTGTCGCTACCGCAACGAGGTCGCGGTGAGTAACGGCGACTTAGAGCCAATTCCCCTGAGCGTGTTAGAGAAGTCGCCGTCAGCCGAATTACGTCCCGATCAGTTCGACGACCAGTCGCTGCCGCCCTACGACGAGCTCGACCCATTGCTCGAGCTCTACGTTGAGGGCGACGCGACCGCCGAAGAACTCATTGCCCGGGGCCATGACCCGGCACTGGTGCTGCGCATCACGCGACTGGTTGACCAGAGTGAGTACAAGCGGCGCCAGATGCCGCCCGGGGTGCGGATTTCGCGCAAGGCCTTTGGACGGGACCGGCGAATGCCGATCACCAACGCCTTTCGCCCCGAGTAACCACGATGGTGGAGTCCCGAGATGTCGCAGAACACCTGCTCTCGTGCTTCGACGCGGTCTACGTGGGCCTGGGTGAATGTGCACCCACGCTGGGAACTGATGCCTACGTGGTGCGGGTACACGAAATGGCACGGTCCTTCGGTGGGGTAGCGCTGGAGTTGCGTGAGTATGTTGGCCGGGGCGAGGTCGCGCCGTTGGCCGTTATTCGTGAGGTGCTCGACCAGGCGCTGGCGAAGGATCCGAGCGGGGCGATGACCCTCTTCGCCATGGCCTTGGTGGTGGGACCGCGTCTTTTGGTCTCACTGCGCGACGCGCGTGAGGGGCTGGGTCCTGACGCTGAGTTGAGAACGATTTGTGAGCGCGCGGCGCAGGTCACCGTCCAGCAGCTGCTCCAGATCGCCAATACCACCCAGCACCACGAAGATATTGACGATCCTGGCTGGCAAGAAGGGGCTCGGAGGCTCACACAACTGGTCGAAAGCGCCGGAAACGCTGAAAGTTTCGGCATTTCCCGCTAAGTTGCCTACCTCCGTATAACTACAAGTACCGGATTCTCCGGGTCGGATTCACGAAGGGAAATAATGGCTAAGGATCGCGTCGATCGTGATGATGAGGACCTCGTACGGCTCTATCTCTCGGACATTGGCCAATACACCCTTCTGACCAAGGACGATGAAGTCCACCTGGCCCAGACCATCGAAGAGGGCCGTGAGGCCAAGGCCGAGCTCGACGCGGCCGAAACCGACAAGAAGATCAAAATCACGCCGAGCAAGAAGTTGGCCCTAAAGCGCGCCGTGCACCGTGGTGACACCGCGGAGCGCGACTTCGTGCAGTCCAACCTGCGCCTGGTGGTCTCGATCGCCAAGAAGTACCAGGCGTCCGGATTACCTCTGCTCGACCTCATCCAGGAGGGCAACCTGGGCCTCATGCACGCGGTCGAGAAGTTCGACTGGCGCAAGGGTTTCAAGTTCTCGACCTACGCCACCTGGTGGATTCGCCAGGCGATCACTCGCGGCATCGCCAATACTGGACGCACCATCCGTCTGCCGGTACACGCCGGCGACACACTGGCCCGAGTCCAGAAGGCCCAGTCGCGTCTGGAACTGAAGTTCGGACGGCCGCCGACCATCAAAGAGCTCTGCGACGAGTGCGAGATGCCCGAGGACAAGTTGATCGAGGCCCTACGCTTTCGCTCCGAGCCGATCTCACTGTCCGAGCCGCTTCGTGAAGACGGCGACGCCGAACTGGGCGACGTGGTTGAAGACCGTTCCGCGGAGTCACCCTTCGACGTGGCGGCAGTCAAGATGATGCCGGCCGCGATCGAGAAGTTGCTCCAGCCGCTCGACGAGCGCGAACAGAAGATCCTGCGCATGAGATTCGGCCTCGATGGGGCCGGAGAGATTCGCACGCTCGAAGACGTGGGCGCCGAAATGAACCTCACCCGCGAGCGGATTCGTCAGATCGAAGCCCGCGCGATGAGCAAACTGCGTCATCCTTCGTCAGACACGGGTGCCCGGGACCTCCTGACGCTCTAGTTCCCTAGTGTCGATGCATCTGCGTGCGTCCCAAGAGGGCGGCGACCCCTATTACTACCGCGCTAATGAAAAATGGCGTGTGTGATTTGGAGCGGTCGTGCGCGCGCACCGGGTGGGAGAAATCCAGGATCGGCCATTCCCTCTCGTGGGCCAGTTTTGTCAGCATCCGATCGGGGTTGACGGCGTACGCGTGGCCCACCGCTTCGAGCATCGGAATGTCGGTCTCGGAGTCGGAGTAGGCAAAGGACTGGCTCAAGTCGATGCCGCGCTGCTCGGCCAGTTCGCGCATGGCGACGGCCTTGTTTTCACCCTGGGCAAAGAACTCCATCTCGCCCGTGAACTTGCCCTCATCGTCGATCATGGCGCGAGAGGCAATGGCGCCGGTGATGCCGAGCAGTTCGGCGAAGGGCTCGACGATCTCGCTGGGCGCCATGCTTACGAGCCACACCTCGTCGCCCTCGGCGAGGTGATGGTCAATGAGCTCTAAGGCTTCGGAGTAGATCAGTGGCTCGATGATCTCGTTGATGGTCTCGGCGACCAGCGTGCGCACTTCTTGGCGGTCCCAGCCCTTGGTGACTTTGAGTACCGACTCGCGAATCTTGTTGAGTTTTTCGTCATTGGCCCCAAAACGCATGAAGAGAATTTGGCTGAAGAAACCCCAGACGAGGGTTCGCCGGTGCAACAGCCCACGGGCGTGGAACTCCGGTCCGAGCGCGACGAGTGACGACTTGGCGATCACGGTCTTATCAAGGTCGAAGAATGCGGCTCTCACGTAGTAATGCTAGGTCCCTTTATTCGTCCGTAATCCTCACCAACGATCAGGCAATGAAGGCGTTCGCGCATTCCTGGGTGGCGTCGCCCCGGGTAATCAAGATCACGTGGTCGTTCTCGAGGAAGTGCATCGTCGACGAGGGGATCATGGGTTGCTCGTTACGCACGACGGCCACTATGCGCACCGAATCGGCCAGTCGCAGGTCGTCCAAGGTTTGATTGTTCGCCACCGCCGGCGCGTCGGCCGCGAGCGTGATCTCGATGAGGCGCATCTTGCCGTCGGCCAGGTCCATGAGGTTGATGATCGATCCCACTTCGACGGCCTCGTCGACCAGTGACGTGATGAGCGCCGGCGTCGAGACCGCCACGTCGACGCCCCAACTGGTGTTAAAGAGCCACTCATTGCGCGAATTGTTGATGCGCGCGATGACCCGCGGCACGCCGAACTCCTGCTTGGCGAGCCAGCTGATCACCAAATTGTCCTCGTCATCGCCGGTCGCGGCGATGATCACGTCGGCGTCGCGCAGGTCGGCCGCGGCCAGGCTGGCGTACTCGCAAGCGTCGGCGGCCATCACGTGCACGCCGGGCAACATCGAGCGGATCCGCTCGGCCGTGTGCACGTTCTGCTCCATCAACGTGACGTCGTGATGGCGGTCCAAGAGGTCCAGGGCAATCGCGGTGCCTACGGACCCGCCGCCGCCCACGATGATTTTCACTTCGTGCCCGCTTCGATCTTTTCCTGGAGCTCAATCAGCCCTTTGGGAGTGACCAGTATCTCCAGCACGTCGCCCTCCTGGGCGAAGAGATCGTCAACATTGACCCGTCCCTGCCCGGCGCGCACCAGGCCGACGACGCGCACGTCGTCACTGGAATTGAGTTGACTAATCGGATGACCCGCCAGGGCGTCGGGCGCGACGCGCTCGACCAGTTGCAAGGTCCCCGTGCCGTCGGTCCATTCGACGGAGATTGGCGAGGGCGTGATCCAGCGCTTCACCTGCTGGGTCGTCCACAGCGACGTCGCCACGGTGGGGATTCCCAACTTCAGGTAGATGCCGGCGCGCGCCGGATCGTAGATGCGCGCTACGACGTTCTTGATGGCGTAGTTGTCGCGGGCAATTCGCGCGCAGAGAATATTGGTGTTGTCCCCGCTGGTCACCGCCGCCAGGGCGTCGGCCTGTCCGGCTTCAGCCTGGAGCAGGATGTCGCGGTCGAATCCCGAACCGACGAGGGTTTTGCCGTTGAATCGGGTGAGTCGGCGCATGGCGTCGCGGTTCTTGTCGACCACCACCACCGAGTGGCCCTCATCGGAAAGCTGCATCGCGAGTTCTGATCCCACGCGGCCGCAACCGACAACGACAATGTGCATGAGGCCATCTGACCACATATTTCACCGAAGCCGCAAGAATCCAAGGTCGCCGAGTCGATGACTTAGTCTGGACTCCGTGCCAGAAGACGATAAGCAGGTGCCCAAGAACAAGCCGCTACTGACATCGCACGCCAACATCTCGACGGTTTACCCCGAATCGCTGGGTTACCGGATGAAGCGAATATTTCTCGGTAAGCCCTACGTCACTGAGCAGTTGAGCGGCGAGCGCCTGAACCGAGCCCTGGCGTTGGGCGTGCTCGCGCCCGACTGCATTTCGTCCTCGGCGTACGGCACCGAGGAGATCCTCACCCAAATGACGCCCTACATCGGGCTGGCCGCGTTTTCGCTGGTCGTACCGATCATGTTCGTCATTATCGGCGTGCTGTTCTTCGTCACCATGTCGTACCTCGACGTGATCAAGTACTACACGACGGCGGGCGGTTCCTACGTGGTCGCGCGCGACAACTTCGGACCCAAAGTGGCCCAGATAGCCGCCGTTGCGTTACTGATTGACTACACCGTCACCGTCGCGGTGCAGGTCTCGGCGGGCACGGCCGCCCTCGTCACGTTGGCGCCCGGTTTGGGCCACGGTCGCAACGACCTCTACATCACGGTGGGCGTCGTGTTGATCCTCATCTACGGTAACCTGCGCGGTCTCAAAGAGGCCGGCAGCTACTTCGCGTTCCCGACGTACTTCTACGTCACCGCCCTGGCGAGCACCATCATCGTGGGCTACTACAAGGAGTTTGCGGGCACGCTGCATCACATTGCCATGCCCGCGCACCACTTGTTGGTCCAGGGGCATTTGGGCACGTCGAAGAACGGGCTGCTGATGGGCCTCGCCTTCATCTCGCTGCTGCGCGCCTACGCCAACGGGGGCTCGTCGCTCACCGGACTCGAAGCAATCTCTAATGGCGTCGCGAGCTTTCGCAAGCCCGAGTCGCCCAACGCTCGCAAGACCCTGGTCACCATGTCGTGCATTCTGGCGTTCCTGCTGCTGGGCGTGACGTTGCTGGCGTCGTGGACGCACGCGCTGCCCTTCGAGAGCGGGTACCCGACGGTGCTCGGTCAAGAGGTGGGCGCGGTCTTTGGTCCGAGCGGTTTCGGACACGCGATGAAGATCATCGTATTGATCGCGACGATCCTGGTGCTCTACACCGGGGGCAATACGTCGTTTAACGGCTTCCCGTTCCTGGCCAACTACGTTGCGGGCGACAAGTACCTGCCGCGCCAGCTGACCAAGCGCGGGCACCGCCTGGCGTTCTCCAACGGCATCATCGTGCTGGGCGCGGTGTCGCTCGTGCTGATCATCGTCTTTGACGCGAAGGTCAACGCGCTCGTGGCGCTCTACGCCATTGGCGTCTTTACCGGTTTCACGATGGCCGGCGCGGGCATGGTCAAGCGTCACCTGCGCGAGCGCACGGGCAAGTGGCGACGCGGCGTGATCATCAACGCGACGTCCGCGGCGGTCACGTCGCTCGTCGTGCTGATTTTTGTTATCGCGAAGTTCAAAGAAGGTGCCTGGATCATCGTGGTCGTGGGGCCGCTCATGTACATGGCCCTACTTCGCTTTAACAAGCAGTACGAGCGGGAAGAAAAGGCCTTCGCGTCGACGAGCGCTATTGGCGTCATGACGATTCGCATGAACCGCGTGGTGGTCTTCGTCGACACCTATTCGCTCGCGACCGAACGGGCCCTGCAGTACTGCAACACGCTCAACCCCTATTCAGTGCGCGCCGTGCACTTTGACATCGACCCGCTGGTGACCAAACACTTAGAAGAGATCTGGGGATCGCCCAATACCGCGTCGGCGGGGATCAACCTGGAAATCGTTGACTGTGAGGACCGCCGGGTGGACCGGGCGGCGCTCGAACTGGTGGCCGACATCGTGCGCGACGACGACGTCTTTTGCATGGTGATCTTGCCGCGTCGCGGCTTCTCGTCGCGCCTGCAGCGTTTGTTGCACGACCGAACGGCCGACGGCATCGCCGCGGCCGTCATGCACATCCCGCGTACCGCCGCGACCATCATTCCTTATCGCTCGGGCCGCTCGCGTCTGGCCGAGGGTGAGGTCTTCGAACACCCGCTCAGTGATGAGGTGGCGCGCGGCGGGCAACGGGCCGCGTCGCACCTAGAAGCCGACGCCAAGTTGGCGGCCCGTTCCTTCGGCGCGCAGCCGATCGGTGGACTTCAGGAACGTCAGGCGGCGGAGATCGCCGGACGGGTCCGTTCCATGTCGATCACCAACGTGAGCGGGTCCCACGAACTGCGCTGCGTGATTGCCGACAACACCGGTTCGGTCGCGCTCATTTTTCAGGGACGCTCGAGCGTGCCGGGCATTGAGCGCGGCACGCGACTACTGGTGCACGGCACCGTCACCTCGCTACGGCGCGAAGCGGTGATACTGAATCCCCAGTACGAAATTGTGGCCGCCCCGCACGGTGACGAATAGGTCACCCGCGTCACTCGATTTATCAGTCACGGACTAGTGATTCGCCCGACCGATGGGGCTGCGCGAACAAGTATGCACAAAGTGATGCGCTATACCTGTCTATCTTGTAGGCGAACGATACATGTGGCGACGAATAAAGAAAGGTGGTGAGCATGGCCCGCGCATTGGTGATTGTCGAGTCGATCGCGAAAGCGACGCGCATTCAGGGCATGCTCGGTCCGGACTACATCGTCAAGCCCTCGATCGGTCACATCCGAGACCTGCCCCAGAGCGCCGCCGACATCCCCGTGTCGGTCAAGGGTGAGAAGTGGGCGCGGCTGGGCATCAACGTGAACGACCACTTCAAACCGGTGTACGTCGTCTCGCAGGATCGCAAGAAGATCGTCGCCGAATTGAAGGCCGCCTTAAAGGAAGTCGACGAGTTGTACCTGGCCACGGACGAAGACCGCGAGGGTGAAGCCATTGCCTGGCATCTCCAGGAAGTACTCAACCCCAAGGTTCCAGTCAAGCGTATGGTCTTTCACGAGATCACGCCGGCCGCGATTGCCAAGGCCGTCAGCGAGACCCGCGAACTGGACCTGCGCCTCGTCGACGCCCAGGAGGGTCGCCGTTTCCTCGACCGGCTGGTCGGCTACGAGGTGTCGCCGGTCTTGTGGCGCGCGGTGGATAAGGCCCGCTCGGCCGGTCGAGTCCAGTCGGTCGCCATTCGCCTGGTCTGCGAGCGCGAGCGCGAGCGCATGGCCTTCACGTCGGCGACGTGGTTCGACGTCACCGCGACGTTACGGGCCAAGTCCGCCACGTTCGACGCGACGCTCGAAACCGTGAACGGCGCGTCGCTGGCGACTGGAAAGAATTTTGACGCGTCCGGACAGCTCGACGCCAAGGCGAGCGTGCAGATACTGAGCGAAGGGGCCGCCAGCGCCGTTGCCACCGCACTGGCGGGTGCGGACGTGAGCATCGTCTCGATCGCCTCCACGCCGCGCACGCAGCGGCCCCAACCGCCCTTCATGACGTCGTCGTTGCAAATCGAAGCGAGCCGCAAGCTGCGCTTTGACCCCGAGCGCACCATGCGCGCGGCCCAGCGCCTGTACGAGCAGGGCTGGATCACCTACATGCGCACCGACTCGACGACGCTCTCTGATGAGGCAATCAACGCCGCGCGCTCAATGGCGGCCTCGATGTTCGGCGACGACTACGTGGCTGACGCACCGCGGCGATACGACCGGAAGGTAAAGAACGCCCAGGAGGCCCACGAGGCCATTCGACCGGCCGGAGAGAGCTTTCGCTCCCTCGACGAAGCCCAGAGCCAATTGGGCGGCGACGAACTCGCGGTCTACGACCTCATCTGGAAGCGGACCATTGCTTCTCAGATGGTCGACGCGCGCCTCACTCAGGACAAGGTGCGTCTGACGACGACGCTCGCGGGCATCTCCGAATTGGGCGGCGACGTCGAGGCCGGTCTGAGCGCGACCGGTCTGCGCATCGAGTTCCCCGGATTTCGTCGGGCGTACGTCGAAGGCATGGACGACCCCGAAGCCGAACTGGCCGACCAGGAGCGAATCCTGCCGTCCTTAACCGAAGGCGAGATCGTGCCGGTCGAGAAAGCCGAAGCCAAGGGCCACGACACCCAGCCGCCTGACCGTTACTCCGAAGCCACGCTCATCAAGAAGCTCGAGGATCTCGGGATTGGTCGCCCGTCGACGTACGCGTCGGTCATGAAGACGATCGACCGACGCGGCTACGTGTGGAAGAAGGGCAAGTCACTCGTGCCGGCCTTTCGCGCCTTCGCCGTGGTCAACCTGCTGCAGACGTACTTCGCGGACTTGGTGGACTATCAATTCACCGCCGCCATGGAAGACCAGCTCGACGAAATAGCCCAGGGCACCCAGGATCTCGAGCCGTGGCTGCAGCGGTTCTACTTTGGCGACCCCAGCGCGCAGACCGAACTGGCCAAGCGCGGACTGGAATACGTGACCCACGAGCAGCACGAGTTTGACTTTGCGGCCATTAACTCCTTGTTGCTCGGCACGGCGCCCGACGGCGTTGAGGTGTCCGTGCGCTCGGGACGTTACGGTCCCTACCTCGTGCACGGCGACGACCGGGCCTCCATTCCCGAAGCCACCGAGCCCGACTCGCTGAGCGTCACTGTCGCGCTCGAACTGCTCGCCGCGCCGAGCAACGACCGCGAACTGGGCGTTGACGAGGAGACGGGCCAGCCGATTTTCCTGAAGGCCGGACGCTACGGACCCTACGTGCAGGTGGGCGAGTTGAGCAATCCGAAAGATAAGCCCAAGACCGCGTCACTCTTTTCGACCATGTCGCCCGAGACGCTGACCCTCGAGGACGCGGTCAAACTGCTGTCGCTGCCGCGCTCGCTGGGTAACCATCCCGACGACGGCGAACCGATCCTGGCCCAGAACGGCCGCTACGGCCCGTACCTCACGTGGGGCAAGGAGACTCGGTCCCTCGAGAGCGAGGATGAGATCTTCAGCGTCGACCTGGAGCGCGCGTTGGCGTTGCTCGCCCAACCCAAACAGCGCGGACGCCGTGCGGCGGCGGGACCGCTCAAAGAACTGGGCGAAGACCCGGTCACCAAGAAGCAGGTCGTCGTGCGCAACGGACGCTTCGGTCTCTTCGTCACCGATGGCGAAGTGAACGCGACGCTGCGCCTAGGCGATACGCCCGAGACCATTTCGCTGGACCGGGCCTGCGAACTGCTTGCCGAACGGCGCAACGCCGAGCCGTCGACGCGCCCGCGCAAGGCCGTCAAGAAGCCCGCCAAGAAGGCGCCCGCCAAGAAGACGACGAAAAAGACGGTCGGGGCGACTAAACGAGCGGCGGTGAGCCAGGGTGCCAAGATCAATTCAGCCTTGATCGCCACGTCCCAACACGAGGACGACGCGTTTTGAGCCGCGGGCTGTTCGTTGTCTTCGAAGGCATTGATGGATGCGGCAAGAGCACGCACGCACGACGGGTGGCACGCGCGCGCGACGCGCTCTTCGTGTTCGAACCGGGTGACACGCCGGTGGGGGTGGACCTGCGTCACTGGATCCTTGACGCGGCCACACCCATGACGCCCTCGACCGAGGCATTGTTACTGCTCGCCGACCGCTCGCATCACGTGCACTCAGTGATCGAGCCGGCCCTGCAACGCGGACGCAACGTGGTTGGCGACCGGTACTACGCCTCGACACTCGCCTACCAGGGTTACGGTCGCGGGGTGGACCTGGATGAACTGCGGGCCGCGACCGACCTCGCCATCGGTGACTGCCGACCCGACCTGACCGTATTGATCGACCTCGCTCCGAGCCTGGCCAACGAACGCGAAGCCCGCGACGAAAGTGACCGCTTTGAGACTGCCGACCTTGCGTTCCACGACCGTGTTCGCCAGGGCTACCTGGACCTAGCCGCGCAGGATGAAGTTGGCTGGTTCGTAGTCGACGGTGCGTACCCCGAAGAGGACGTTGCGGCCGTCATCGACGATCGGCTCGCCACGTTACCTTGGTAGTCGTGAGCGATGTCTTTGATCGACTGATTGGCCAGGACCGTGCGGTATCGGCCATGCGCCAGTACGCGCGCCATCCGGTGCACGCGTACCTCTTCAGTGGCCCCGTGGGTTCGAGCCTGCACGACGCGGTGGTCTCTTTCGCGGCGGCCCTGCAGTGCCCGCAGCACGGATGCGGCACCTGTGAGGTGTGTCGATTGGTGTTGAGCGGCAACGACACCGACGTGTTCTTCGCCGAGCGGGCCGGACTCTCGTGGCGAATCGACGAACTGCGCGAAGCGGACCGCGTCAGTCGGCGCCGCCCCTTAGGTGATGGTTACCAGATAGTGATCCTCGAAGATATTGAACTCACGACGACGGGCGCGGCGCCGAGTTCGGCCGCGCTGCTCAAGTCACTCGAAGAGCCGCCCGCTCGCACCATTTTTCTGTTGACGGCCCAGGACGTTCCCGCGGCTCTCGACACGGTGGTCTCGCGCTGCGTGCATACCAAGTTGAAGGGACTGAGCGAGGGTGAGTTGGAGGAGATCTTGCGCCAAGAGGGGGCCGACGAACAGGCCGCTCATTCGGCGGCCCTCGCCGCGAGCGGCAACGTCCAGCGCGCGCGGGTACTGGTTCGCGACCCCGCGCTGGCGCAACGTATCGCGCAGTGGCAGTCCGTGCCCAAGCGTTTGAAGGGCACACCCGCGTCCGCATCGGCGATCGCCACCGAAATATCGCACGCGCTCGATGACGCCATCGCGCCGTTGATGCAGATGCAGGACGAAGAGATGGAGCACCTGGTGTCCGACGCTCGCGAAATGGGTCAGCGCTCAATCGCTAATCGCAAGGACATCGAAGCCCAGTTCAAGCGCGAGCAGCGGCGATTTCGCATCGACGAACTGCGTTTCGGGTTGAGCGCCCTCACTAACGTCTATCGAGAGCAGCTGGTTGAGGGTCTCGATGAAGTCGACATCGGTGAGGCACGCTCGAGGCAACGTGTCTCTACGTCGCTGCGGGCGATTGACAGTGTCGCCAAGACGACCCAGCGTCTGGCCCTCAATATCGACGAGGGACTTTTGCTCAATGATCTCATGCTGTCGCTGATGGAGTTGTAAAGCGCGGGGTGGTCATTCTTGGTGCATCGGGTAGTATTTTCCCTGCGCCTGGGTAGCTCAGTCGGTAGAGCAACGCATTCGTAATGCGTAGGTCAGGAGTTCGAATCTCCTCTCAGGCTCCATTCTGGTGTCGATTCACAAGAAGAAGCGGTGGACAAAAAGCGCGTGCGCGGCGGGGGAGCACTTCGACCTCGTACACCTGACGAACGTCGACCATGTCCTGAAGGTCGACCCGACGGGGTCGCCGGCCAACTATACGAAGAACCTTCCGTTCTCTCCCGTACTGAAGGCGGCGCTCAACGAGTTCGGGAATAAGAACCTCTAGTCACTGATGGATTCGGCGCCGGTCGTTTACGAGTCGCGTTCGTGTACGGCCCGAGTGAAATCGTGAGATCGCTCTTCCCAATTCTTGTATCGATCGAAACTGGGCGCACCGGGCGAGAGCAACACGACGCCACCGTCAGTGAGAAATGCTCGTCCCATCCGGACGGCGTCATCCATGGTCTCAAAGGTTGACTGGTGTAGATCAGCGTTCAGTTCCCGTACGAGCTCGCTGATGCGACTACCCGCTTGACCCATGCTCAGCAGCATTGTTGGCTGTTGACGCGTCGCGATTGCAACTGCTAGTTCGTGATAGTCCACGCCACGGTCGAAGCCTCCGGCGATCAGGGCGATGGGCTCGTTCGTGAATACCTCTAAGGCGGCGACCGCCGGCAGCACGGAGGTCGCCAGTCCGTCGTCCACGTAGCGCACCAGAGTGTCGTCACTGTGATCGCTCGCTACCAACGTCAGTCGACCACTGAGTGGAACGAAGGACGCGGCGTTCTCCAGGACAAGAGCTCGTATCTCTTCAACAGATCGTCCGGTCACGGCGCAAACTGCCTCGAGGGCAAGGGCGACATTGCTGTCACTGTGGGCACCCAACAGACCGAGCGCCACGGAAAGGTGCTGTTCGTCGGGCGCCACGAACGTGACTTCCCCACCCAGTTGGTGTCTGACGTCATGGAAGGTTTGGCTGTCGGGCACCAGCGTGCGATGAGCACCCTCGGCACGAGTCAATGAAAGTTTGTCGTCTCGATATTTCTCCACCGAACCGTGCCAGTCGATGTGGTCGTCGCCCAGTGAGGTGACAACGATGAGCGATGGCGCCATGTCGAGGTCGACGCACTGAAAACTGGAGACCTCGAGTACGAGCCAGCCCGTGGAAGTGTCAATGGACGGGTCGTAGGGCGGCTGGCCGATATTGCCGAGTCGTTGCGCTCGCTCCCCGACGCACTCCAAGAAATACGTCACGAGGGCCGTCGTCGTGGACTTGCCCTTCGTGCCGGTGATGGCAACGACGCGCGAACGGTCCGCGTCGTGAAACCAGAGATTGAGTCCGGAACTGACGCACACGCCGTGGGCTTCAAGGTCGAGGATGTCGGCGCGGTACCGGGGGATGCCGGGACTCTTAAAGACAATGTCGCACGTGAGTAATGCGTCGTGTCCGCCCTCGCCGGTGACGAGCACGCGGCTGCCTACGTCCGCGGCGTCATCGACGATGACAATGCTGGCCGCAATGTCGCGCACGCGAGCTTCGGTCGCTCGACCCTCCATGCCGTAGCCGAATATGCCCACTCGCTTGGCGGCCAAGCTAGCGAAGCCAGTGGGCCGGAACACGGCTGTCTCCTTGGGGGGTGAGAAGTTCGTCGAAGTCTCGATCGGGCGACACGAGTGAGGCGATCTCGGCGACGAATCCGACGTCGGACCACTCGCGAATGGTGCTCACCCTGATGATCGCCGCGGCACTTTCGTCGGGGTCGCCCACGCATTCAAATGGTTTGTGCGTGACACCCAGGCCAACGAGGGTCCGTAGTTGTTCTTCGCGCGCGACATCGCTCAAGGGTTCCGCGTCAAAGATCTTGTGAAGGTCCGCGCGGGAAAGGAACGGCGCCAGAATCAGGTTGGTGAAGAGGCATTTGTCGCACTGGCCGCACCAATTGGTCGCTCGTGCGCCGCTGAGTTGTGTGAACGCCCGATTGCAACTTCTAAAGACGTGATGGAACTGTGTCAGTCCACTGAACGCCTGCGCGACCCAGATTTCGCTGCGACTACGTAAGAAACTCGCGACGACGAATGCGTCACCCACGATTTCGCCGACCGCGTCAGCGATGAGCGTCTCGGCGGTCCACGATTTGCTCCACTGGTGATTGATGTCACGTCCGTGCCACTGGAGGTTGGGTATCGAAGACGAATGCTCGTTGCTCATCACGACGGCGCCGCGACCCGACGCCAGTGCGGCGGTGACCGCCAGTAGTGTCACCATTGCCGTGACCGGAACGTGACCGTTGAAGAATTCGTCGTTGCCCTCGAGCATTTGTGGATCGAGTGCCCGGGTTGCGCGCACGATCGCGAGCCCCGTCACGAGGGCCGTCTCTTCAAGCGGGGCAAAAGTACCGCTCGCGGGGCTCACCACGAAGAGGGTCCGGTCGAGTTGATCACTCAGTTCGCACATCGTGACTACTGAGTCAATGCCACCACCGAAGGGCACGAGCACTCGGTCGACGTCGATGTCCAGCGAGTACTGCTCACCTGGAAATCCGCCTTCAAATTTCACGTTCTCGAGGTCGAGGTGATTGCGAAAAGAAAACTCACCGAGTCCGTCGACTACTGCCGCGTGCAGCAGGGCGCGACCGGCGGGTCCAACGGGTGTGTGACCCAGGTCAACTCGCGTAGCGGCGCCGGCCTTGTAATAGGAGAGCCCCGCGAGCAGGTACCAGAGCTGGGCAACGGCGGTGACCGCCGGCGAGGTGAGTGGTCCCACTCCTTCAAACGTGACGACCTCGCTGAACGCGCGTCCGTCAAGCTCAAAGTGGGCGACCAACGAATCAGCGTTGACGTCGAGGCCGACGTAAGAAAAGAGTTCGGCGCGGGCCATCGCAAGGTCGGCGTTCATGAGTACCTCATGTTACGACGAACGCCTGGCGACGAGAGCGAAACGTCCGCATGGCCGCTCGGCCCGATCGCTGTAGAAGAGTTCACCGCCGTCGGTCGATTGTCGGCTGTGCGCGATGTGCTGATCGAGCACACCTCGCTCGAGCAACTGGCCCTCGGTGACGCCGCGAAGGTCGAGACGTGATCGATCGTTGACGTCGTCAATGACAGATTCTGGATACGCAGCGAAATGCGTCGCGACTTCGGGACCGATCTGGTAGCCCTCCACTGAAATACACGGACCAATGAAGGCGTGGACCGTGCGTGGGTCGTCGAAGTGGGACAAGGCACTCGCGATTACGCCGGCGGCCAACCCGCGCCACCCCGCGTGGATAACGCCGATTCGCGAGGAGGCGTCATCGATCAGCAGGATCGGCACGCAGTCGGCGACCAGTATGGCGAGCGCCAGACCAGGTGTCGACGTGACGAGTCCATCTCCTTCGAGGTCGTCGTGGTTGGTCTCGACGTCGAGCACCTGGGTCCCGTGGACCTGGTTCATCATGATTAAGTGCGCGCTATCGACCCCGACGGCCGCCGCCACTCGCCGGCGGTTTTCCTCAACGTCGTGGACGCGGTCGCCCACGTGCGTCGCGAGGTTGAGTGAGTCGTAGGGTGCGCGGCTCACGCCGCCGAATCTGTCGGTGATGATCGCGTCGACGTTGAACTCGCGTGCCCCTTCTATCGGGTAGACGCTGAGGGAGCCTCGCCGCTCAGGTGTCAGCGTCAGCTCGCTTGGCACGCAGGACAGATTCCGTTGAGTTCCAGTACGTGGCGCAGGTCACTGAATCCATTGCGAGCCCCGATGTCGTGAGCCCACTGCTCAAGCTGGGGTGCGTCGACTTCGACCGTGGTGCCGCAGTTGCGACACGCGAGATGGTGGTGGTGGAGTTCTACGTGGCAGCGCCGGTAGAGGCTTTCTCCACGATCCGTCATCACGACGTCGACCTCGCCGCTTTCGACCAGTTTCTTCAGCTGGGTGTAGACGGTCGCGAGTGCAATCTGCTGGCCGTCGCGCGCGATGAGACCGTGTAGGTCCTGGGCACTCACGAAGCCCTGGACGCCATCGAGGGCGCTAATTACCTCACGGCGCTGGACCGTATTTCGAGTGATTACCACTCCTGCATCGTACCAACAATCGAGTTGCTTTCTGGAATGATTCTTATTAAGGTAGTTGGAATGATTCCAATGAACGGCGAAGGTGGTCGGTTTCATGGGTCGCGACCTGCCGGAGCGCGCCGGTGGCGACTCGCGGCGTCGGCGACGGCCTTGGCGGTCGCAGCGCTGGGGCTGAGTGCGTGCAATGCGACGACTCCGCACGCCGATGGCAAGGTGCTCGCGGTGGGCGCGGAAAACCAGTACGCCAATGTGATTTCCCAAATTGGAGGCCGCTACGTGCAGACCACCGCCATCATGAGTAACCCCTCTACTGACCCGCATACCTTCGAAGTGAGCACGAGCGTGGCGCGCACCATTGCCAACGCGCAACTAGTTGTCCAGAACGGTGTGGGATACGACGCCTTCATGAATCAACTCGAGTCGGCGTCCGCCAACTCTTCGCGCGACGTCATTGACGTCCAGACGTTGCTCGGCTTAGCGCTCAACACCAAGAATCCCCACCTCTGGTACAACCCCGTCGTGATGACCAAGGTGGCGATCAAGATCGAAAAGGATCTGGCGAAGATTGAGCCTCAACATGCGGGTTACTTCGCCGCGCGACTGCACGCCTTTCAGAGTTCGATACTGCACCTTGATGCAGCGATTTCGACGTTTCGTCGCCGCTTCGCTGGCACTTCGGTCGCTACGACCGAACCGGTAGCTGACTACTTACTGATGGCGTTGGGCCTTCAAAATCGAACCCCGTTTCGCTTTCAGGCCGACATCATGAATGGGGTTGATCCCTCGCCCGAAGACATTGCCTTCCAACAGTCACTGTTCAAGAAACATCAGGTCAAGGTCTTTTGTTACAACGCCCAGGTCTCGAGCACTGTGACGGTGGCAATGCGTTCGCTGGCCGAGTCCTCAGGCGTACCCGTCGTTGCGGTCTACGAAACCATGCCGACGCCTGGGTTTGACTACCAGACGTGGATGCTCGCGGAGATCAACGCATTGACCAAGGCACTATCGACCAACACGTCGACGAAGGAGTTGTGATGGCACTGGATCACATGAGCGAGATCGATTCCGAACTCCTGCGCGTCGAGGACATTGACGTGGCGATTGACGGGCGTGAGATTCTGAGCGACGTCAACTTTCGGATCGACCACGGAGAGTTCACCGGCCTCATTGGCGCCAACGGTTCGGGTAAGACCACGTTGTTCAGAGTCATCCTCGGTCTGCAGTCACCGGTGCGCGGTCGTGTCACGGTGCACGGCGAGGCCCTCAGCCGATCCAACCGGTCCATTGGTTACGTGCCGCAGAAACTTCTGTTCGACCCCGACATGCCGATCCGTGCCCGGGACCTCGTGGCCCTCGGCATTGACGGCAATCGCTACGGGTTCACGCGGCGCACTCGCGCCGATAGTCTCGCGGTCGACGAGATGCTCAGCGCCGTCGACGCGCAGGCGTTCGCCGACCGCAAGGTCGGGGGACTCTCGGGAGGCGAACAGCAACGAGTGTTGATTGCGCACGCACTCGTGAGTCGTCCCGAACTCCTGTTGCTTGACGAGCCTTTGGCCAATCTCGATCCCGGCAGTGTGCAAGAGATTATTTCACTCTTGCATCAAGTGGCGCGACAACAACACGTCGCCATTTTTCTTTCGGCTCACGAGATGAACCCGTTGCTGCCGGTCATGGACCGCGTGGTCTACGTGGCCAACGGGCATGTCGCGAGCGGTACGACCGAGGAAGTGGTGCGACCCGACGTGCTGAGCGCGCTCTACGGACATCACGTCGACGTCCTTCGAGTGCACGGGCGAGTGTTGGTGCTGACCGGTCCCGAAAGTGACGAAGGCTCCACCCACGCCGACCACGCCGAAGTCGTGGTCGAGTAGCTACGTGTTGCGCTGGCTCTTCGAACCGGGGCTCTTCGCCAATGAGTCGGTGCGTACGGCGTTGGTGGTGGGCGCCGTCGTGGCCGTGGTGTCGGCAGTCGCGGGAATCTTCACGGTGCTACGCGGTCAATCCTTCGCCGGTCACGCGTTAACCGACGTCGCCACGGCGGGAGGCGCGGGGGCGTCCCTCGCCGGCGTCGCGCCACTGGTTGGTTTCATCGGCGGTGGCGTAGTGGGTGCGGGCGCCATGGACGTGATTGGTGTGCAGCGAGTGAAGGGCCGCGATATCGCGACCGGCGTCGTACTGGGCGCCGCCACCGGGCTGGCTGCGTTGTTCCTCTACCTCTCGACGACACACAGTTCGGCCACCGGCACCACGCAGTCGATTCTCTTCGGCTCAATCTTCACGGTGCAGTCGTCGACGCTGCCCGAGGCGGCGGTGCTCAGCGCCGTTGTGTTGTTGACCCTCGCCGCGATCGGACGACCGCTGCTGCTCAGTTCGGTCAGTCCGGAACTGGCGTCGGCTCGCGGGGTGCACCTGCGCACCATCGGGCTGACGTTCATGGTCGTCCTCGCCGTGTCGGTGGGCCTGTCGGCGATCGTCATTGGCTCGATCCTTTCGACCGCACTCTTGATTGGCCCGCCCGCCAGTGCCCTCAAGCTGGTACGTCGCTTTGGTGCGGGCGTGGCACTGGCCATTGGTCTAGGCCTCGTCGCCACGCTGCTCGGCATCGTGCTGGCCTATGACAGTTACTACTGGTCCAGCTCGCATCGCGGACTGCCGGTCAGTTTCTTCGTGGTTGTCGTCGTGGTCGGCGAGTTCGTGCTGTCGAGTCTCATTGTTCGGTGGCGACGCGCGCGCGTTCCCGTCGTGGTCCGCGCCGTGGTGGCGGACCATCCGGTGGGTTGGCACTGAGCATGTTTTCGAGTTTCATGACCAATGCCTGGATCAGCGGGACGCCGGCGCCAATCTGCTCGGCATCAACCCGCTCTTCGGGCTCGTGTCCTTTGCGGTGATGGCCGCACTCGGCATCGGCGTCACGAGTCGTCGCACGAGAAACGACGTGGCGACCGCTCTGTCGCTGGTGTTGATGCTGGCGCTCGGGGCGGCTTTCCTCACGCTCAGTACGCAGTACGAACCGGCGATCAACGCGCTGCTCTTCGGCGAGATACTTGGTGTGAGCAGTAGCGAGATCCTGCCGGTCGTGGTGCTTGGCGTGTGCTGCATCGTGGCGCTCGTGGTGCTCTTTCGACCTCTGATCTTCACCTCGGTCACGCCAGAATTGGCCGAAGCGAGAGGACTCAACAACACGTTGATCGAAACGCTATTTCTGGTGGTACTCGCGCTGTCGACGGCGCTGACCGTGCCCGTCGTGGGTGCACTATTGACGTTCTCGCTCATGATTGGCCCACCCGCCGCGGCCCGCTTGATGTCGTCGCGGCCCAGTCGGGCCATTGCCTTATCAATAGGCCTGGCACTGGTGACGGTGTGGCTCTCGATAGCGGGTTCCTACACGTTCAATCTGCCGATCGGTTTCTTTGTGGGCACGTTGGGCGCGGTGCTCTTTCTGGGCGCGCGCCTTTGGAGTTCGCGCCGCGCTCGGTCATTGCGCCCCGCTATTGCCTAACCTACGGGCATGACGTCCGACGCGCAGACCCTGTTGTTGGAGTGTCACTTTCCCGCTCCCGACACGAAGGTGGATCTCGCGGTTTCGGGTGGGCCGGACTCGTTAGGGCTGCTCCTGCTCGCGTTACAAGCCCAACTCGATGTGACCGTGCACCATGTTGACCACCACGCCCGCGCGACCAGCGGCGAGGACGCCTCACTCGTCGAGTCCCTGTGCGCGGCACTAGGCGTTGGTTTCGTTCGCCACGACGTGCACGTCGAACCGGGCGGGAACTTCGAATCCCGAGCGCGCAGCGCGCGACGCAGCGCGATGCCCGAGGGTGTCATGACCGGTCATACCATGGATGACCTCGTAGAGACCGTGTTGCTCAACATGTTGCGCGGCAGCGGTCTAGACGGCATGTCACCCATGGTGGATGACCCCACGAAGCCGCTTCGTGACGTTCGCCGACGCGCTCTGCACGACTTTGTCGCGGTGTCGCCCTTCACGCCACTGCACGACGAGACCAATGACAGCGCAGATTTTCGACGAAATCGAGTTCGCCACGAACTTTTGCCGATCATGGATGACGTCGCCGGTCGCGACGTGGTGCCGCTGATCGCGCGCCAGGCGGCCCTCATGCACGAAGAACGAATGTGGCTGAACCAGCTCAGCATCGCCGATCACATCACTGCGCTGAACGACGCTGACTGCCGGGAGTTGAGCACGTGGCCCCGGGCCCGGCTGCGGCGGTGGCTGCGGGTACAGCTGCGCAGTTCCGACGACGGAGACGGCACCCATCCGCCCACGGCAGACGAAGTGATGCGTGCGATTGCCGTGGTGAGCGGTGCCGCGGTCGCGACCCAACTGAGTGGGGGTCGGCGGCTCTCTCGCAGCGGTCAGCATCTCACGCTCGAGTAGCGCTCAACTACGCTGGCCACTCATGGGTAGTCACTCTTCAGACGATTTCACGGCCAAGTGGGCTGAGCACGATCTCGGTGAGGTCGTTGTCTCGGCCAAAGAAGTTCGCGACCGAATTAACGAGCTCGGCAAACAGATCACCCTCGACTACGCGCAGTGCCCGCCGCTGCTGGTGTGCGTCCTAAAGGGAGCCATCAATTTCATGGCGGACCTCATGCGCGCGATTGAACTGCCCGTCGAAGTTGATTTCATGGCGGTCTCGTCGTATGGCGCCGCGACCAAGACGAGTGGCGTCGTGCGAATCGTCAAGGACCTCGACGTGGACCTCGCCCAGCGCGACGTGCTCATTGTTGAAGACGTGGTCGACTCCGGCCTCACGCTGAACTACTTGCGCCAGTATCTCGGTGCGCGCGATCCCAAGAGCCTCGAAGTCTGCGCCCTGTTACTCAAGGTGGGCGAGCAGCGTGTCGAGCAGTCGCTCAAGTACGTTGGTTTTTCGATCCCGGCCGACTTCGTGGTGGGCTTTGGGCTCGACGTCAACGAGCGCTACCGCAACTTGGACGCGATCTACACGTATACCGGCGATGTCTAGACATGGTTGACCGCGACCGGGTCCAAGGTCTCATCCGTGAACTCCTAGAGGCCATCGGCGAAGACCCGCAGCGCGAGGGACTAGTCGAGACGCCGCGACGGGTCGCCGACATGTACGTGGAACTCTTCGAAGGCCTAGAAGCGGATCCCGGCGAGCACCTGCGTCTCACCTTTGAAGCGAGCCACGACGAGATGGTCATGGTGCGCGACATACCCTTCACGTCGCTGTGTGAACATCATCTCGTTCCCTTCACCGGGCTGGCACACGTGGCCTACCTGCCGGGCGAAGGTCGCATCACCGGGCTCTCGAAGCTGGCGCGGTTGGTCGAGGGGTACGCCCGTCGCCTCCAGGTCCAAGAGCGCATGACGACCCAGATCGTCGAAGCCATGGAACGCGAGCTGCATCCGCGCGGGTCCATCGTGGTGATTGAAGCTGAGCATTTTTGCGTCTCGATGCGCGGGGTCAAGAAGGCCGGATCGACGACGGTCACCTCGGCAGTGCGCGGCGTCTTTCGCGATGACGCGGCCTACCGGGCCGAAGCCCTGCAGTACATACATCAGCGAAGGTCTACGTGGCGCTAAGCCCGATGGTGATGGGCATCGTCAACGTGACGCCCGATTCGTTTTTCCCGGACTCTCGTACCCTGGCCAATGACGATGCGATAGCGCGCGGCCGGGCGCACTTTCTCGCGGGCTGTGACATCGTCGACGTCGGGGGTGAATCAACGAGACCGGGAGCCGTTGCGGTGGGCGTCGACGAAGAGCTGGAGCGAGTACTCGACGTGATCGCGACGCTCGCGAAAGAAGGACCGGTGTCGGTTGACACGCAGAAGGAGGCCGTGGCTCGCGCCGCGGTCAGCGCCGGTGCGAGTGTCATCAACGACGTCTCGAGTTCGCTCTGCGAGGTGGCGGGAGAGTTGGGCGTGGGCTACGTCGCCATGCACCGCCAGGGTGAGTCGGCGACCATGCAGGACAGTCCGACCTACGTCGACGTCGTCAGCGAAGTCGGCAACTTCTTAGAGGCAGTCGCCCGACGGGCACGAGACGTCAACGTGCCCCAACTCTGGCTCGATCCGGGCATTGGTTTTGGCAAGACGACCGAGCACAATCTGGCCCTGTTGGCCCACTGCGATCAGTTCGTGGCGCTGGCGCGCGAGTACGGGGCGGGCGTGCTGATTGGCACCAGCCGCAAACGATTCTTGGGCGCACTCGGCAACGGGCAACTCGACGTGGATCAGCGATTCGAAGGCTCGCTCGCCACCGCGGCGTGGGCCATGCTCCAAGGTGTCAGTATGGTTCGAGTACATGACGCCGTGGCCGCCGTGCAGCTACGTGAGTTGCTCGTACGACCCGTGCAGGAGGTAGTGGCGTGAGGGGCAAGTGGGCAGCGGGCATTCAGCCGCGAAGCTTCACCTGGGTCTACAAGGACATCTTGGCGGTGTCCGAGCGACCCGGCGGCTCGACGACGGTGCACCGGCGAGTACGACGCGACGAAGAACTGTTGTGGCTGAAGCACCAGGGCTTCGGTCGGGTGATTTCGATCCTGCCGGTAATGCAGAACTTGAGCGCCTACTTCGAACACGGCTTGACCGCCAGTCACTACGCGCTACGCGGCGGCCCCCAACAGTCCGACGTGTTGGAAGCCTGCTACCTCGACCTCGCGAATTCCATGAACAACAAGACCATGGTCTTGTTGCACAGCGACGAAGTGTCCGACCGTCTCTTGGGCGTGATCGCGGGGTACTTGGTGTGGTCCTCGCGCGTGCCCACCACGTCCATGGCGATTGCGTACGTGGAGCGACTCTTCAAGCGCTCGATCGGCCCCGACGGTCGTTCGGTGCTCTTCAACCTGCCCGAGATTCAAGCGTGAGCGACCTGATTGAACTGCGTGAGCTTCGCTGCAGCGCCATCGTCGGCGTCTTGGCCGAAGAGCGGGTGCGGGCCCAACCACTGGTGTTTGACCTTGATATTGAGCGGCCCTTCGAAGAGGCCGCGATGAACGACGACATTGCCGCGACCACGAACTATGCGGACGTGCTGTCACTCACGGCAACGGTCGCGGCCGAAGGCCGGTTCCTCCTGCTCGAGACCTTGGCCCAGCGCGTGGCCCACGAAATATTGTCCTATGACGCCGAGATCACGTCGGTCACGGTGGCGGTGCGCAAGGTTCGACCGCCCGTGGCCCAGGACGTGGCGAGCGTCGGCGTTCGTTGCACCATCTCGCGCGCCTAGTGCGAGCCTGTTACCTCTCGCTCGGAACCAACGTGGGCGACCGCGCCGCGCATCTCGCCGCCGGTCTCGAAATCGTCCGCGCCAACGATGTCGCTCGCACGTCTCGGGTCTACGAGACCGAGCCGGTCGGCGGGGTTGACCAAGATGACTTCTGGAACATGGTGGTCGAGATAATCTCTGACGCCACACCACGAGAGTTGCTCGAGCGCGCGCGAGCGGCCGAAGCGGCGAGGGGCCGTATTCGCGACGTGCGCTGGGGCCCGCGAACCCTCGACGTGGACGTGCTACTCGTGGGTAACGAGACGAGTGACGATCCCGAAATCCTGGTGCCGCACCCGCGACTCTACGAGCGCAAATTCGTGCTGGTGCCCCTGCGCGAACTGGCGCCTGACTTGGTGAGCGACGAACAATTGCACGCGGGCGCCGGAAGAGTGCGCGCACTGGGTACACTCGAAACGTTGCGCTAACACCGAACGGCACCCGACCTGGGGCTGGAACGGATCGGAGCAGATATGAACATAACCATCGTGGGCGCCGGGCGAGCCGGTACGTCCTTCGCGGGCGCCCTGGAAAGGGCCGGTCACGAGGTCACCCTCGTGCACCATGACGACCTCAACGACCTCGGTACGGCGCGCTTGATCCTGCTGACGGTGCCCGACGACGCGATTGGCGACGTCGCATCGCGCATCACGCCCGACGTCAAACGAGTGGTGGCCCACGTCGCCGGTTCGCTGACGTTGGCTGTGTTGGCGCCGCACCCTCGCGTTGGCTCCATGCACCCCTTGATGGTGCTGCCGTCGGGTGAGCTCGGTGCCCAGCGGCTCTTCGGCGCGACGTACTGCGTGCAGGGCGACGAGGTTCTGGTCGACGTGGTGCGCTCACTTGATGGACGGGTCATCACGCTGCGCGACGATCAGCGCACGGCCTATCACGCGACGGCTGCCGTCGCGGCCAACCACCTGGTGGCGCTCATGGGTCACGTGGGTCAACTGGCGGCGTCGGCGGGACTCAGCCTGGAGGATTTCTTGCCGCTCGCCCAACAGGCGTTGGCCGACGTGGTGGCCGTGGGCCCGCACGCCGCCCTCACCGGTCCGGCCTCACGCGGTGACATGGCCACCATCGACGCGCACCTCGCCGCGATCCCCGAGTCGGAGCGCTCGACGTACGTCGCCCTCGCGAACGCGGCGTTCGAACTGGCCGAGTTGCGGCGCTCGCAGTCAATTGCCTGATGGACCAGCTGAGCAGCATCGAGGCGTGGCGCAACTACGCCAATGACCAGCGGGCGTTCGGTCACCGCGTGGCGCTCGTACCCACCATGGGCGCGCTGCACGACGGTCACGCATCACTCTTTCGCGCCGCGAAGGCCAGCGGCGACGTCGTCATCGCGACCATCTTCGTCAATCCCCGTCAGTTCGGTAACGCGGCGGACCTGAAGTCCTATCCGCGCACGCCCCACGAGGACGCGGTGGTCGCCAAGGAGAACGGCGTGGACTGTGTGGTCGAGCCATCGCTCGAAGAGATGTGGCCCGACTATCCCAACCCGACCTCGACGACGGTCTCGGTGCACGGTCTCGGCGACACCCTGGAGGGCGCGGACCGATCGGGACACTTCGACGGCGTCGCGAGCGTGGTGATCAAACTGTTCGCGGTCACGGGTCCGTGTCACGCCTATTTCGGCGAGAAGGATTATCAACAGCTGGCCGTCGTTCGCCAGATGGTGCGCGACCTTGCGCTGCCAGTGGAGATCATTGGTTGTCCTATTGTTCGCGACCCCGACGGCCTCGCCATCTCGAGTCGCAACGGTCAACTCAGCGTCAATGGCCGCGAGCAGGCGTTGGCGATCTCGCGAGCGTTACGCGCCCTCGACGCTCCCGCGACGCCGTCAACGCTGTGCCGGCGAATGCGCGAGGTGCTCGACGACGCGCACGTGAAGACGGCCTACGCCGAAGTTGTCCATCCCGCGACCTTCGTCGCCGCCCGCGACGGCGACGAAGGTGAGTTCCGCGCGCTGATCGCGGGCATTGTTGAGGGCGTGCGACTCATCGACAATGCTCCGGTGATCCTCAGTTCCAAGGGCGCATAATGCTCCTCGCGATTGACGTGGGCAATACCGAAACCGTGATTGGGCTCTTTGGACCGGACGTGCCGACGGCACCGGACGCCATGGGCTTCGCGCGCGCGAGCGGCGAGCGCGGCCTGGCCTATCACTGGAGGATCTCGACCGTCACCGAACGTACGCCCGACGAGTTGGCGATGGTGCTGACCCAATTGCTCGACCTCGAAGGACTCGACCTGCGCGCGGCGGTCACGGCGATTGCCATTGCTTCATCGGTACCGAGCGTCACGACGCAACTGCGCCGCATGGCCAATCGCTGGTTTTCGGATCTTGACGTCACGGTCATTGGCCCGGGCACCAAGTCCGGCATGCCCATCCTCTACGACAACCCTCGCGAGGTTGGCCCGGACCGCATTGCCGACGCCGTGGGCGCCTACGACCTCTATCCCGGACCTTCGATCGTGGTTGACCTCGGCACGGCGACGGTCTTTGACGTCATCAGTGCCAAGGGCGAATACCTCGGCGGGGCCATTGCGCCCGGGGTCGCGATCTCACTCGACGCGCTCTACTCGCACGCGTCGGCGTTGCGTTCGGTCGAACTTCTCGAACCGCGCTCGGTCATTGGCCGCACGATGATTGAATCCATCCAATCCGGCGTGCTCTACGGCTTCGCCGCGCAGGTGGACGGCATGGTCGAGCGCATATTGACCGAGATCGGCGAGGCGACCGTGATCGCCACGGGCGGCCTTGCGGGGTTGGTCGCGCCGCACACCAAATACGTGGCCCACGTCGAACCGTGGCTAACCCTGCACGGATTGCGTATCGTTCATGAACGTAATCACTCTCGAGAGGACTCATGAACCCGCCGTATACATTTGCCCATAACGCCCACGCGGGTGATCTGCAAACTACCTATTCCCACTTGAGCGACGGCGAGGAGTCCGGCGTTAGCGTCATGGTCGCCGGTCGCGTGATGCTGTTGCGCACCCAGGGCAAACTGGCCTTCGCGACGATGCGCGACGCCACGGGTGAGATTCAGCTCTTCGCGCTGGCGTCAGTCACGAGTGAGTTCGACGAGTTCGTCAAGATCCATCTTGGCGACTGGGTGGGGGTGACTGGCGGCGTCGTGCGCACCAAGCGCGGTGAACTCTCGGTGAAGGTGACCTCCTGGGTCCGCCTCGCCGAAGCGCTGCACAACTTCGGCGACAAGTGGGCCGGCATCTCGGATTTCGACCTGCGCTACCGACACCGCGAAGCCGATCTGTGGGCGAACGCCACCACGCGCACGTCACTGCTTCGCCGCAGCGCGATGATCCGCTCGGTGCGCGAGCGCTGCTGGGCCGCCAACTTCGTCGAAGTGGAAACGCCCATTTTGAACCCCATACCCACCGGCGCCGCGGCCCGACCCTTCAAGACGTACCACCACGCGCTAGACAGTGATTTCTACTTGCGAATCGCACCGGAGTTATGGCTCAAGCGCTTGGTCGTGGGCGG
>JBEKQN010000015.1:0-25570 GCA_049519675.1 Acidimicrobiales bacterium | reverse complement strand
CACCGTAGAGCGCACCGAAGTCCGACGCCGCTTCGGCAAATTTCGGCGAGGTGTTCGCCGACCGCTCTCGGCGCCAGTAGTTCAAGAGATCACCCAGCAAGTGCTCGGGACTCTTTTCGCCGAACTTCTTAAGTCCCTCCACGAGTTCGTCGGTATCCAGTTCGAAAACAGGCGCATCGACTACCGCGTCTCGCCACTCCAACTCGGCGGCGCGCTGTTCGAGCAACCAATCTCGCAGCGCCTTCGTGGCCTGCACGTCTTCGCAGTTGTAACGCGCGATGTCATCAAGCAACTGTGGTTGTTTTGTCTTCATCCACTCGTCGTATTCCACGACGGCGCCGGCGCCGCCTTCGATGTCGCCCGAGCGGACGAAGCCCGTGAGTCGTTCCAGGTGCTTGAGGCCGTAGGACTCGGTGCCGACTTGGATGGCGTTGCGCGCCACGACGTAGAGGTCCACGAAGAATCCGGTCTCCGCCAACTGCGTGAAGAGGACCTCAGTCTCTGTACCCCTCGTTAAGCGCTCCAGTGATGAGCGCTCGGTGTGGTTGTAGTGGTAGACGTGCATCAGCGGATACTCTTCGCGCCGTTGGGCGAAGTACTCCACGAGTTCTTTAATCATCACGCGTTGTTGATCTAGGTCGTGAGCCCACCGCGCGTCATATCGCCACGTTGCGTCAGAGTCGCGCAGGTAAAGTCCGGCCAGGAAGAAGAGGTCGTGCCGGGCCGTCCAAAACGGATGACCCTCGAAGTCGAAGAACACATCACCGTCGTCGGGCGCGGGAATCAAACTAAAGCCGTGTCCGTATACGGGGTCGTCACTGGGCGCAACCAATTCGAAATGCGGCGGCGCGAGTGGCTGTTCGCGCGAAAGTACTTGCAACGCCGCCTGTCGACTCAGTCGTTGCAGGTTGTCGTCGTGCACGTCAGATACGGGCTCGCGGCGACTCGCCAGTTCGACCACCGTGTTGACGCCAGCGCTCTCCATCGCCGCGCGTTCCGGCGGACGAATGTTCGCGACGTACACGAGGGAGTCCTGGCTGCGCCATTCGTTCTCACACCGTCCCGAGAACTCACAAATCTCGCAGTGGGTGCACGGCTGAGGCTTCGTGTCGATTGTCGTGGTCTCCTGGTTGAGCAACGCGTTCAATTGACGGCGCAGACGGCGCCAGTAAGGACTGAACTGATCTACTGCCAGCGTCTCCTGCTCACCCGAACCGAGCCACAGATGCATGTGTTGAGGTGGCAGACCTGTGAGCGCCGCGATGGCCTCCGCATAAAAACAAAGTTGCAGCACGTGTCCGGGCTTGCCCTCAACCCGCGTTAACTTCGCGTCGATGGGCTCGTAGCTGGCGTAGCCGTCCTTTGCCTCGACGTGAATCAGGAAGTCCGCAATACCACGGATGCCGTCATTAACAAAGGGCATCTGATAAATCACGTCGTGGCCCTTCAACATGGGATTACCAATCCGATCGACCCACTGGGTGAAGGTTTCGTCGGGGTTGCGCCCGGGCACTTGATAGACCGAGAGTCCGCGGTTTTCCAGATCCGCGAGGCAATCGCGTTCGTGGGTGGATCCCTTTTCTACGAGTAACTCGGCGAGCGATCCCATGGGGGTGGGTTCTATGGTGAGCTGTCCCGAATCGGCGAGATTGCGCAGCGAAAGGAAGTGGCCGCACTCCAGCCATGCCGTGATCTTTGATGGGGTTAAGAGGCGCTCAGGCATCTGGCTTCACTTTAAGTTTCCTTGCTCAGCGCTTCGCGCCAACTACGCAACAATGCCGTGACCCTGTGACATCAACCGTGCTCTTGTACGTCGTGTCGAGGACGTCGCGAGGAGAGCTAACGCAGCGGATTGAAGGCGCTCAGGGCGTCTGGCGAGCGACCTGAGACGATTTGACTAGCCAATAGCTTCCCCGTCACCGGGCCCAGGGTGACGCCCCACATGCCGTGCCCACCCGCAACAAAAACCTTGGCGGAACGGGTCGCTCCAATCAACGGCATGCCGTCAGCGCTCACTGGACGCGGGCCCACCCAGAAATCGCTGACCGTTCGCCACTGAACGCCACTCAACCATGGCCGGGCGGAACTTAGTAACGCGTCGACTCGAGCCGGCACCAAGGGGTGGTCTGCCGAGCGGAACTCCATTGTCCCGCCAATGCGCAACCCGTCGCGATAGGGAGTGCAGGCAACACGTGCGGTGGGCAAGTAAATGGGCGCGGCAACAGGTTCGTCGGTTTTCACACTGAGCGAATAACCGCGGCCCGCCTGCACCGGCATGCGAACCCCGAAGGGACGCGCGAGTTGGTTGAGCCACGCACCGGTCGCCAGCACCACCGCGTCCGCGCGCAACGAATCACCGCCCGAACTCTCGACCGTGACGCCGGCGGCGCCCTGGCGCAGCGAGCGAACCGAAAACCCCGTGAGCACGGCTGCACCCCGAGCGACCACGGAGTCGCCGAGTCGGGTGACAAAGTCGCCGGGATCGATGTAGCGCTGACCGTTGAGCTGGATGACCAGCTGCACCCGATCACCTATCTGAGAGACAATGCCGCGAGCAGCCTCAGCGGACAACTCGGTCACGTCCAGCGGCTGACCAACGGAAACCACATTTTCTATTTCGCGGCGATAATGGGCTGCCTGTTCGGACGTCTCGAAGCACGCCATGATGGGCGCTTTCTTCGTGACTGCGGTCACTCCCCCACGGCTGAGCTCGTCAAAGACGTCAAGGGACTCGCGAGTTATCGCCAGATAACCCTGCATCGCGCGGCGCCACTGGGCGCGCGTGCACCGCTTCGCAAAACGCGCGAGGAAGCGCCACAGTGCGAGGTCCACGGACGGCGGCACCGAGAGCGATGCGCTGGGGTCGAACAGAGCTCGCAGTGAGTAGCGCAAGACGTCTGGTTCGGGCAGGGGCGTTACCTTTCCCGGCGAAAGCCATCCGGCATTGCCCCAGGAGGATCCAGCCCCCACGCCAGCTCGATCAACCACCGTGACGTCCACACCGTGTTCCTGCAAGAACCACGCAGTTGACAGCCCCACCATGCCGGCGCCGACCACGACGACGCGTTTAGGTGGAATGGAGCCGAGATGATTCACGGGAGCAGAGGGCATGAGTCTCCAATGTAACCGGAGCGTTCGACGTCACCCCGAGAGAACTACGTCAGATCAGTCGCGCCGTCGCATCGTCAATCGCCGTTTGCAATCGATCGGCCTGTTCGGGCTGGGAGGTCGGCCCCGAACCCCCGGGTGACGTTCGAGCGCGAAGTGACGCACCGGGCGTGAAGAGATCAGCGAACGGCGCGAACTGGTCGCTCTGCGCCACGGCCTGAGCGAGCGTGATGTTCTGTCTCGCGGCGTCACCGACTAATCGTCCAACCTGTTCGTGGGCTTGACGGAAGGGTACGCCGCCTTCAACCAACCGCTCGGCGATGTCAACGGCGACCAGGTTCGGGTCGTCGGCCGCGCGCTGGGCGTTGTTGACGTGGAACGTCATTGATCCATACGCGCCCCGCAACGCTTCGATTATCAAGAAGACTTGCTCGAGTGAGTCAAACAGTGGTTCCTTGTCTTCCTGCAGGTCGCGATTGTACGAGAGCGGTAAACCCTTAAGTGTCACGAGCAGTCCCGTGAGATTGCCCACGAGCCGACCACTCTTGGCCCGCGCCAGTTCGGCGACGTCACTGTTCTTCTTCTGGGGCAACATCGACGACCCCGTCGTGTAGCCATCGCCCAGGGTGGCGAAGCCAAACTCACTGCTGGTCCATAACACCAACTCCTCACCCATTCTCGAGACGTGAATACCCACGAGCGCGATATCAAAGAGCGATTCGGCCACGAAGTCGCGGTCGCTGACTGCGTCGATTGAGTTGGCGAACGGCTCGCGAAAACCGAGCAGCTCCGCGGTGAATGCGGGGTCAATGGGAAGTGACGTGCCAGCCAGGGCGCCGGCGCCGAGCGGCGACACGTTGAGGCGCGCACGGGTATCGAGCAGTCGGTCGATGTCGCGCAGTAAGGACCACGCGTGGGCACTCAAGTGATGACTCAACAACACCGGCTGGGCCCGCTGCAGGTGCGTGTATCCCGGCAGGTACGCGCCCGGGTAGCGCGAGCCCAACTCTCTCAACGCATTGACCAGGTCAATCAAGTCCTTCGCGACCGTGGTCACGGCATCACGGGTGAAGAGTCGCAGCGTCGTCGCGACTTGGTCGTTGCGACTGCGTGCAGTGTGCAGCTTGGCACCGGTCGCCCCCGCCAGTTCCGTCGCCCGACGTTCGATGGCCATGTGTACGTCCTCGTCACCCTCGTGGCGGACGAACGAACCGTCGTCGAACTCCTGGGCAATTACGTCGAGCGTCGCCAACAATTGCTCGCACTCGTCACCGCTCAGGAGCCCCGCGTGTTCCAGTCCGCGTACGTGGGCCTTGGAACCCACGATGTCGTGGGCGTAGAGGATGTGGTCGAATGAATAACTCTGCGAGAGGTCCCAGAGCGACGCGGCCATGGGCGACGAAAACCGCCCGCTCCAGAGCGTCATGGGTGCGGTGGGGTCGCGTTTTTTGCGCCCTGTCGCGCGGCCCAGGTCTTGATGCCCAGTCCGTAGATCTTGACGAAACCTTCGGAATCGGCGTGCTGGAATTTGTCGCCGGCGTCGTAGGTCGCCAGTCCGTAGTCGTAGAGCGCGTGGGGGCTGCGCCGACCCATGATGCGCATGAACCCGGGCGCCTCGAATCGCATGCGAACGTCACCGGTGATGTGACGCTGGGTCTCGAGCATGAACGAGTCCAGTGCCTCTTTGAGCGGTGAAAACCACATGCCGTCATACACCAATTCGGCCCAGCGAATCTCCAATCGGGCCTTCTCGTGATGGACGTCGCGCTCGAGCACGAGGTCTTCGAGGTCCGAGTGCGCGGCGATGATCGCGAGCGCCGCCGGGCACTCGTACACCTCACGGCTCTTGATACCCACGCGGCGATTTTCCACCATGTCGAGGCGGCCATAGCCCGTCGATCCGGCCCGGTCGTTCAGGTTCTTAATGAGGTCCGCGAGCGACAGTGCGACGCCGTCGACCGCAACCGGCAGACCGGCGTCAAAGCTGATAGTCAGCTCCACGGGCTCATTCGTGCGTACTCGCGTGAGCGTCATCGGCTCTTCGGGCGGCTGCGCCCACGGGTCTTCCATCGCGCCGCATTCAATGGCGCGGCCCCAGAGGTTCTCGTCAATCGAGTAGATCTTCTCCCTGGTGGCCTTTACCGGCACCTCCCACTTGATCGCGTAGTCCACCGACGCCTCGCGCGACATGCCCCAGTTGCGCGCGGGGGCGAGTACCTCTAAATCGGGGGCCAGGGCGTGAGTGCCGACCTCAAAGCGGACCTGGTCGTTACCCTTGCCGGTGCACCCGTGGGCCACCGCACCCGCATTGAACGTGCGTGCCTGTTCAACGAGGTGACGCACGATGACGGGACGCGAGAGGGCCGAGACCAACGGGTACTTGCCCTCATAACGGGCGTTGGCGAGAATGGCCAGCGAGCAGAACTCTTCGGCCATTTCGTCGCGCGCGTCAACAATGACGCAGTCAAGTGCGCCCGCCGCCATGGCCCGTGCCTTGATGTCGTCAAAACTCTCCGAGCTGTCCGCATCCTGTCCCACGTTCACCAAGACGCAGACGACTTCCACGCCCCACTCTTCGATCATCCAGCGCACGGCAACCGACGTGTCGAGCCCGCCGCTGTATGCCAGAACCACTCGTTTGGCCATGACTACTTTCCCTTCCTGGCCGCGACCAGCGGTTCGCTGAATCCGGCCAACATGCGAAACTCCTGCGCGAGTGACGCCCCACCGCGCCCCTCGCTGGAGATCACCAACACGGTGTCGTCACCCGCCACGCTGCCGAGCACGCCGTCGAGCACACTACGGTCCAGCGCCGAGGCGACCACGTGCGCGCAGCCCGGCGGCGTGCGCAGCACCACTAGGTTCGCGGAGTAGTCAACGGATACGACCCATTCGCCCATCATGCGTCGCAAGTGATCCAGTGGCGCCGCCGTCATCTTGGGCGCCATGGCGACGACAATACGGCGCGACCCGTGCTCGTCTCGAACCTTGATCGTGCCAAGTTCTTGCAGGTCGCGCGTCACCGTTGCCTGCGTCGCCACGATGTCCTCGGCTTGCAGTCGGGTGACCAGTTGGGCCGCCGTCGAGATCACTTCGCGTTCAAGCAGTTCACCGATGCGATGTTGGCGCTGGTTCTTGGTCATTCGTTCTCCTCTTTCATCCACCGAAGGATGCCGATCATTGCCGAGCGACGATGAAACACTTGGCGCCACACCAGCGAGTTCGGCGCGTCGAGCACCTCGTCGGTAATCTCCTCGCCACGATGCGCGGGCAGACAGTGCAACAGCACCGCGCCTTCTTTTGCGTGCGCCATGAGGGCGCCGTCGACTCGGTAGGGGCGCAGCGCCTCGCGTCGTTGCGCGGCTTCGCTCTCGGCGCCCATGGAGATCCACGCGTCGGTATAGACGGCGTCCGCGTCCTTGACCGCCTCATCGGGCGAATCGGTGAGGCGCAGCGCTCCCCCGGCGCTGACCGACGTCGGGTCTTCCACGCCCTGGGACCGCAACTGGTAGTCGTCCGGCGCACCGATCGCGACATTGACGCCCAGTCGCAGGAGCGCCACGGCCAACGACCGCGTCACATTAGTGGCGTCGCCCACGTAGGCCACGTTGAGCCCCGCAAGTGCGTTCACGTCGCCATGGGCAAAGTACTCGGCCAGAGTCAGCACGTCGGCCACGGCCTGGGTGGGGTGCGCCTCGTTGCTCAACAGGTTGATGAGCGCTAGGCGGTCGTTTGTCGCGACGCGGATTCGTGAAAACACTGAGTGGTTGCGCACGCGCAAGGCGGCAATCGCGTACATTTCGGCCAACGTGCGACCAATGTCCTCGACGCTCTCGCGGCTGTCGACGCCAATCTCCTCACCACTGAAAAAAGTTGCGTACCCACCCAGTTCGTGCACGGCGGTCGAACATGAAGCTCGGGTACGCAGGCTGGGGCGCTCAAAGACCAGGGCTACACCCTGACCCTTGAGCGTCTCGTCATCGAATGGCGACAGGGAGAGATCGTAGATCGTTGCGAGATCGTCGGGTCCCTGTTGCTCAATTGTCTCGAAGTGTTTGATCACGTGATCACCTCCGTGGTTGGAATGTGCCCCGCGAGTGCATCGCGCAGCGCGTGAGGTCGCGTGCCGTTCGCGAGCAGGATGCGCCGGGCGCCGCCGTCGAGCGCGTCGAGCGCCGCCGTCATCTTTGGCCGCATGCCGTCGCGGGCTTGGCCCGTTGCGAGTAGCTGAGCAATTTGCAGGCGGACCACGGTCGCGAGACCCGAGGATTCGTCCGTGACGTCCGTGCGCAGCTGGTCAACGTCACTCAGCAGTACCAGCACGTCCGCTCCCAGCGCCCCCGCCAGCGCACCGGCCGCGACGTCAGCATTGCAGTTGAGCAGTTCGCCGTTCTCATCGACGGCCACGGGACTGATGACGGGCGTGACGCCTGATTGCCAGAGTGTCGTGACGATGTCGACGCGCACCTTGGGTGTCGCGCCCACGCGCCGCCACGGCTCGCCCACCGACGAGGCGCATAACAGCGTGGTGTCCGCGCCGGACAGACCGACGCTGTCGAGCCCCGCCTGGTTAAGGGCCGCGGTGACCTGTAGGTTCACGTATCCGAGCGCCGTGGCCACGACCTGCATCGTCGCGGTGTCCGTCACCCGCATTCCTTCGTGAAACTGACTCTTCATTCCGAGCCCGTCGAGCAACGCCGATATTTGCGGTCCACCGCCGTGCATGACCGCAACGTCGGTGCCCGCGTCACGAAGCTGGGCAATATCGAGGGCCAGTTCCACGAGACGAGGTGAACGCGGTCCCAGCGAATCGAGGGCGTGACCGCCAAGTTTGACCACCACGCACGTCATGGCGTCACCCCCGACAACGGCAAACCGAGTGTTTCGTCGCGACCGTTGGCAACATTCCACGCCTGAATCGCTTGACCGGCCGCGCCCTTGATCAGATTGTCCAGCGCGCTCATCGCCACGATCCACCCGGTGCGGCGGTCGACCCGTGCGCTCACTAAGCAGAGATTGCTGCCCACGGCGTCCTTGAGCGTTGGCGCTTCGGGTGTCACCACGACGAAAGGATCGTCGGCGTAGGTCTCGCGCAGCACCTCGAGGGCATTCTCAGACGTCAGGGTGTGCGAGGTCGACCTCCCGTAGGCCGTGACCAACATGCCTCGGCTCGTGGGGATGAGGTGCGGGGTGAAGAGCAGTTCGGCGCCGATCTCTTGCTCGATCTCGGGCGTATGGCGGTGAGTGAGGAGCCCGTAGGCTTCCGCGTTGCCGGACAGACGCGCGAAGTGCAGACGGTCGCTCGCTGCGCGCCCCGCCCCCGAGACGCCGCTGAGCGCGTTGACAATGATGCCGGTGTTGTCCATCAGGCCACGATCCAGAAACGGCCCTAGCGCCAGGGCGCTGGCCGTGGGATAACAGCCCGGCACCGCGATCAGCGTGGCACCGACCAATTCCTTACGGTGCCGTTCGACGAGTCCGTAGACCGAGGTCGCGAGCAGTGCGGGATCGGCGTGGGCCTGGCCGTACCAGGTCACGTAGTCCTCGGCCTTCTTCAATCGAAAGTCGGCCCCGAGATCAACGACGTGCATACCGGATTTGAGCAGGTCGGGCACGAGGTGTTGGCTGTGTCCGTGGGGTAAGGCCACGAACGCCACATCGAGATCGGTCTGGGAGATCATCGAGACCGGCGAGAAGGTCAGTGAGCGGTATATGGCCGCGAGTGCCGGGACAAACTCAGCCACCGATCGGCCGACATTCGAATCGCCCGTGGCGATCACGACCTCGAGATCAGGATGCGACGCGCAGAGGCGTAACACCTCTGACCCGGCGTAACCCGTCGCCCCAACGATGGCAATCCTCATGTGACATTTTATGCACACGAGGTGAGAAAAGTGCAAATAAAATTCCTGACTACTAGGATGACGCCATGTCGAAGCGCGGGTGGCTCCTCTTCCTAGCCATGGCCGTCATCTGGGGCATCCCCTACCTATTGATCCGGATCGCGGTTCGCCACCTCAATCCCGGCGTACTGGTATTGGGCCGCACGCTGCCCGCAGCTCTGATGATGCTGCCGCTCATTGCCTCACGCGGACAGTTGCCACTACTGCGTAAAAACTTCTTTTGGATCGCGACTTTCGGCGTGGTCGAGTTCGGCATTCCCTGGTTCTTGATGTCGACGTCGGAAAAGCACATCACCAGTTCGCTCACCAGCCTGCTCATCTGTGCGGTGCCGCTCTTTGCGGTGGTGGCCCAACGGATCCGCCGCACCGAAGACCACATCACGGGCCGGCGCATGTTGGGCCTCGCCATCGGCGCGCTCGGTGTGGCCTTCCTCGTTGGTTTGGACCTTGGTGGAGGGTCACTCAAGTGGATTGGGTGCATGATGCTGGTGGCACTGGGCTACACCGTCGGGCCAATCATCCTGGCGACCAAACTGACCCACGTGCCCGGACCGGTCGTGGTCGCCGGTGCGACAATGGTCGTGGCCATCTGTTGGGTGCCGTGGAGCATTACGCACTGGCCTCAGCACATCTCGGGTGAAACCTGGAGCTGCGTCGCCGTGCTCTCGGTGGTCTGCACCGCGGCGGCGTTCCTCGTCTTCTTTGAGTTGGTCAAGGAAGTCGGCTCCTCGCGCAGCGTGGTGGTGACGTATTTCAACACGGCCATTGCCGTGGTCCTCGGCATCACCTTGCTCAACGAACCGCTCACCGCCGGCATCATCGTGGGGTTTCCGCTGGTGCTCTTAGGCTGCATCCTGGCGACCGGTAGCAGGAGACCAGTCAGCGCGCCGGTGTAAAGCTCCCTGACACTCGCACGTCATCGTCTACCACCAGCCACATCTGGTCAGCCGCACCCACGAGACCTACGTGGTCACTCTCGAGTATCGCGCCGTGGAACGTAAGTTCTGCGTACTCGACAGGGCCATCCACGATCTCGTTGACGGCCTGCCAGATGGCCGCGTTATTGACGTGGTCAATGACGTCGATGTCGGAGCGCCGAAGGGCCCAGGGCCGTGACGTGGCCCCGTCGGGAGGAACACTGCGCGTGACGCGAGCCGAGACCTTGCGACCCTGGGCTGCGATGCCGTAGAGGTCAATGAAACTCTGAGGGATTCTCTGCGGCTGGCCCACCGCGTTGACTGGAACCCACAGCGACGCCGTTTCCACCATCAATTTGTCGTCCACCAGTATGTTCGTGCGCCGTTCGGCCCACGCGGCGCCCGTGCCGCCACACCACGTGATCAACTGCGCGAGCTCTCCGAGCCTCGGCCAACGCCCACCCGGCGCCAGGCGCAACGCGGTGCGCCGTGCGACCCACACCAGCGACGATCCGGTGCCCACGTCGTCCCAGTCGTCGGTGCCCACATCTTGGAGATACCGGGCCGCCCCGTCGAGGCGAAGGTGGCCATCCGGCCCGCAATCCGAGATACGAATCGGACGTTGCTTAGAGAAGTGGCGGCCTTCGTCAGTCATCGTAACGAACTCAATCACTTACATAAATTACTCGTAAATGTATGGACTTTGAACCACTCGCGCGCGGACTCGGGCGCGAGTGCACCCGTAATGTGGTTTCAATGCAACTCGTCGCACACCCGTGATTGTCCTACTGCTCATTGGATTTGTCGCCGGTCTCATCGCCGGCATCTCGCCGTGCATCCTGCCCATCCTGCCGGTGGTCCTCGTTGGATGGGCCGATCCGGTCACCAACGAAGAACGACCGCTCGCGGCTCGCCGGCGTCGAGCGGTCGCGGTCGTCTTGGGTCTGGTCATAAGTTTTGCGCTGATCACCGCCGTGGGTTCGGCCGTTCTCAGCTCGCTTGGACTACCCCAGAACCTGCTGCGCGACATTGGTTTGGCGTTGCTCTTCGTGTACGGCGTCGCGCTGCTCATCCCCAATCTCGAGCGACTCCTCGAAAAGCCGTTCGCTCGCTTTACGCGCAGTGGCCCACGCCGCGACGGCTCCGCGTTCCTGTTCGGTCTGGGCCTCGGCGCGGTCTTCGTTCCCTGTGCCGGACCCGTGCTCACCGCAGTAACGGTGCTCGGCACCCGGCACCACGCCACTTTCTACAGCGTGCTCTTGAGTTTCTTCTTTGCCGCCGGCGCGGCGGTGCCCCTGCTCGCCATCGCGCTCGCCGGAGATCGGCTAATCGAGCGCAACCGCGACCTCTCAAGGCGTGCCCGACGGCTTCGTCCCGGGGGCGGCGTGCTGCTCATTCTCATGGCTGGTGCGCTGGCTCTTAACCTCACGAACGGCATCCAGAAGCTCGTGCCCGGCTACACCAACGCGCTGCAGCACCACGTTGAGGGCAACTCCTTTGCCTTCAAACAGCTCAACAACCTGACCTACTCAAAGCCCTCCAGCGACGGGTCGCTCACGACCTGCGAGCAGTACGCCGCCGAGGGGTACTCCCAAGGTCTCTCCAAGTGCGGTGCGGCGCCGCAGTTCACCGGCATCACGAACTGGCTCAATACCGCCAAGGACCAGCCGCTCTCGCTCGAGGCCCTGCACGGTCACGTCGTGCTCGTGGACTTCTGGACCTACTCGTGCATCAACTGTCAACGCACGTTGCCCCACGTCGAGGCGTGGTACAAGCGCTATCACAAGAGTGGGTTCGACGTCATCGGCGTGCAGGCCCCCGAGTTCGCCTTCGAGCACGTGCTCAGCAATATAAAGTCGGCGGTGAAAAGTCTCGGGGTGAAGTACCCCGTCGCCGTGGACAACAACCTCGACACGTGGACTGCCTACCGCAACAACTACTGGCCCGGCGAATATCTGATCGACGCTAACGGAGTGATCCGTCACGTCGACTACGGCGAGGGCAACTACACCGCTGACGAAGACTTGATCCGGTCGCTGCTCAGCAAGGCCAATCCCGACCTCAAGTTGCCGCCGCCAACCAACGTGCCGGACCTCACGCCGACAGTCGAGACGAGCCCCGAGACCTACCTCGGTGCCGATCGCTCGCAGTATTTGGACGGCGCCGAGCCGGTGGCCAATGAAGATGCGCTCTACCACTTTCCGGCGTCCATCCCCGAGTTCAGTTACGCGCTCTCGGGGCGTTGGCTCACCGAGAATCAGCAGATTGTCGCCAAGGGCAGTTCGCAGCTCACGCTGAACTTCGACGCCATCGACGTCTACTTAGTCTTGAACGGTCACGGCACCATTCAGGTGTCACTCAACGGCGCGCCCATCAAGACCATCCACGTCTCGGGCTACGCCCGTCTCTATACGTTGCTGAAGCAGAAATCAGACTCGCAAGGACTGCTCAATCTCAAGTTCTCCCCGGGGGTGCAGGCCTACGACTTCACCTTCGGTTGACCACTCGACTATCGCAGGGTGGCACCGAGTTCGCCGGCACACGCAATAAGTGCATCGCGAGCGCCACTCACCTCTTCGTCGCTCAACGTGTGATCTGTTGAACTGAAGCGGACGCTATAGGCAAGACTGCGCGAACCCGGCGTCAGCGATGTGCCTCGATAAACGTCAAAGAGCTGGACATCTTCGACGAGATCTGACGCGGCGCGAAGCGCGTGCGCCAAGTCCTGGGCGTGCACATTGAGCGGCGTGACGAGGGCGAGGTCAACGACGGCACTGGGGTAGCGACTCGGCATGTGGACCATCTCGCTGCGTCGTGCGACGAGCGACGCATCGGCGAGCACGTCGACGTTTATGTCGAGAATGCCGAGACGGCGATTGATCAATGACGGCACCAGCTTTCTGACCAGCTGCGGATCGACTTCTCCCACCAGCCCGAGCTCCGCGCCGGAATCGCGGTCAACCAGCACGGCCGTGCGAGTTGGATGAAAACTGGTCGGCAGGTCGGCACGACCGCGCACGACAACATCCGCGAGGCCTAGTCGTTCAGCCATCGCCGACCACAGGGCCACGGCCGTCGTCGCGTCATCACCTGGGCGCCCCAAGAGAATCGTGAATCGCTCGTTCTCGCTGGGCAGGTTCAGCAGCACCGTGCCGCCCTCCCCGCCCCTGGTCACGCGCGGAACGTCGACGGTATCGGGGTGCGCGAATACGGTGCCGAGTTCGCCGAGCAACACGTTGCCGGTGCCGCGTTCGACGTTGCGGCCCCACGCGCGCACCAGCCCGACCACCATGCTGGCGCGCATCACCGACTCGTCCTCCGCCAGTGGGTTAGTGATGCGCACCCGCGGCTGGCCGGCGCTCAGTAAGTCAAAGTCAGCGTCGCTTCCGAGCGTGGGTGTCCAGGCAACGTGCACGCCCAGATCCACCGCCACGTCTTGGATCGTTCTGCGCAGGCGCTGTTGTTCATTAAGTCCGCCCGGCTCAGGCCACGTGGGCGTGTGGCGCGGGAGTCGCAGGTAACTGTAGAGACGTGCGATCTCTTCGATCACGTCCGCGCGCCCGGCGACCCCGTGTCGCACGTCGAGGCGGGACGAGGGCGCGGTCACGAAGAGCGCGTCATCCTTCGCCTCGACGCTGAATCCCAACCCTCGCAGAATGGACGTTGACTCCTCAAATGAGATTTCGACGCCCAGGAGGCGCTCCACGTCGCCGGCGCGCAACTCAATGGTCGGGGCAATGGGAACGTCGCCGCGCACGTCGAGCGGATCGGACAGCCACTCGAGTTCGGGATTGCTCTCGCGTAACACCTCCACGAAGCGGGCTGCGGCGCGTAACGCCAGCTGCCAATCAACACCGCGCTCGAAGCGGTTGGACGCTTCGCTGCGCAGACCGTGGCGTTTTGATGATCGGGCCACGGTCATGGGGTCAAAAAATGCGGCCTCTAACAACACGTCAGTGGTCGAGTCACGGGTCCCACTCGTGGCGCCACCCATGATGGCGGCGAGACCGAGCAATTGGTCGTCGCCGTCGACGATAACGCAGTCATCCCCAGTGTCACCGAGACCGCGCCCGGGCATGGCGAGTTGGCGCTGCACCCCGTCCAGCGTCTGTATGGTCTCTCCGGTTCGCGCCCGGCGGACTCGAATCGTGTGGCCCGCGACAAAGTTGGCGTCGTAGGGGTGCGTGGGTTGGCCGAGTTCGAGCATTACGTAGTTCGACGCGTCGACCACGTTAGAAATCGCTCGCATGCCCGCGCTCTCGAGACGCTGGACCAGCCACGCCGGTGACGGTCGGACCACCACGTGGCGCAACACCGACACCGTTAATCGTCCGCACAGATCAGGTGCGTCGATCCCGGCCGACGCGAACAACTCGCTCTTGTCGTTCACGTTTGGTGTCGCGAGGTTCGGCGAGCGCAGGGTTCGACCGAGTCGGGTCGCCAGATCACGCGCGACCCCTTCGACCGACCAGGCGTCGGGTCGGTTGCCCTCTACCGAGATGTCAAATATCTCGTCGGGAGAAATGCTGAGCGCCTCGAGAAGGCCCATACCGACCTGCGGCGTTGTCATCTCATCGAGGATCAAGAGACCGCGATGGTCGTCACTGAGGCCGAGCTCGCGACCCGAGCAGAGCATGCCGTTAGAGGTGACCCCGCGCATCGTTCGCTGCGCGATCTCGAATCCACCCGGCAGCGTCGCGCCGACCGGCGCGAGCGGCACGTGATTGCCCAACGCGAAGTTTGTGGCGCCACAGACAATCTCCAGCGGGCCGTCGCCGGCGTCGACCACGACGAGGCGGACCCGGTCCGCGCCGTCAATGGCGCGAATCTCGTCGATGCGCGCCACGACGACGCCCTCGAGGCCCTCACCCATCGTGTCGATTCCCTCGACCACCAGGCCCAGGTCATCCAGCGTCGGTCGCAGGGTCGCGGCCGACTCGGGCAGGTCGACAAAGTCGCGTAACCACGACAGCGGGATCCTCACGAGAACTGCCTCAAAAATCTGGTGTCATTTTCTATGAGCGCGCGCATATCGCCGACTTGGTAGCGCATCTGCGCGCAACGGTCGATGCCGAAGCCGAACGCGAATCCACTCCACTCGTTGCCATCAATACCCACGGCCTCTAAGACTGCGGGGTCCAACATGCCCGAACCGCCAAGTTCCAGCCACCCGGTCTGGGAGCATGTGCGACACCCCTCACCGCGACAGATCGTGCAGGTGATCTCGAACTCGGCCGATGGTTCGGTGAACGGGAAGTATCCGGGACGAAGGCGCGCCGCAATGTCCGCACCGAAGTACGACCGGGTGAACGTCTCGATGACGCCCGCGAGGTCCGCGAAGGTGATGCCGCGATCGACCACGAGTCCTTCAATCTGGTGGAAGGTTGGTAGGTGGCTCGAGTCGGGCGTGTCACGCCGGTGGCAACGACCGGGCATCACTGAATGGATCGGCAGCGAGTTATTCGTGACCGCCGCTTCCATCAAGTGAATCTGCGTGGGTGACGTATGGGTTCGCAGCACGACGGTTTCGGGTTCCCCGAGATCCACGTAGAACGTGTCCCACAGACCCCGTGCCGGGTGGGCCGGCGGGATGTTGAGCGCTTCGAAGTTATACCAGTCGCTCTCAACCTCGGGACCATCGGCGACGGTAAAGCCCATGCCCACGAAGACGTCTTCCAGCGCCCGCTGGGTGTTCGCCACCAGATTGGGATGGCCCATCGAGACCGGCACGCGAAGCGCACTCACCACGACGTCGCCGAGGTCGAGACGGTCGGCCTCCAGCGACTCGGCGCGCTGAGCCTGCGCCAACTCCTCGCGGCGCCGCGACAGCGCATCCTCGACTTCACGTCGGGCCTCTTGTAATTGGGCGCCGGCGTCGCGTCGTGCGTCGGGCTCGAGTGATCCCAACGACTTCTGGAGCGAGGACAAAATCGAGCGCTTGCCCGTGATCGTTGGCTCGGCTTCGCGCAGGGCGTCAAGCGTCGAAAGGGCCGCGATGGACACCAGCAGTTCAGCCTTTTGGCTGTCGAGATTGGCGAGGGGCGAGGGCGTCATGTCCCAGTAAGGCTAGATGGCGGCTGGGGTGAATCGGCGCCTTGACGCTGCCATAGAGCCTCGAAGGCAATCAGTGCCGCGGCCACTCCCGCGTTGAGCGACTCGTTTCGCCCGGCCATAGAAATGCTGACGGCGCCCTGGCACGCGGCGACCGCGTCGTCGTCGAGGCCGTCGGCCTCGTTGCCAATGACGACGACGGAGGGCTCCGAAAAATCGACAGTGCGGTGATCCACTCCCCCGCGCACGAGCGTCGCGTACGTGTGGGCGCCCGTCGCGACAAAGTGGTCGAGCGTCTCTTCTAGTGTGCCCACGGCGACGGGCACGTGAAAAATCGATCCAGCCGTGGCACGAAGCGTCTTGGGGTTGAAGGGATCCACCGACTGGCCAGTGAAGATCACCGCCGCGACCCCCGCGGCATCGCTCGAACGAATGATGGTCCCGGCGTTGCCGGGATCGCGCACGTCGTGTAGCACCAGGACGAGACCCTCGCTAGGAATCGCACTCAACTGCGCAATCGGAAAACGGACGGCGGCGAGCAGCGGCTGGGGTGTAGTGGCGTCGGCGACCTTTTCGAGTACTCCCGGCGCCAACGCGAAGATCCGAACGCCGGCCGCCTGCGCGCGATCAACGAGAGCCGCAACCTCAGGACCGTCGACGTGTGCGCCATCGACGTAGAGGGCTTCAAATTCGACGGCGGTGTCGAGTGCGGCCGCGATGAGGTCCGGCCCTTCGAGGACACAGACGCCCTCACTCCAGCGAAGTGAACGTTTCTGGACGAGGCGGCGAAGTCGACGCACCCGCTGGTGTGACGACCCCAAGGCCTCAATCAGGACGGCCTACTTCGACAGCGCGTCGTTGGCCTGGGCGACGATGGCGCCGAACGCGGCGCTGTCGTTCACGGCCAAGTCCGCCAGAATGCGACGGTCGACTTCAATGCCGGCGGCGTTGAGGCCCGCAATAAAACGGCTGTAGCTCATGCCGTGGGCCCGGGTGCCGGCGTTGATGCGCTGGATCCAGAGCTTGCGGAATTCGCCCTTGCGCGCTCGACGGTCGCGAAAGGCGTAAACCCCCGAGTGCTGCACGGCCTGGTTCGCGGCGCGAAAGGTCCGGCTGCGGTCGCCGTAGTACCCCTTCGCCTCTTCGAGTACTGCCTTGTGGTGCTTCTTGGCGTTGACCGCCCTCTTGACACGTGCCATGTCGGTTCCTCTTTCCTAACTCGTTCTTACAGGCCCATCAACTTCTTGACGTTCTTTTCCTGGCCGGGCGAAAGGTCGGTGTCGCGACCGAGTCGACGCGCGCGCACGGAGGACTTGCCCTCCATGAGGTGGCCGCGAAAGGCCTTGCGCCGGCGCAGACGACCGGATCCGGTCACCTTGATTCGCTTCTTCGCACCACTGTCTGTCTTCATCTTCGGCATCTCAGCCCTCCTCTAACGTTGCTTCGCCCGATGTGCTCGGCGCGACTTCTTGCTGCTCGATCTCTGTTGGCGCGGCGGCCGAGGCCACTGCTGCCACCACTTGCTTGACGGCCGGTTTGGCGCCATCTTCATTCTTGGGTTTGGACTTCTTGTCCGGGCCCAGCACCATGATCATGTTGCGCCCATCCAATTTCGGTGCCGATTCGATCTTGGCGATGTCCGTCAACTTCTCGACTATGCGGTCCAATATCTTGGCGCCGAGTTCGGGGTGGGCCGACTCTCGTCCACGGAACATGATGGTGATCTTCACCTTGTGACCTTCAGTCAGGAACCGCTCGACCAGGCGAGTCTTCGTGTCAAAGTCACCGGGCCCGATTTTCGGACGGTACTTCATCTCCTTGACGCCGACGTTGAGTGTCTTGCGACGCGATTCCTTGGCCTTCTGAGCCTCGTCGAACTTGAACTTGCCGTAGTCCATGATTCGACATACGGGCGGGTTCGCCGTCGGGGCGATTTCCACAAGGTCCAGATCCAGACTGCGGGCCAACTCCAGCGCTTCGCGGGTCGAAATCACGCCACGTTGATTTCCCTCATTGTCAATAAGACGAATACTGTCCACACGAATGCGATCGTTGACGCGGTGGTCTCCAGGCACTGTTGCGATAATTCTCTCCTCGCTCTACGCGACACCACTGTGGTGTCGCCACGGCAAGCGGGGCGCAAAACTCCTGGAACCCAATGCACTCTTCGTGCCTAGGTGGACGTCGGCGTTGCCAACCTCACTTGCTGAACTGCCTCACAAGAGTAGCAGAAGGCGATTCTCTCGCTTTTTGGTGCACGAAATGGCGTTCGACGACTACCTTGAATGGCGTGAATGATGAGTCCGAATCCACTGACAGTGCCGAAGAGGCCGACGAGCTCGAGATGTTGCGGGCTACGCCCGTCGAACTCATCCTCGGCAACTACATATTTCATTTGATCCAGTTGGCCGCGGTCCACCTTGCTTCCAGCCCGGCCAATCTCAGCCAGGCGCAGTTGACCATCGACATCGTGGCCGCGATCGTAAAGGCCGGCGACGAACGACTGGGTGAGAACGTGGCGCTGTACCGCAGCGCCCTCGCCGAAGTCCAACAGGTCTACGTGCGCGCCGCCGCCAGCGACAGTGCGTAATGTGACGCAGATCTAGGTCGCTGGAGCGTCTGGCCGCGCGCTCGGGCGCTCCCGGAGCAGTAACACCGCGGCGCTGGTCCACACGACAATCAGGATCATCCAGATGACGAATCGCACCCAGGGATGCAGTCCACCCTCCAATGCCGACAGCGATTGGACGTTGAGTGGGGCGTAGCCCGTCCAACCAAAGAGGCCCCGTGAACCAATCGTCATCAACCATTGGCCGAGCGCGTCGCAGGCGAAACCGAGACCAATGATGATCGCAATGCGTTGGGAGCGACTGAGTTGACGATTCTTCATTAGTCGAGTCTTTCACAGGAGCACGTCTCTGCAAGGCGGAGTCGTGCGTATGACGATGGTCTGCACACAAACAAGAGCGCTTGAAAGGACATCCGGGCGCACGAGTTTGGTACAGCGGGCGAACCCGAGAGGGGGCCCGAGTTCGCCCGTCGAAGTGATACCGCTAGATGGTGACCTCGGGGTCGCCCTGGCGGTAGTGACGCAGTCCGAGCAGAGTCAATACCAGCATGAAGAACGCGAGGGCGAACGACGCGAAGGCCGCGTACAGGGCAATGGTGGCAATCGTGCCGAAGGCGTACGCATTGAGCAGCAGTCCCCTGGTGGTGGAACCCTCGAAGAGCAACTGGTCCTGCGCGTTGCACGCCACCGTCGGGGCGAGGTCGCACGCGGTGCTCGCCTGCGCGTAGGTCTTGCCGTGATCGATGGCGTCGAGGTGGACCTGGATGAAGTGGTTGGCGTAGGCCTGGGCCTGGGTGCCCGTCAGCAGTTGCTGACCGGCGTACTGGTCCAAGTACTTCGACACGGCGGGACCCTCGGCATTGAGCGCCGCGGTGTTGTCGAAGTAGACCTTCTGTTGGGCGAGCTGGGTCGTCACCGACGAGGAAGTGAAGTTGGCACCGAAGAGCAGGCCCGCGCCCGCGACGAGCAGCATGATGGTGAGCAGTCCGCCCAGCCATACAAGTAGTAGGTCCAATGTCTTACGGCGCATGTTGACTCCAGTGTCAGCGGTTTCATCAAGCGTCTCATGCAAAAACGCGACGACCCTAGAGCAGAAGGTCACAAGATGCGGGGCCCGACAGCTAGTTACTGCTCCTTCCAGAGGCGCAGCAGCACGATGCCCCCACCGGGAGTGATTTTCGCGAGTCCGGCTCCGGTATCAAATCCATCGCCCGATTGACAGTCGGTATAGATAGTGCCATTTGATGACACGGCGATCCCGCTCGGTACGCAGATCACGGAGTGCGGAAACGTCGTCAGCCCAATCAGCGCAGTGGCGTGATTGTCAATCACTCCAAACAGCACCTCGCCATTGGCAATGAGGAGTGCGCCGCCCTTGGTGAACGCCATGCCGGGAAAGTCGTGGGGGCGGTACTGGGATTCGACTTTTGCGAAGCGACCATTCGTCATTCGTTCGATCAGATCGCGACTGCCGCAACCCAAGAAGAGATTGCCGGTGGGATCAAAACCAATTGATTCGGGATCGCAATCTGGGTATTGCAACTTGACACCGGGCGTGCTCGTCAAATCAAGGACACTCACGATCGTGCCCGACGCGGAAAGTCCCAGTACTTCATTGGCCGTGGCCAAATACAAGCGGCCACGGGGACCAATGGTCACGTCGTTTGGCGACATGGCCACACTGGTCGCGACGGAACCAACTTTGTATCGTGATCCGCCCGTGGCCCCATTGCCCGCAACCGTTTTGATGCGGCCGTTCGGCAACAATGCTCGCACTCGGTTATTACCCTGGTCGTCCACGAATATCGTCCCGTTCGCGCTCAGTGCCACCGCAGTGGGATTACGCAACTGCGCGTCGAGGGCCCGACCGCCGTCGCCGCTGAATCCTGCGGTACCGGTACCGGCAATGACAAACAACTTGCCTGACGGCAGCCGCACGAGGACCTCATTGAGCTGCTGATCGGCGATGATCAGATCACCGTTGGGGGCTATGGCTAAGCCCGCAGGCTGATCCAGGTGAATCGCGGTCGTCACGTGCGCCAACGCTCCGTGCGAATGACCGGCCGACCCTGCGGGACTCACGATGTTGAGCACGCCAACTACGACGGATCCCACAACGGTCGCGACAATGAAGACATTTCTTCGGCGGGGTGAATTTGCGATATATCCGCCGGTCATGGCGTGGTGTTCGCCCCGCTCATTAACCACTGGGCAGCGTGCTCTTCACTCCACGAGTCGGTCATTCTCAAATGATTGGACCGCGTGCGGGTGGGCCGTCGGTCGGTCCAAGATGCGCACGCTCGCGAATCAACGTCTCCACCGCGTCGAGATCGTCGGGCGTCACGAACGGCTTCACTCGCTTGCCGAGATCAAGGACCAAGGCAAACTTTTTCTTGGGACGCCCGGGATCAAAGTTGGCCCACAAGCCCGGATTGGCGGTCCCCCAGATTCTCGCCCGACCTCGCAGCGGGCCCATCTCAACGCGAGTCATGCCGCGAATTGAACTGTACGCAATTCGTTTGGTTCCCCAAGGAAAGTAGTAAGCGCGCAGATTGACCGTGGTGTCCGTGCACTGCACTCGCGCATCGTCATAGTCACCCATTGGCAAACCCTACCCTTTGGCCAAATGCTACGAACGAGCGGTGACGACGCCAACTTCATCACGGCCCAGTCGTCCAACCCGGCGTTGGGCCGTCACCCGAGCTCCAACGCGAATGGACCGAGATCCGTCACTGATTTCCACACAATGGAAATAGAATCGCTGGCCGTCGTCACTCAGGACCTGACCGTCGCCTCGACGATCGTCAAAGGAGTCAACGAAACCAGCAATCTCGATCAACTGGCAATCGTTCCTTGACGAAGGATCGACACCATCTCCAGAGCCGTCAACGCGGCTTCACGTCCCTTGTTGGTTTCATCCGGTAGTGAACGTTCGAGAGCTTGCTCGACGTTTTCGACGGTCAGCACGCCGAACACGACGGGCACTCTGGTGCTGAGTTGCACGTCCTGGACCCCTCGAGCGCACTCCCCCGACACGATTTCGTAGTGGCTCGTTTCGCCGCGGATGACCGCGCCCAACGTGAGCACCGCGTCGAAGGGGCGATTGGCGTCGGCGTAGGCCAGCGCGAGCAGCGGCAACTCGAACGCCCCCGGCACCCAACCAATCGAGATGTCCGATCGATCGACCCCGGCGTCAGTCAACGTGTCGAGTGCACTGGCGAGCAGCCGAGAAGTGATGGCGCCGTTAAATCGCGCACAGGCAATGCCGATGCGCAACCCGCGGCCATCGTGGGCTCCCTCTAGGTACTCGCCGGCGCGCGCACGAAGTTGCTCGGTGTCGCTCGCGTCAAAACTGGTCTCGTCAGTTGAGTTCATCAAGACCGTCGAGCAGGTGGCCCATGCGTTCGCGCTTGGTGCGCAGGTAGCCAATATTAAATTCCGTCGGCAGGCTCTCGATGGCGACGCGCTCGGCAATGTTGAGACCGAAGCCCTCGAGGCCGCCGTACTTGCTCGGGTTATTGGTCATGATGCGCATTGACGTGACGCCCAGGTCCACCAGAATCTGAGCGCCAATGCCGTACTCGCGCGAGTCCACCGGCAGGCCCAATTCAATGTTGGCGTCGACGGTGTCGGAACCTTCTTCTTGCAGGGCGTACGCGCGAATCTTGTGACCCAGTCCAATACCGCGGCCCTCGTGGCCGCGCAAGTACACCACGACGCCCGCGCCTTCAGCAGCGATCTTCGCGAGCGCCGTGTGCAGTTGGGGACCACAGTCACAACGCATCGAGCCCATCACGTCGCCGGTCAGGCACTCCGAGTGCACGCGCACGAGCACGTCCTTGGTATTGGCAATGTCGCCGTACACCAGGGCGAGATGCTGCTCGCCGTCGAGTACCGACTCAAAGACGAAGGCTTGGAACTGCCCGTGCTCGGTGGGCAGCGACGCCTCGGCCACTCGTCGCACCAGCTTCTCGTGCTGGCGGCGATAGCGGATGAGGTCGGCAATTGAGACGAGCGGCAAACCGTGCGTGTCGGCAAACTCTTCGAGCTCCGGTAGTCGGGCCATGCCAGACTTATCCGACGTCACGATCTCACAGAGCACGCCGCCGGGAAACTTGCCCGCAAGTCGGCACAGGTCCACGGTCGCTTCCGTGTGTCCGGCTCGCTTGAGGACACCGCCGGCGCGATAGCGCAAGGGAAAGATGTGCCCGGGCCGGTTGAGGTCGTTCGCGCGCGTCTGGGGGTCAATCAAGGCGCGTATGGTAGCGGCCCGGTCGCTCGCGGAGATGCCCGTGGACGTTCCGTGGCGAAAGTCGACGCTCACGGTGAAGGCCGTGCGCTGGGCCTCGGTGTTGGCCACCACCATCAGCGGCAGCTGCAGCTGGTCGGCGCGCTCGGATTCCAAGGGGACACAGAATACGCCCGAGGTGTGCTCCAAGAAGAAGGCCATGTGTTCGGCCGTCACGTCTTCGGCGGCCATGATCAGGTCGCCTTCATTCTCGCGATCCTCGTCGTCGACAACGACGACCATGCCGCCGCCCTGTAATTGGATGATCGCTTCTTCGATCGTCGCTAACGCCATCAGACCTCCACGTCTATACGTATATCTTCGCCGATTCGCCGCACGTCCACCAGACGTCCTCGGCGAAGTTGACCAATTGTTGATGTTGAAAGGCTTCTCAGTGCCCCGGCCGTGCCCTCAGCGCCCGCAAAAGCCGCCGCCTGGTACCACACGACGTGGTTGACGAGACCGGCCGCGAAGAAAGAACTCATGGTTGTGGGGCCGCCCTCGACGAGCACTTGGATCACGTCGTGGTGGGCCAGTTCGTCCAGGATGAATCCGAGATCGCCAGTGCGTTCTAGGCACGGTCTCACTCGCGCGTTCTCGGGTGCGTGACCCAGCACCACGCGCAGCGGTTCGAGAATGATGTCGTCGAGACGGGCCGTGAGGCGTGGATCGTCGCTGCGCACCGTACCGGCGCCCACGATGATTGCTTGGCTTTGGGCGCGTACGACGTGCGCGTCGAGACGGGCCGGCTCTCCCGTTATCCACTTGCTCGTTCCGTCGGCCATGGCGACGACTCCATCAAGGGTCGAGGCAATCTTGGCGACGACGTACGGACGACCGGTCACGCGGTGCCACAGGTACGGCGCGAGTTGAGCGCGCACGACGTCCTCTTCGATGCCGACCTCCACGTCGATGCCCGACGCGCGAAGTAGCGCGATCCCCTGACCCGACACGCGCGAATCCGGATCGATTGTGCCGACGACCACTCGTGAAATTCCGGCCTTGATGATGGCGTCGGTGCACGGCCCGGTCCGTCCCACGTGACAACACGGCTCAAGAGTGACGACCAGTGTGGCGCCCAGCGCGCGTTCGCCCGCGCGACGCAACGCGGCGATCTCGGCGTGCGCCTCACCGGGTACCTGGGTATGACCCTCGGCGATCACGACGCCGCGTTCGCCCACCACCAACGCACCCACCCAGGGATTCGGCGGCGCGAGGTAGCGCGCCTTGTCGCCTGCCTGGACCGCCATGAGCATCAGGTCGGTGTTGGTGAACATCACTCACGACCTTCGAGGGCGGCCGTGCGCAGCGCGAGTGCGGCCTCGAGCGGATGAGGTCGCGAAAAGATCGCCGATCCAGCGACCAGGACGTTGGCTCCCGCGCGCACCGCTACCGGCGCCGTCACGAGATCAATGCCGCCATCAACTTCAATGTCCAACGCCAGGGAATTCGACTCGACGTCACGACGCGCGGTCGCCACCTTGCCCATGACGTCAGCCATGAAGGACTGACCACCGAAACCCGGGAAGACCGTCATCAAGAGCAGTAGATCGATGTCACCGAGAAACGGTTCGACCTTTTCGTAGGGCGTGTCGGGGTTGGCCGCCAAACCAATGCGAAGTCCGAGTGAGCGGGCATCGCTGATCAGTGTTGCGGTCCCACCCACTTCCACGTGCACGGTGCAGCCGTCGGCGCCCGCCTTGGCGAATGACTCTAGGTATCGGCCGGGCTCGCTCATCATGAGATGGCAATCGAAAAATCTGTCGCTGTACTTGCGCAACGACGCGACGACGGGGGGTCCAATTGAGACGTTCGGCACGAAGTGACCGTCCATCACGTCCACGTGCAACCAGTCGGTTTGCGCGTCAATTCCCTCGACGGCATTGGCGAGTGAGCCGAAATCTGCGGCCAATATCGAAGGAGCTATTCGAAGAGCGCCCGCAGGACCAGCATCAATTAACGTCACCAATCAAGCCTATGGGCGGGGCTGCGCGTCTAGGACCATACGGCGGTAGCGCTATCCACTCGCGCGCCCGCCCACCACGCTGTCGCCGACATCGGCGTCGAACCTTCGGGCTGCACCTCGTCCAGGGCAATCGCTCCGAGCGCACCTTCGAGCACCGGCGTGGCACCGACCACGCTGAGCGTGCCGGCCGCGCCCGTCACTTGCGTTGCGTGTGCGCGAAAGATTCGTAAACGACGGCCATTGACCACGGTAAAGGCGCGTCCTAGACGCACCGTGCGCAGCATCAGGGCTTGGTCCATCGTGGGCACCACGTGGAACGTTTCGGCCGTCAGCTTGGCCGCGTACGTGGCCTCGCCTTCTTGCGCGCGCGGGTGCGCGAGCAGGTCGGGTGACGCCAAGACTTCGAGCAGTGCCGTTGCGCCCAGTTGACTCAGTTCCTCGAGAAGTTCCCTCGCGTTTTTGTCACCGATTGAAAGTTGGCGCGCGAGGTGCACGGGACCGGTGTCGAGCGCCACTTCGAGCGACATGATTGACACCCCCGTGACTTCATCGCCGGCCAGGATGGCCCACTCCACCGGCGCGGCCCCGCGCCAGCGTGGCAGTAGTGAGAAATGCACGTTCAACATCGGAAGTTCTTCGAGCACCGGCGCGCGGATCAGTGATCCGTACGCCACCACTACCCCACGCTCAATGTCACGGCTTTTAAGCTCACCAATGTCATGGCTCACGTCGAGCCCCATCTCCAGCGCGGCCGCTTTAACGGGGCTC
>JBEKQN010000014.1:0-25687 GCA_049519675.1 Acidimicrobiales bacterium | reverse complement strand
CTTGCTTAAGAGCGAGGACACGGTGTCGGGATTGAGTGCCGGGATGTGTCGGGCGGCAGCGCGTAACCACGTGTCCGCGTGGCGTTGGCCGCGGGTAATCAGCAGCACCGTGCCAAAGAACGCGGTCAGCAAAAACACCCCGGCCAGGGCCGCGAATCCGTAGGCGGGATTGAACCCCTGCAGGGGGATGGAAATGACGAGCGCCATCCAGAAGATGATGTTGAGCACCACGGCCGAGCCCGCGCCCTGGGCCGCGAGTCCAAAGGCATTGGTCTCCCTGGGCACGCCAAACTTGTTGTAGAAGCGGTAGGCGAGTGCGCCGGCCGGCGCCGTGCCGCCCGGGACGATGTGGCTGATAGCGAGGCCCGCCAGGTTCACTCGCATGGTGTTGTAGCGACTGGGCGCGTAGGGATAGAGCACGGTTCTCGTGAGTTCTACGTAGGCGTAGATGGCCGCCACCTCGCAGATAATGGCGGCAAAGACAATGAGCGGATTGAGCGAGGCGAGCAGGTGCAACGACTTGTGCAACGACTTGTGCGCCGACAAGAACTGGGGCAACACGAGGTATTCAAAGACGAAGATCAGACTGCCAACACTGAGGATGATGCGAATCTCGCGAGGTATCGCGAATCGACTTTTCTTGGGGGCGGGCTCAGGCTCGGACATATGGCTTCTTTAAGCGTTCCACTTTCTAGTCACCACGGGCGTAACCCGAAAACTTCATTCTAAAGGAATAAGTAGTATTCCGGGGTGCGAACTCTCGTGATCCTGCCTACCTATAACGAGATACTCAACGTCGAAACGATGTTGCGCACGTTGCGTGAAGTGGTTCCGAGCGCGGACATCTTGGTCGTTGATGACGACAGCCCCGACGGCACCGCGAAAGTGGCGGAAAAAATTGCCGAAGAGTTGGGTCAGATTCATCTTCTTAGTCGACCGGCCAAGGCCGGCCTCGGTGGGGCCTATCGCGCGGGATTCACCTGGGGACTCGAACGCGATTTCGAGTACTTCGTTGAAATCGATTGCGACTTCTCGCATGACCCGCGGTCTCTGCCGTCGTTGCTCGTGGCTGCGAGCACCCACGAAGTGGTCATTGGCTCGCGCTACATCAAAGGCGGCGTCATACCCAAGTGGTCACTCTCGAGGAAGTTGCTCTCGCGCGGCGGCAATGAGTACGCGACGATCATGCTGGGACTGAAAGTCGCTGACTCAACGTCAGGCTTTCGCGTCTATTCCAAGAGCGCGTTAGAAAAAATCCACTACCAGTCAGTGACCGCCGACGGCTACGGGTTCCAAATCGAGATGACACACCGGGCGCGGCGCGGCGGTGCCTCGATCATCGAGGTACCGATTTCCTTCACCGATCGCACGCACGGTGACTCCAAGATGTCCAAGAGCATCGTCATCGAAGCTCTGTGGCTGGTAACCAAATGGGCCGTCGAGCGACCTTTCGCCAACAGGAAATCGTTAGACGCGGTCGACCAAAACTGACGACAGTACGGCGGCCAATTTGTCCTTGGTCTCTTCGCGTTCGGCAATGGGGTCCGACTCACTGACGATGCCGGCCCCGGCCCACGCTTCGAAGGCCGTGCCGTTGATGATGACGCCGCGAATGCCAATCCACCACTCGCCGTCGCCGTTGTTGTCAATCCATCCGAGCGGGCCGGCGTAGTGTCCGCGGTCGTGTTGCTCTAGGCGCACGATGAGCTCGTAGGCGTCGTTGCGCGGAATGCCACCGACTGCCGCGGTGGGGTGCAACAGTCGCAGTAGTTCGAGCGCGTCGGGTGCGCTCGCGGCGTCGTGTCGCAGACCCTTTACCCACGTGCCCAGGTGCGCGATGGAACGCAACGTCACGATGGATGGATTGGGATCGGCGGTGATCTCGTCGTAGCTGCTCGAGAGTTGCTGGACGAGTTCGTCAACCAACACGCCATGCTCGTGGAGATTCTTCGTGCTGCCCAGCAACCACGTCTGATAATCGTCGGGCGCTTCGTTGGGTGGCAGCGCAATAGTGCCCGCTAAGGGGTTGCATTCGAACGTGGCGCCCGTACGGCGCACCAAGAGCTCGGGGCTGGCCCCGACGAAGCGGCGACCTTCCGTGGTGGGCAAGCTGTAGATCGTGCAGATGGGTTCGCGCACCCGTAACCTCGCGGCAATGGCGGCACCGTCCAGCGCTTCGGGTACGGTGCCGAGCACCGAACGGGCGAGGACTACCTTGTCAATCTCCTTGCGACGAAGTAACTCCACTGCGAGTGCAACGTTGTGGGCGTATTCCTCCGGCGTGGGCTGGTAGGAGAGCGAGCGCAGACTCTGGGTCTCTTGGCTCGGTGCGACGACATTGGCCAATGACTCCCGGAAATCACGAGACCCGTCGGGCGACGTCAGCCAGGCCCGTCCGTCCTTGGTTTGAGTGATGACGTAGGTGGGCACGCTGAGCTGTCCCGGCGCGGTGCGGTCGAAGGGCAGCGTGGCGAAGGCGACGATGCCGGTGCCGGGCGGACCGTCGACACCGGCGATCTCGTGGCGTTGTAACTCGACGAGTGCGTCAGTGTGGACGTCGAGGCCGCCACCCAAGTCAATCGTGAGCGCGGCCGGACCAAAACCGCTGCGCAGGACCTCGGCCGTCTCTACGAGCCAGCCGTCGCGTGCGCCCAGGGTTCGCAGTTGATCCCAACCGAGGGCGGTTATCTCTTCGCGCACGAATCTCATCGTGACCTCGTGGCGATGAACTGTTGGCTCAACCCGCCCATAATGCGACGGTGATTGACGGCGCTGAAGCCGGCACTGTTGAGCATGCGAACGATCTCGTCCGGTGACGGCAGGTAGGCCGTTGACCGGGGCAGGTACTGGTAGGCCGCGCGGTCCGAGACGAGTGATCCAATGAAGGGCACCACGCGGCGGAACCAGAATCGAAACCCCGCGCGCCACAGACCGGAACGTGGTTCAGAGACCTCTAAGAGAGAGAGCCGGCCGCCGCCGCGGGTAACCCTCGCCATCTCGTCGAAGGTCGCCGAGAGGTCGGTGAAATTGCGCAGCGCGTAGCCGCACGTGATGCCGTCGAAACTGGCAGAGCGAAAGGGCAGGCTTGACGCGTCAGCCTGTACGGCGTCGGGCATCTCACTGCCCGCTCGCAACATGCCCAGACTGAGATCCGTCGCCACTGCCCGGTGACCTTGGCGAACCAGTTCCCGGGTGAAGTCACCGGTGCCGGCGGCGATGTCGAGTACCAAGCTGTTAGGCGGCAGTCGAAGATCGGCGACGGCCCGTCGACGCCACCGCGCGTCGAGACCGAAGGTCATGAGTTTGTTCACCAGTTCATAGCGACTGGCAATCGCGTCGAACATGGCGCGAACCTGACGGGTCTTCTCTTCGCCTTGGGGTAGGGGGGTGATGGGCATTAAGGAACTAGACGTAGTAGCGCGACACCACTTGAGCGACACACGACGGCTTCGTCGCGTCTTTCATTTCAACGACCACGTCCAGGACCACCTGGACGCCACCGTCAATTTTCTCGACCGAGGCGAGCGTGGCGCCGGCACGAATCTCCGAGCCCACGAGCACGGGATTCATGAAGCGGACCTTGTTGGCGCCGTAGTTGATGCCCATCTTTACGCCACCGACGCGCATGACCGAACTCAAGAGGACGGGCACCAGTGACAGCGTGAGATAGCCGTGGGCGATCGTCTGACCGAAGGGGCCGGTTGCCGCGCGTTCGGGGTCGAGGTGAATCCACTGGTAGTCGCCCGTGGCGTCGGCGAAGAGTTGGACCTGCTCCTGGGTGATCGTGCGGTACGGCGAATAGCCCAGGTGGGTGCCGACCAGCGGCGTCAGGTCCTCGATGCTGTCCACGTGCATTGTCATCACAACCTCCAAAGAGACCTTAGTTTCCGGCCAAAACGATTTTAGACAATTAGGGCTGTCGTAGGATTACGGCGTGACCGTCAAGCACTACGAAGTTCACCATCGACAGATCTCTGGTGGTTGGTTTCGCGCGGCGATATTTGGCATCAGTGACGGTCTGGTCACGAATGTGTCGCTCATTCTGGGTTTCGCCGGGGCTAATCCCGGGCACAGTGTCATTCGTCTGGCTGGTCTCGCCGGACTCGTCGCGGGTGGCTTTTCAATGGGTAGCGGCGAATATCTTTCAATGAAGGCGCAGAAGGAACTGCTCGAATCGGAAATAGAAAAGGAGCGCCAGGCCCTCGTCGATTTTCCGGTCGAAGAGCAGCAGGAGCTACGACAGTTGTTCATCGATCGCGGTATTGACGAAGAACTAGCCGAACGACTCTCCATCGATCTCATGCGCGACCCCGACCTGGCGTTGCGCACGCACGCGCGTGAAGAGTTGGGTATCGACCCTTCGGCGACTGGTTCACCGTGGATGGCCGCCATCTCGTCGTTTTGGGCCTTCGTCGTGGGCGCGTTCATCCCGCTGCTACCGTGGCTCTGGTCGACGACCGGCAATCAGATCTATTGGTCCATCGCGCTCGCGGGCGTCGGGGCTGCGGGCGTGGGCGGGGCCATTGGCTGGTTCACGCGTCGAGGTATTTGGCGCTGCGCCATACGTCAACTCGTCATTGCGGCACTCGCGTCCGCGGTGACCTTCCTTGTCGGTCGACTCGTTGGCGCTAATTAGTCCTGGTGAAGCGCACGAGCAGGTCTTCTCGTCCCACCCGGAAGCCAATGGATTCGTAAAGTTTCTTGGCTACCGCATTGGACTGGTCAACGAAGAGTACTGCGGTGGCGACGCCCTTTTTGCGGAGTGCGGCCAGGCCCTGACTGACCATGACCCGCCCCAGATTTCTTCCCTGAAAATCTGGGTGCACCGAAACGACGTAGATCTCGCCAAACCGGTCTGGGTGTAGTTCGTGGACCTTGGTCCAACACGACGCGGCGAGCTGCCCGTCTATTTCTAAGAGTAGGAATCCGGACGGGTCAAACCACGGTTCGTTGGTGCGCTCGGCCAAATCTTCGCGTTGCCAGGCACCCTGTTCGGGATGGTGGGCGAAGGCCAGGTTGTTCTGCTCTAACCAGCGGTCCTCGTCGTGCATTGGTTCAAATGTTCGCAGTATCGCGCCTTCGGGCACCTCTACGAGGGGTGCCGGTAAGTCGATGCGCATCATCTGGAGCATTCGCAAGACCGTGCCGCCCGAAGTGTGGCGCATGTCGCGCTCCCACCAATCAACACAGGTGTGCACCTTTAATACCGCGTGGAGCAGACCTTCGTCAAAACCGCCGCCGCACATTTCGATGGTCGGGTGTTCACCGCCGCTGAGCAGCGCGTATCCCTCGAGGTGGCCATCGCGCTGTAGCAGCCAGTGTTCGGCTGACCAGCCGTGTACGACCGTGCGACGGTGCACTTCATCGATAGCTTCTCGGCCGAGTCGAGTGTCGGTGTGATTGAGCAGGTTGAGCACGTCGAGTCGTTGATCGGGCGTCAAGGTCATCGTTGACTGCCACGATCCGCTCATGAGAAGAGGCTACCGGCCGGGCCTAGCTAATCCGACCGGCCACGCGGTTAAGACGACGCAGCAATGTGCCAATGGTGCGCTCGGCGGCGATGAGTTCGGTGTAGACGTCGTTATCCATGGCGGCGCCATCGGTTTCTACGAGCGCTGTGATACGCACCGAGAGTTCGTTCATGGTCGAAGTGATGGTGCTGAGTTCGGTCTGAATGGTCATAGAAGAATCGGCCTTTAAGTCACGGGGGAGTAGTTGCCCAGGGTCGCGCATACTGTAGTTGTCTATGAGTGCAACGGCGAGCATGGAGAGTTCAGACACGATTGACTGGTCACGTATCCGCGTGCTGGGTGAAGAGAGCGAGTCGTTTCTGCAAGGTCAAATAACCCAGGACCTAACTACCATCGACGAACGTGGGCGCTGGTCGCTACTGTTGCGCCCCGATAGCGCGGTGCTGGCAACGTGCTTCGTGCAGCCCCTCGCTGACGGATTTGTGCTGTTGGTGCCGCGAGAGGTAGGCGACGTCGCGCTCGGTCGCCTTCGGCGATTTCACTTGCGTGTGAAGTGCACACTCGAACTCGATGACGCCTTGAGCGGGCCGATCGCCACGGTGGGAGAACTCGTTCGTTCGACGTGGCCGGGTGTGAATGAGTGTCGCGCAGAGCTGACGCCCCAGAGTTACGGTGCGCGTGTCATCGCCGACACCGTGTCCTTTACGAAGGGCTGTTACACCGGCCAGGAGTTAGTCGCCCGTCTGGACGCGCGCGGGGCGAGTGTGCCGTGGCGCTTCGTGCGTGCCAGTGGCCCAAGCGTGTCGGCCGTGGATGAGGTACTTCGTTCCAAGGGCCCCGCGGGACCACAGGGGGTGACGACCGCCGTTAATGAGGATGGTCACGTCTTGTGCCTCGGGTTTGCCCATCGCACGTTGCTGGACGCCAACTATCTCGCGACATTTCCCGACGTCGTCGTCGAGCCCGCGGGCTAAGGCGCGACGCAGTTAACGTGGCCACCATGGAAGAGCGCCGTGCGACTCAATATTGAGGGATTGTTCATCAAGGTCTCGGGGATAACGAACGAGGAGGACGCCCTTTTTTCGATCGGTCTCGGGGCCAACGCGGTCGGATTCGAGTTCGGACCCTCGCCCCGCCAGATTTCCACGGTCGCCGCGCACGACATCGTTCGCCGACTGCCCCACGGGGCGGTCTCCGTGGGGGTCTTTCGCAATGAGACGCCGCGGCGGATTGTGGAGGTCGCGAACACGCTTGGACTCACGGCGGTGCAGATCGACGGCGTCGTGGGGCTCGATGAGTTGGCCTACGTGGCCGAACGAGTCAACACGGTGATGCGTACGTTGCCCAGCACCACGATCATCGACTCATCGTTGCATCTGGCGGGCGCCGACTATCTTCTGCTGCCCGAATCGGATGACTACAACTCGTTGGTTGATTGCCTCGAGACGTTCCTCGATGAGACGCTGCGGGTGCCGATGGTAGCGTCAGGCGGATTGACGACCTCGAACGTCATCGACGTCATTCAGAACTATCCGGTCTGGGGTGTCGACGTGCGCAGCGGGGTAGAGACGTCGCCCGGCATCAAGGATCCGGTGCTCTTGGGCGAATTCATCACCAATGCGCGCTGGGGCTTCGAGAACACCTACGTGGAACGTCACTACGACGATTGGTTCTAGAGGTTAAAGGCTTGCGCTTCATGCCGGGCATCGAAGGATTGTCCCGTGCGTGTTTGGTTCGTCGAGCGGATGCAGTGTGGAGAGTGAATGAGAGCGAGGTCGTTGCGCGATGAAGGTCTTGGTAATCGGGGGCACGCAGTTCGTTGGCCGGGCCATTGTCGAGGAGTTGCTCGCGAGTGGCGACGAGGTGACGCTCTTTCATCGAGGCAGGACGAATCCCGACCTTTTTCCTGGGGCGGAGCACCTGCTCGGAGATCGCAACGTTGACCTGAGTGCGTTGGCCGAGCGCACGTGGGACGCAACCGTTGATCCGTCGGCCTACTTCCCCCGTCAGGTTCGTGAGCTCGCGGACGCGTTGGCGGGTCGCGGTGGGCGTTACGTGCATATTTCTTCGGTGTCGGCGTACGACACGATGGCGACGCCGGGATTGAACGAGGATGCGCCGCTCGCGACACTCGACGATCCCCGCACCGAGGTTGTTGATGACCGGACCTACGGGGGACTAAAGGCGCTCTGTGAGATTGCGACTATCGAAGCCTTCGGTCCACGCGGCCCGGGTTGGTCCGGCGAAGACCCGAGCATCGTGCGCCCCACCTACGTCGCGGGACCCCACGATCACACCGGTCGTTTCACCTGGTGGGTGGAGCGCATCGCCCGAGGTGGTCGGGTGCTCGCTCCTGGTCCTCGCGACAACCCCTTCCAATCGATCGACGTCCGTGACCTCGCCCACTTCGTTGGCCTACTCGCGCACGGTACGAGCGAAGGAGTCTTCCACGCCTCGGCACCGTTGCCGCCGTTTAGCTTCGAGGATTTTCTCCGTGAGGCAGTCAAGCAGGTTGGACCACAAGACTGCGAGCTGATCTGGATTGAGGCTGAACCGCTCCTGAATGCCGGCGTTGAAATTTCAACGTGGCCACTTTGGGAGGCGCTCGACGACGCTCGGCTAGTTCTCACCATTGACTCGAGCCGAGCCATCGAGGCGGGACTGACGTTGCGACCTCTGGGCGAGACCATTCGAGACGTGCACGTGCACGAAGAACTGAAGCCGTCCAAGCGACTCGAGGAAAAGGGAATTAGCGCTGCCAAAGAAGCGGAATTACTCGACCGCTTGGGCTAGCGATAGCAACCACATGAAATTGCGTCGTTAGCGATGCGGCTTTCGATGGACACTTGAAACTAATTGGACATCTCTATTGACAACGACGGACCTTGAGACTCCTGGTACGGGACACTCAGCTTGTTGAAGGGCCGCGCCATAGATTGATGCCGCCGTCCACCGCGTACTTGTCAATTTGTGCCAGCTCTTCAGCAGAAAAGTCCAGGTTGTCAAGCGACGCCAGGTTTTCTTCCAACTGGGCAACACTGCTCGCGCCCAACAGTACGGACGTCACTCGGGGATCGCGCAAGGCCCAAGAAATCGCGAGTTGCGACACTCGTTGGCCTCGTTCACGCGCGATTTCACGAAGCGCGCGAACATGGTTCAGATTGTCTTGCGTGAGCATGTCGTTTGACAAGGAACCCTCTTTGGCCGCCCGCGAGTCCTTGGGAATGCCGTCGAGGTAGCGGTCCGTGAGCAGGCCCTGGGCGAGCGGTGAGAAGGCAATGCAACCCACGCCCTGCTCTCCCAGCACGTCGAGCAGCTTCTCCTCCATCCAACGGTTGAGCATTGAATAGGACGGCTGGTGGATGAGCAGCGGTGTGCCCAGCGCACGCAGAATAGCGATGGCCTCCGTCGTGCGCTGGTCAGAGTACGAAGAAATTCCGACGTAGAGGGCTTTGCCCTGGCGCACCGCCGTATCGAGCGCCCCCAGCGACTCCTCGAGCGGGGTGTCGGGATCGAAACGGTGGTGGTAGAAGATGTCGACGTACTCGAGGCCCATGCGCGACAGACTCTGGTCCAGACTGGCGAGCAGGTACTTGCGTGAGCCGAGGTCGCCGTAGGGACCGGGCCACATGTCCCATCCGGCCTTGGTCGAGATGACCAGCTCGTCGCGAAGCGTGGCGAAGTCTTCACGCAGTATTTCGCCAAAATTACGTTCGGCGCCGCCGTAGGGCGGGCCGTAGTTGTTCGCGAGATCGAAGTGCGTGATGCCCAGATCGAACGCCCGGCGCAGGATGGCGCGCTGGGTCTCGCGAGAACCTTCGGCACCGAAGTTCTGCCACAGACCGAGCGAAATGGCGGGCAGCATCAGGCCGCTGCGGCCGCACCGGCGGTACTGCATGTTGTCGTATCGGGTTGCGAGTGGTTCGTAGTTTGTCATGCGACGAGCATAATCAGGTCGGCCGTGGTTCTTCCGGCGCACTGGCGAGAACTAGAAAAAAAGCACGCCGAAAAGTTTCGGCGTGCCGACTAGGCCAGTGAGATAAATCCCGACGTGACGCACAGTCCGAAGGCGTCGATGATCAGGAACCCGGCGACGATGAAGATGATCGTGATCTGCGTCGCGCGACTGTGGCGAATGGCCATGGGACTGGGCATGTACCAGTCCGGTAGCAGGCTGGGATGCGATCCCGAGCCACCCCGCCAGGGCACCGCGTCGGGATCGAGCGGTGCGTGTGGATCGGCTGCTAACGCGAGGTCCGTCAACTCTTCGTCAGTAAAGAATTGAGAAATGGCGACGTCACTGGAAGGTTCTGATGTTGTGACGTCCATCGGTGTCCTCTCGCTTGGTTGACCCTCACGCTCGCCAACCCGTATTGGGAAGTTTACGGACGGTGAACTTTCGCGGCTTCCGATTACTCCGATTCTTAATAATTCTTAATTCCACGATTAATCCTCGCCGGTTACTCTCTCAGGTATCTGATCTTGGGTGCAAACGTTTTGCCGCCCGGTCAAAAGTGGCAACAGAGTGGGTTCTATAAGAAAGGAGCAGTTGAAATACGTGAAGCGTGAACTCCACGTCGCACTACTTGCCATCGCGATTGCGAGCGCACTGATGATCTTGCCCGTTGCCACCGCGGCGGGGGCCTCCACCTTGCCCACCGCCTTCTACTTAGACATCGGCGGATCGGCCTCGGTGGGCTACCAACCCACGGCCGATTCACCTCACGGTCAACGAACCGACAGCGGCTACGCCAACTACCTCGTGGCGCACGAGGCGGGGCGGGGGATCACCCTCCAGCTCGATGAAATCGGCTGCGCGGGAGAGACCACCGAGGCGATGCTGACCGGTGGCGATGCCTGCTACCCGCCGCCCGATTCGCAGTTGAACGAAGCAATCGAGTTTCTTAATTCGCACCGCGACGAGAGCGTACTCGTGACGGTCGATCTTGGTTTTAACGACATTCTGCCGTGCCTCCAAGACCAACGTGTGAACCGCACGTGCGTTGGAGCACATATGGCCACCGTTCGCTCGCAACTTCCCGAGATTCTCAGTGCGCTGAAAGCGGCGGCCAGCCCCAACGTCGTTTTTGTCGGCGTCGGACACTACGACCCGTACCTGGCCTATTCGTTAGAGGGTCCGTCTGGCGAGGCGTTCGCGGACGAGAGCCACTACGTGATTGAGCAGCTTGACCGCACGTTGGCGGATATCTACAGCGACGACGCCATACCGATGGCCAATGTCGGTGCGGCCTTTAACGCGGACGACACGGATCCCGTCGCACTCGCCGGCTACGGCGTCGTGCCCGACAACGTCGCCGAGGTCTGTTTGATGACGTGGATGTGTCAGACCTACCCTTACGGGCGCAACATGCATCCCAACGACGCCGGATATGAGACCATTGCTGACGCGATTGCCGCAGAATTGCCGTCGACGTGGTGAACGGGCGCATTCGCGCTCAACAAGCAACCACGTAGCGTGAACGTGGTGAGCGCCAATCGAACAACACTTCATCCGCTGGTGCTCGTGCGTCACGGTGAGAGCAACTGGAATGAATTGAAACTGGTGCAGGGCCAAAATAATGAGGCGACCCTCAACGACCGAGGTCGCGAACAGGCGCGCGAGGCCGCACTGAGGTTACGCAATCAAAATTTCGACGCCATCATGTCGAGCGACCTGGCGCGCACGCTGGAGACGGCCCAGATCATCGCTCCTGAGATCGAGCTGACGATCACGACCACCAGTGCCCTGCGCGAGCGATCGTTTGGCGACTTCGAAGGACGGCCCTTAGGAGAGATGACGCCGTCACTATCGGGGATTGAGAATCACGTGGTCGTTGACGACAAGGCGCATCCCAAGAATGGCGAGTCCTTGCTCGAACTATGGCTTCGTGTTGGCAGCTTCGTTGAATCCCTGCGCGAGCAACGTCGCGACCAGCGCCTGCTGCTCGTCACGCACGGCGGCACCATTCACGCCCTGCGCGCCTACTGCGCCGGGGAGGCGCCGCTCCATCATTACTGGTACCGAGTCGAGAACTGCAGTGTCTGGACCGTGGAGTGACGCCGTAGACCTATCTTCGTTACCCGGTCCAGATTGTTATTCGTCAACCACGTCGAGCGGGCTGTCGCCAGTGTCGCCGCGCAGCACCTCGGGCGTTTCGTGGCGGCGGGGTAGCAGCGACTTCCACGTCGTTTGACTTCGTCCCGTGAGCGCCTTGGCGAGCAGGGTCCGTGCCGCCAAGGCCGTGAAAATCATTCCCGCGGTGTAGACCACGACGAGCGCTAGTGGTACGGCAATCTGCCAGTGGACGTGCGGGTCCAGGTGGTTGCGGAATCTCAAGAAGAAGGGTATCCACAACATTTGGGATAGATAGACGCCGTAGGAATTGTCCGAACCAGATTGCACCGCGGCTCGCGTGCGCAACGATCGTTGCGGGGCGACCAGATAGACACCGAGCAGGTAGACGCACAGGATTGCTCCGACGTTAAAGGGCATGATGGCCGGCGCGAATACCAAGGTGCCCGTGTGCAAGTACGACGGCAACCAGTGATAGCGACCGCAATAACTGAGTACTTCCGCGACGATGGCGCTCACAAACGTGAGCCAGATAATCCACTTGGCTTTGTCGACTATCCACTGGTGCACCTCATCTAAGTGCAGCGCGACGATCATGCCGCCGAGCAGGTAGACCACGTACGAAAAGACGAAGCGCGTCTGGACGATTTCGTTCACGTGGATGCCGAATGGTTGGGAGTCGACGAGCACGCCGAAGGCAATCTGCCAGAGGACCGAGGCCACCATGATCTGCTTGTGCCACTTTGAGAATCGGCGAACGAGAGTGAGCAGCAGTGGAAACAGCAGATAGAACTCCATGATCACGATCAGGTAATAGAGGTGGTAGTACCCGGTACGCAGGATGTGCGCGAAGTAATGGAATCCGGCGGCGCTGAAGGTGATCGAGTGGTCGAAAGAGTACCAAGGGAAGCCCACGACGGGATGGACCGTTGTGTAGAAGTAGTAGATCACGGTCCAGGCCAGATAGGGCACGCCGACGGACATGAAACGACGCTTCCAATAGTGGTTGAGCTTTAGTTTGGCGGTGTCGCGATAGCTGAACGTGAGCATGCAGGCCGACACGAAGAGGAACGCCTCACGCGAGAACCTCGTCAACATGATGAGTCCGATGACCGTCGTGTTGGTGGCGAGTGGCGCAAAGAAAATGAGCGTGTGCGTGGAGACTACGGCGGCCTGTTTGACCGGACGCATCGCGTCGATGTGGTCGAGTCTCTTTCTTGTTCCTTCGACCGGGGCGTCGGTGCTCACGAACCAAACCCGTTTACTAGGTACCGTCCGTCACATTCGCCGATCGTGTGCGACGTCGGCAATATCACGACACGTGTTCTTGAAAGAGCACGGGAACCGACCCGGCGTCCAAGACCTTCTTTTGAATCTTGCCCGTGGCGTGCGCCGGCAATTCGGCGACCACGTTGATGTTGACCGGCCGGCGGGCCCGGGAGAACGCGGCCACCAGCGCGTCGTGGATCTCCTTGGTGGCGATCTTGAGGTCCTCAATTGGCGTGGATGATGACACGCCGTCGAGTTGCACGTAGGAAGTGGGCACTTGGCCAAATACGTCGTCATCGATTCCGATGACGGCCGCGCCGACGACACCGTTGACACTCAAGATGACGTCTTCAATCTCACGCGGGAAGATCTTCTCGCCGCCGCGATTGATCACGTCGTCACTGCGGCCCACGAGGAAGAGGAAGCCGTCGTCGTCGAAATAACCGAGGTCGCCGGTATCGAGCCAGCCGTCGGCGTCGAAACGGTCCTCGTAGCCTGCGCCGTCGTAGCGCGTAATTACTGACGGTCCCTTGATCTCTACGCGACCGACCTCGTGAACCGGTGTCGATGTGCCCGGCCGCGCGCGTTCCGTCTGAATCACGCGGACCTCTACGCCGACCGCGCGGCCGACGGAGCCAATCTTTCGCGGACCACCTAGGGGATTGGCACTGATCTGGCTGGCGGCTTCGGTCATGCCGTACGACTCGATTACCGGCACGCCGCTCATTGCTTCAAACTGGCTTAGCAGCGCGGGCGACAATGGTGCCGAGGCCGAGCGGACGAATCGGATGCGCTCGGGCACGGATTCGCCGTCGTGCAGGACAGAAAGACGAGAGATGATGGCTGGCACCGCATTGATCCAGGTGACCTGGCAGCGCTCGACGAGTGCCCAGAATCCGGTGCGATGAAACCGCTGATCCAGACAGAGCGAACTACCCGAGACGAGCGTCGCGAGCAGTCCAACGACTTCGGCGTTGATGTGCCACAAGGGCAGAGGATTAAGTCCACGATCGGTGGGCTCGAGCGCGTTGTGGCGGGCAATCAAACGCGCGGTGTGGAGTAACTGGGCCGTGGGCAGCGCCATGATTTTGGGCGTGCCCGTCGTGCCCGATGACGCGAGTATCACGCCGCCGTCATGTGGTTGGCCGGGCGACACATCGCCAGCGCGCTCAGTTCCCGATGTCGAATGTGCGATGGAGAGTTGGTGCCACCGCACGCGGGCTTCGAATGGCGCGGGCCGGTCGGCGAGTACGTGACTGAGGTGCAGGTTGGCGATGCGCTCGTTCAGTTGCGTGCCGTTGGCGTAGGTGATCGTCGGGTCCATTGGTGCGACCCAGACGCCGGCCGCGAGCAACGAGACGAAGCAGAGGGAAAAGTCGACGGGATCGGATATGAGCAGGCCCACTCGTTCGGCGCCGTCGATGCGCCACGACGAAAGAGTGTCGCGCCATTCGGTGACGGTCGCTTCTAACTGGCCGTAGCTGACCTCGCGGTCCGAACGCGCGTCGAGCAGATAGGGCGCGTCGGCGTGACTGGACTTCTTGGTGTCGATGAGGGCACGAAGCGGCGTGTCGTGGTAGGTGGAGCGGTCGCGGTCAGCGGGCACGGCTCAATCCGTCAGTACATCATTCGTGAGTCGGCGTAGTGCTTGAACTCGAGCAGGTTCGAAGACGGGTCGCAGATGACGAAGGTCCGGTGCACTTCGACCATGCCCTCAAACCTGGTACTGACCTCACTGAAGAAGGGCACGTCGCGCTGTTGACACAGTTGGTGGAGAGCGTCAAAGTCCGCGCTCTCTCGAAACGTCACGCCGAAGTGGCGCGGGTACATTTCGAGTTGCGAGATCGGCGTCTGGAATGCGGGTGCGGTTGATAGGTGGCACACCAGCTGATCGCCGAAAAAGTCAAGCGTCACGCGGTCGGCGTAGCGCCGGGCCAATTTGCAACCCAATTTGGTCACGTAGAAGTTGACTGTTTCGTCTAGGTCGTAAACAGGAACTGCTAAGTGGAAGACGTCGCGACTCTCTCTCATAGTTCGTCACGCATCGACGTGGCGCCTTCGGGCTCAAAATCCATCAGCGTCTCACTGCGCAACCCGAGCCGGATTGTCTCGAGGGCCACGATGTCCGTGGGTGAGATGTTGCCGAGATTGACGTCCGAACCCAGTCGGCGTACAAAGTACGTCTGAAGCTCGGTATTGGGCGACTCGAAGAGTAGTTTGTTGCTGTCAATGCCGCAGGTGAGGATTTCCTCGATCAGGCCGTAACGCAGTTCGCCGTCGGCCCGGCAGATGCCACCGTGTCCACTTTCCCTGGTTTCGAGCGTTACCAGGACCGCACCGGCGCTGATGTCATCGTTTATGTAGTCAATCCACTTGTTGGGGGCCATATTCTCCGAGTGGACTCGGTCTTTGGAGCCCACTTCGGAAATTACGTTGAAATCCTTGGCCAATTCGGCCACGTATTCGGACTTACGGGCGTCGTTGAGGTCGATCGTGCCGTTGGAGACCTCAACGTATTGACAGCCATACCCTTGGCAGAGCTCTCGGAATTGCTCAAATCGATTTTGGACTACGTACTTTTCAAACAGTGTGCCGCCCAGATAGAACGAGACGCCCTCCTCTTGGAGCACGCTGATTTTCTCTTTCATGTCCATCGCGACCACCGACGTCCCCCAACCGAATTTGACGAAGTCGACGTAGTCGCTCGCGCTCTGAATGAGATCGGAGAAATAGCGAAGTGGCAGTCCATTGTCAATCACCATGGTGTAGCCGGACCGTCGGGGTTTCACGCTTCGACTAGGCAGTTGGAGATGCGTGTGTTCCATATGAATGCTCGGCCCTATCGATAAGACACTGCTGAACCGTAGTCCCTGACAGTGTTGAAGCTCCGTGACCAAGAATAGTGATTCGATTTGACCGTCCTCGGTTCCGGCCTTAAAGATGAGTAAGAGTTAATTGGGAAATCAGCGAGAATTGGTAATTTCTCAACGAGTTGACGCACATTTGTTGGCTTCTCGGGCAGCGTCAATGACGCCAATCTGCTCACTGCCGGCGGTTTGAAATGTCAGAATATTCATGATGAACATCGCTTGACCCAACGTATCTTTCAGGTTGGCGACCGCGCTCTGTAGTGTCGTTGGGCGGTTGCGACGCGCTTGCCAAGGAAACGCGCGTGTCCCGGCGAGTGGGCGACGGCTGTTAACTCACCACTTCGTCGGCAGAGTCGCGATAATCGTTTTGGCAATGATCATGTAGCCCGCGTTGTTCGGGTGATCATCCGGCCCGAAAGGTTGGGGCGTGCACATCCACGTCCACAGACACACCTCTTCGACGTTTTGGGGAATTGCTCCGACGTTGGCGAGCGTCTCGGGACTGTTGTTGTCGCTCTTATAGGCGCCGGGAACGTTCGCCACGGGAATATTCGCCTTGGCGTACACCTCGTTGAGCGTGACGTTCATCTGGGTCATGGCCGTCAACGACTGAGTCGCAATGGCTGGACCTGACGGTCCGTTGAGGTAGTAGCCGAGGAAGGGGTCGGCGTATTCGAGGCCGACGAAGTGCACGTTGGGGCCGGCCGCCTCCTGTAATTCCTTCAGAATCCTGGGTAAATACTCCCGGACCAGGGTGACGCCCTGGCTCACGCACGTCTGTTCGACCACCGTGGGCAGCAGGCACGGTCGGATGTTGTTAAAGCCCAGGTCAATTGTTACGAGTCCGGGCTCGTTTCCGTTGGCGGTGAGCGCGTCGATTGAACGCATTAGTTGGGTTACCGGCAAGTGATAACAGGTGTTTTTTAAGAGTCCGAGCATTGACTGCACGGTCTCGCCAGGACAGCCCACTTGACGAAGGGTGAGCGTGACGTATTTGGCTTCGAGTGCCTTGACGTCGTTGGCGTAGCCCTCGTTCGTGCGGTGACCATTGTGGTGCAGCACGCCGTCAGGTTGGAAGCCAAGTGATGCCGAACCACCAATGTCGAGGTAGAAACCGGCGACGGGGGGAGAAAGCGTCGTTGAAGTTGTGGTCGAGGCGGAGGCGGAGGTAGTCGTAGTTGTCGACGTTGATGACGATGACGTGGTGGTTGTCGTTGACGTGGAGGTCGTGTCCGCGGCCTCCGCGAACGGCGGCGTTGAGGGATGACCGACCAGAAACCCCGTGAACGTGAGAGCGAGCACGGCAACGGCGATTGCCGAGTACATCATTCGCCGCCGCATTACTTCCTCCACCTTTTACCCATAACTTACAACAACCCCTCAATTCTGCCATCGAAGAGGCTATGGCAACGAGCAGGGTAAACGGGTCTGTCGCCGATCAGTGGATGCCTTCGGGGTTCTGGTATGTGGTGAAAATGACTCGCAGGTGTGAAGTGGATGTCAGAATTCCGAGCGAAAACATGAGTACTGTGACCTTCACCACGTCAATCCTTAATTCACCGGAGTTTTCTTGAAACTGCGTCGAATCATGGTAGTAATCATCGCCGCTGGGTCTTTGCTCGCGCTGTCGGGTACCGTGGCTTCTTCGGCGGACGCGCCACGGGACTCAACGACAACAACCTCAACCTCGAGCACCACGTCAACGACCACGACACTCGAAACGACGACCACTACCAGTGCGCCGGTGCCGACGCAAAATCCCTTCCGGGTTAATGGCGTCGCTTCGTACCTCAAGAAACGCACTAATTTGGTTACCGCAGCCGTCTACGACGTGCGTTCGGGCGAAACGTACCTTTACAACCCAGGCGTGCACGAGCGTGACGCCTCGATGGTCAAGATCGATATTCTCGCCACCCTCCTGTATGAGGCCCAACAGGCTGATCGTGAACTCACCGCCAAGGAGAAGGTGCTTGCCACCAAGATGGTCGAGGCATCTAATAACGGCGCTGCGAACCAACTATGGACCGACATTGGCGGTCGTGACGCCCTCGACGACTTCAACACCCTGATCGGCTTTCGCCAAACGTTCCCGAACTACGCCTGGGGCGACATTGAAACGACGCCCAAAGACCAGTTGCAACTGCTCAAGGTCATCGTGCTGCCCAACGCCATTCTGACGCCAGAGTCCCAGGAGTACGAGATGGATTTGATGCAAAATGTTCAGCCTTTCGAACGCTTCGGACTCGGGTGGGGCTCACCGTCGCGGGTGACCGTGGGATTAAAGGACGGCTGGTTTTTCTGGACAGACACTGGTTGGCAGATCAATACGACTGGATACGTGCTGTACAAGGGTCGGCTCTATCTGGCAACGATTATGTGCACCGAGAACCCCGACGAGACTTACGGCGAGGGGACCGTGACCACGATCGCACGACTCATCTGGCAGAACCTCGAACCGTGAGCATCGCACTGGTGGCTAGGAATTCTTCACGCCCCTTGAACGTTGAAGGAGCTGAGTCACGTTGCGTGCCTCCCGCACTGGCTCTATGGTCGCGCCTCGGGCTTCACTTCTGTGGCTCGTGCATTCACGGTGACGCTGGCGGGGTCGTCGGGGTAAAGGCGCTCAGCGCGCCGAGCAGCACGACCATCTGCTGGGCGTGCGCAAAGAGCTTCAGTGCCGGCTCTCGATCACCATCGAGATGGGTCAGCATTTCGAGGCCGAGATACAGCGCCACGACGCTGTAGGCAACGTCGCCCGAGGGCATCAGCGCGGCAATCGGGGAGTCACCAAAGGTCTTATCCAACGCGTCCTTGGCGAACGTGAACCAGGGTCTGATTCGAATGGCGACCTCGGCACCCAGGCCCGGAGTGGAGGATGCACCAGCAATCATCTCGACGAGGACCGTCACGTAGCCGGTGTCGAAATCGTCCTGAAAGATCTGAGTGGCAATACTCATGATTTCCGACGCCGAAGAGACCTGGGCGATCGCCTCGCTGTACTTCAGCATTCGATCCTCACTGACCGAATCAAGGGCCGCCAAGAGGAGATTGACGACCGATCCAAAGTGATAGAAAACGAGGCCCTGATTTAGCCCGGCTCGGTCGGAAATCGCACGAGCGCTCGCTCCGGCGAATCCTTCCTCCCTGAGCGTTGCAATCGTCGCGTCAATGAGGGCCTGGCGAGTGGTGGCTGATTTCTTCGTTCCCGAGACCGTGACTTTGCTTGTGGCGCCCGCTTTTGCCATCTCTCCCCGAAATTAAGTGATTGCTCAAACTATAAACTCAAAAATGAAAATTCACCTGCATTTCCCCGCATTAATGGGACTTTCATCGCGAAATGTGGCTGTCGTAGAAGTGTGGCGAACCTTTTCACTACTCAACGTGTCTCTTTATGTATGGGATCTGCACATTCTTTGGTTGACGCGACAGTGAGTAATTGAATGCAAAGTTCCCTAGCCCTGGACGATCTTGAGCTGTGGCTCGAAGAGGGGTACCCGCAGTCCGTCCGTACCGCCTACCTAATTCTTGGCAACCGGCTCGATGCTGAAGACGCGGTGCAAGAGGCCTTTCTACGGGCCTGGAAGTTTCGTCACTCGCTGTCGAAAGAGTCGAGTTTCAAGCCCTGGCTCTATCGAGTTGTGGTCAACACGTGCAATTCGAAACTTCGAAAGGAGATTCCCCTTCGCGAGCGACGTAGCAACGAAGAGGAACTCGAAAACATTGAGGTGCGCGACAACGTTCCTGAACGCATTGCTGTAGCGCACGATGTGCTGTCGGCGCTGAAGGACCTGCCGGCGCACCTGCGCGTGGTGGTAGTCCTGCATTACTACGCCGATTTGAGTGAGCGCGAGATTGCGATTGCGATCGATCGCAAGCAGGGGACGGTCAAGTCCCGTCTGAACGAGGCCCGTCGCCGGTTGGCGCTACATCCGGCGCTTCGTTCGGAAGTTTCGGGCGTTTCCAATTCTGATGAGGAGATTACGGGGTGACCATGATTGATGAAGATGAACTCAGCGCCGCCATACACGGAGCGGCCGACGAATTTGAAATTTCCATAGATGCGAAAAATCGCATCCTAAATGAGGCGCGCCAGGATGAGCCCGATCAGCGACGCAATTTCATTCCCGATTACTTTCGTCACCAGAGCCGAGGTCGTCAGTTCTTGAGCGTTGCCGCGGTGTTCATCGTGCTCGCCGCGATTTCTATACCGTTGTTTCGCGGCGAGATCGCTCCATCAAGGAACAAGGTAGCCGTGAGCGGGACCGGCTTTCTTCCGGTGACGCTCAACAGCACAGGACTCGCGGTCAAGAGCTTGAGCCCAGCCCCAGCCAAGACTGCAACTGGCGAGGTGGGTACGACCGTGACATCGACCAGCGCGTCACCGCGCAGCGCAGCGACTCTTTCGCCAAAAATAGAGTCAACCGGATCCGTTGGCCTCACGGTCAAGAAGGGACAGGTTAACTCGTCGCTGACGAAATTAGGCGCACTCGCGGTCAACGACGGCGGGTTTGTGCTCAGTACACAGGCCAATGCTCGCACTCGCGGCACCGGGAGTTTCTCCAGCGGCACGATTGTCTTGGAAGTTCCCCAACACGTGTTCTCGAAGTTCGTGGCTCAGGTTCAGGGGGTGGGTCACGCAACCTCGATTCTCACGTCCTCCAGCGACGTGACGAGCCAGTACGTCAATCTGCAGGCGCGTATCAGCGCGCTTAACGCCAGTCGTCAGCAGTACTTGGCCATCCTGGCTCGGGCCACCTCGATAAGTGGAATCTTGGCCGTCCAAAATCAGCTGGACGCAATTCAGAGCCAGATCGAGCAGTATCAGGGCCAACTGAATGTGCTGAACCACGCCACGACGTTCGGTACGCTCACGGTGGCACTCTCACAATCCGGTGCGCCCGCGCACGTGACGCACCACCGCTCCGGGCTGTCCAAGGCCTGGCACGACGGGGTGGGCGGCTTTGTTGCCGGATTTGAGTGGCTCATCCGCCTCGCGGGTCCGGTCCTCTTCGCCGCCCTGTTTTTAGGGTTTCTGCTGGTCGCTGGCAGGTGGACGAGGCGAGCCGTACGCCGCCGCAGGATTTGATCGAGGCTCATTGCTATTCGGGTCCTTGTGGCGAGCGGGTGGTGCGGTTCCCCGGCGGGTCCAACAATCTCAAAAGGGTCGCAAACTGGCCGGTTGACTTCGTATAGTTGTCACATGGTCTCCACGATGACGATGTCGAAACTGACAATGAAGCCACTTAATCCCAGGTCTTCGCTCCCCGTACGGGAGCAAACCGTAGAAATCCTTCGCGACGCCATCCTCAATTTTGAGTTGCGTCCGGGCCAGCGATTGGTTGAGCGTGAGTTCATAAGTTGGCTCGGGATATCGCGAACCACGTTTCGCGAGGCCCTGCGCCAGCTCAGCACCGAAGGTCTCGTGACGGTGGTCGCGAAGAAGGGCGCCCGCGTCACGGTGCTTTCGATCAAAGAGGCCTCGGACCTGTATGAACTACGCGCGGCGCTCGAGACGCTCATCGTGACTAGGTTCGTTGAGCGCGCGACCGACGAAGAGATCGCCACGCTCGGACGGGTGATTGTTGATTTTGATCTCACGACGCGGCGAACGAATGACACGCTGGAGTTGCTCAACGCGAAGGACCAGTTTTACCGCGTACTGCTCACGGGAGCGCGCAGTGACGTCCTCAGCGAGATCCACTCGGGCATCAAGGCGCGAATGCGCACGCTGTGCACCCGGTCGCTATCCCGACCGGGACGACCCGAAGAAGCAGTCAGGGAACTTCGCGCGGTTGCCGAGGCGATTACTCGGCGAGACGCGGTCATGGCCGCTCGGTTAAATGCCCAACATGTCCAAGCAGCCTGCTTGTTCGTCTTGGGCGATCTGCCCCGTCCCCACGAACTCGTTTCGGCGAACTGACCCCTGGCGTCGCCGGGAGGGTTGTACTCGTTCAACGGCGCTGCACGCAGTGTCAGGCGAGGCGAGTCACTTCTACGATGACGCCCAACGCGCTTGAGGGTCCGCCACGGTAAATGCCCTTGAGCGGCGGTACGTCGCCGTACTCTCGTCCCTTCGCGACGATGACGTGGTGTACGCCAATGCTTTCGGCGTTGGTCGGGTCGATCCCGAGCCACGCGCCGCAAAAGAACTCGACCCACGCGTGACTTTCACCAACGATGGTTTCGCCGATGAGCGCGTCGGGCTTCGAATGCAGGTAGCCCGAGACGTAGCGTGCCGGTATGCCGATTCCCCGCAACAACGAGATGGTGACGTGGGTCAGGTCCTGGCAGACGCCCTTCTGCTCCTCCCACACTTCTTGGGCGGTCGATGAGACGAGCGTCGCGCCACGCACGTAGGCCACACGCTCTCGCACCCAATCCACGACTGCGCGGGCCGTGCCCGCCACGTCTTCACGGGCGATGTCCATGGCTCGCAGTTCCTCGAGCACCGATGCGTCGATTCTCGTTCGTGCCGTGGGCGCCAGGTACTCGGCGAATTCGTCGCGCACGTGCGGCGTGTGAAGCTCGCTGAGCGACAGCGGATCAATATCTCGTAGGTCGTCGAACGTCTTGATCGTCGCGAGGGCCACCACCTCTAGTCGGTCGTGCGGCTCGTGCAGGTCGAACGTCGTGACGATCGTGCCGAAGTAGTCGCGGTACGTTGATTGCACGGCTCCGGGCGTGACGCGCAGCGAGGCGTCCACCACCTCTTGGTGCGGTGATGCCACCGGCGTCATGCGCGCCTCGTTGTACGACGAGTCGGCCATGCCGTCGTAGTTGAACCCCGTGACGTGACGGACCTGGAGCAGCGCGGAGTCGGGACCGTTGCTCACACGCCGGCCTCGGCTTCCCAGGGCTTGCTCACGACCTGGCGGAAGAAGTACGACGTGATCTGGTCGTTGGCCAGCGCACTCGTGTGTTCGAGCATCTCTAAGATGTCGACGAGTTCATCGAGCACGGAACTCGGTTCGCAGTACTCGAGGCGCGTCTGGGCCGTGCGGATCGTGCGTCGGGCTTGGTTGACCGCGCTGGTACGGGTCCCCGCGCTGGTCAGTTCGGCCAGGCAGTGGTCGGCGACGTTGAGCGAGTGGAAGGCCGAGCGCGGGAAGGCCCGGTCGAGCAACAAGAACGCGGCGATGGCTTCGGGGTCCGACCCTCCCGGCGACACGCGCAGGTAGGACTCCATGGCCCCGGCCGCACGCAACAGGGTCAGCCAGTCGGGCGAATACTCGGCCGCGAGCAGACGGCCCTCGATGAGGCGCGCCGTCATGTCGATGCGCTCGAGGCTGCGCCCGAGCACGATGTAGAACCACGCCTCGTCGTGACTGATGGTGGCGTCGGTCAGCCCGGCAAAGAGCGCCGAGCGCTCGCGCACGAAGTGCAGGTAGCTGGCGGGGCCCACTCGCGTGGCCTTGACACGCTGGCCGCCCAGGTCGTTGCGCGTCGCGTTCAGGCAGATCCACATCTCCGACGAAATTGCCTCGCGGGCCCGTCGGGCGTTCTCGTGGGCGGCGAGCAACGCGCCGGTGATGGCGCTCGGATTTTCCTGGTCGTAGACGAGTTGGACCAGCACGGTCTCCTGATTGATGGGCGTCTCAGGATCGATCTCCATGCCCAGGGTCTTAAAGAGCGAGTGGCAGGCCGCGTTGGGGTCGCCGAAGGGGTCCTCGGCGATGCGGTGGATGTAAGCGTCGATGATGCGTGACGTGTCGTCGGCGCGCTCGACGTAGCGGCCAGTCCAGTAGAGCAACTCCGCGAGTCGCGAGAGCATGCCGCGCGTCACTGCCCGAAGCCGCCGCGGGTGTCGCTGCCCACCTGGCGTGGACTGTTGTTGATCGACGGCCCGTCCTCTCGTGGGGTGCGTGTCACGCTCGCGAGCGGCTCACGAACGGGCGACTGGGTCTCGTCGGCCAGGACCCACGTGTCCTTGGACCCTCCGCCCTGGCTCGAGTTGACGACCAGCGTGCCGTCGGGCAGGGCGACGCGGGTGAGCCCCCCGGGCAGCACCCAGACGTCCTCACCGTTGTTGATCGCGAACGGTCGAAGGTCCACGTGGCGCGGGGAGAGATGGTCGTCGACGAACGTGGGCACCGTAGAGAGCGCCACCGTGCGCTGGGCAATGTAGCCGCGCGGATTCACGGTGAGTCGTACCCTCAATTTCTCGAGCGTCTTCTCGTCGGCGTGGGGTCCGATCACGATCCCCTTGCCGCCCGAGCCGTCGACGGGCTTGACGACGTAGCGATCCAGGTTGCTGATCACCTCGTAGAACGAGTCCGGATCGCCCAATCGGTAGGACTCGATGTTCTCGAGCAGAGGTTCTTCGCTAAGGAAGTAGCGGATGAGGTCGGGCACGTAGGTGTAGGTCAGTTTGTCGTCGGCGACGCCGTTGCCCAGGGCGTTGGTGACCGTGACCGTGTTCGCTCGCGCCGCATTGACCAGTCCGGCGACGCCCACCAGCGAATCGGGCCGGAATTGTAAGGGATCGAGCCACTCGTCGTCCACGCGTCGATAGATCACGTGCACCGGTCGCTCGCCCTGGGTGGTGCGCATATGGACGTTGTTGTCGAGTACCAAAAGGTCGTTGCCCTCAACGAGTTCGACGCCCATGAGGCGCGCGAGCAGCACGTGCTCGAAGTAGGCGGGATTGTGCACGCCCGGGGTGAGCACCACGATGGTGGGGTTGCGAACCCCGTCGGGCGCCGCGTTGCGCAGGGCGCCCAGCAGTCGGGCGGGATACTCGTCAACGGGATGGACACGGTAGTGCGAGAAGAAGGAGCCGAAATTCTGCGTCATGGCACGCCGGTTCTCGATGACGTAGGAGACCCCCGAGGGAATTCGCACATTGTCTTCGAGGACCCGGAAATTGCCGAGTTCGTCGCGCACGATGTCGATACCCGAGACGGTGATGCGCGACGCGTGTTCGGGCACGATCCCCATGGCCGCGCGACAGAAGTGGGGGCTCGTGGTCACCAGCTCGCGCGGGATGACCGCGTCGTTCAGGCACTCACCGGCGCCGTAGACGTCGCTCAGGAATGCCTCGAGGGCGCGCACCCGCTGGCGAATGCCCGACGACAGATGGTCCCATTCGACCGCCGTGATGATGCGCGGGATGAGGTCGAGTGGGAAGGGCCGTTCCTCACCGCCGAGGGCGAAGGTGACCCCTCGCTCGGCAAAGGTCCGGCCAAGTTGCTCGAAGCGCGATTGCAGTTCGTCGGCGTTGAAGTCGAGCAGCGTCTCGACTATTTCCTTATAGACCGGACGCGGAACGCCGGGCTCGGAGAAAACCTCATCCCAGGCCTGGGATGGATCAAACTCAATGAAGGTCGAACCGATTTCACTTTCATATCACTTAGTTGTTTCGGTTGAGTTTCGAACTCATGAGGTAGTGGAGCGACGCCACGTGTCAGTGGCATCGCGCAGAACGCCGACGGCGAGGGGTTAAGTCGTTACGCCGAGAAACGACGAAAGACCACGCTGCCGTTGTGACCACCAAAGCCGAACGAGTTGGACAGTATGACGTCGACTTCGCTCGCTCGCGGGGCACCCAGCACGACATCTAGGTTGAGCTCGGGGTCGACCTCGGTGGTGCCCGCGGTGGGCGGGATTGTCTGATTGAGCAGCGTCAACACCGACGCCACGCCCTCGAGGGCACCGGCCGCGGCCAGTGAGTGTCCCAGGTGGCCCTTGATGGACGTGACCGCCGGCACGTCGCCACCGAACACCTTGTGCATGGCGACGGATTCGGCGAGGTCGTTGAGTTGGGTCGACGTGCCGTGGGCGTTGATGTGCGAGACGTCGCTGGCCCCGACGTTGGCGTCGGCGAGGGCCAACTCCATGCAGCGAATGGCACCGCTGCCCGAAGGATCGGGAGCGGTGATGTGGTGGGCGTCGGCGGTCGAGGCCGCGCCGAGCACCTCGGCGAGGATCGTGGCGCCGCGCTCCTTGGCGTGCTCCCACTCTTCGAGGATCAGGATGCCCGCGCCTTCTCCCATGACGAAGCCGTT
>JBEKQN010000013.1:0-29183 GCA_049519675.1 Acidimicrobiales bacterium | reverse complement strand
TCACCTCCTGAGCCGCGCGCTCGATCAACGCTGTTTTCTCGTCGTCGAGCTTTCCCAAGGCATGATTTACTTGCGCCGACGCCAACTTCAAAATCCCGAAGGCCCGCAGCACGGCAGGTGGCATGGTCTCATCGCTGATGGCAAAGAAATGCAGGCTCCGCTCGGTCTGAGCGCCCCAGTAACGATCCGAACGTACCTCAACCGTGCCCATTGAATCGGACTCCTCTCGTACGTCGCTCACAGTTCTCTCCCTATTTCTTCGTGTTCTTTTTTGCGGCCGCGCTCTTCGCGGCCGGCGGGGTCGTTGACGGTCTCGCGTACAGCTTGATCCCGGCGAGCACGACCTTCTGTGCCTTCTTCACGTCAACCGCGCGTGGACCTTCACCGGCGCCCGGCACTTCGAGCAGCAGCGGCAGGTCGCGAATCTTGGGATGACCGACAAGTGGCGCGAGGCCCTTGGTACCAATGGTGCCCTCGTCAATGTTGGCGTGACGGTCCCGATTGCCGCCCAGTTCAATCTTCGAATCGTTGAGGTGTAGGCAGCGCAGCCGCTCCAGGCCTATTCGGTCCTTGATCTCCTTGATCAATTTCTTGGTGCCCGCGACGGTCGAGTAGTCAACGCCACTAGCCCAGAGGTGCTGGGTGTCGATGCACAGCCCCAGCCGTTCGTCGCCGCCACAGGCATCGATGAGCGTCTCAATCTCTTCGAGATTGCGTCCCACCGTGCCTCCTGTTCCCGCGGCGTTTTCGATCAAGATGGGACAATCCTTCACGCCCGACGGCGACGCGTCGGCATTGTTGAGCGCGTGCACCAGCGCCCCGGCAATCTGATCGACGACTTCGTCAAAACCGGCGCCTAAGTGGCTGCCAACGTGCAAGACCACGCCCGATGCCCCCATACCGCGCCCAACGGAAAGGTTGTGCGTGAGGCAGTCGACTGACTTTCGATACAGTTCCTTGTCGCTCGACGCGAGGTTGATGAGGTACGTCGCGTGACAAAACGTCTGTTTCACGCTCGGATGCTGGGCCTGCGCGTCGCGATACGCCGACAGAATCTCCGGTGCGTACTGCGAGGGCTTCCACATCCTCGGGCTCTGGGTGAAGACCTGCACCGACGTCGCGCCGATCTCGACGCCCGCTTCGAGTGAAGGAATCAGCTTGCCTCCGCCGCGAACGTGCGCACCAATGTTCATTACAATAAAATCTAGTCTCGTCACCCCCAATCATTGACAGGAGCCGTCCATGGCCGATACCTTCACTCCCGCGACGCGGGCACTCTTCGCCAAGCAAGTACTCGCGCACGTCGCCAGCCTCGGCCCCGACGGCGAGCCGAACGTGACGCCGGTGTGGGTGGAACTCGACGGCGATGACATTGTCATCAACACCGCGCTCGGACGAGCCAAGGCCCGCAACTTAGCGAGCGACTCGCGTGTCGCCGTGTCGCTCACCGACCCCGATAACCCGCAATCCGCCGTCGCCATCCGCGGCACCGTCGTGGGCTTCACCACCGACGGCGCCGACGAGGTCATTGACCGATTGGCGAAAAAGTACATGGGTGTCGACTCGTACCCGTTCCGCCACGAGGGTGAAGTGCGCGTGACGGTGCGCATCCACCCCGACCGCATTGCCATGCAGCCCGAGTAGATCTACGCGAACGTCGTCAGCGAGATCTCGGCGAAGCGCGCGCCCGAGGACTCGATCAACTCGGTTTTTCCCCGATGCACCGTCGTGCCGTCGAAACTCCACACCGTGATTGGTTTGGGTGGCGCCGGCCGGTTATAGGCGTGAGCAATCACGGCGACGTCGTTGGTGAAGTTCACCTCATCATTGGTGAGCAGCGCCTCTACCACATCGGCCTGGCTCCGGGACCTTTCGGTCGCGGCGACCACTACGTGCTCTAAGTCAATGAGCCAGCTGAGCGTGGCGACGTCGCGTGCGCAGAGCGCGGCGGAGTATCCGGAAGTGATCTCGAGCCAGACGCCGACGGGCCGGTCAAGTTCGCCGCCCAGCGTCGCCGCCGCCATCACGGTGTCGGCGTCACTGCACTCGAGAACGACCATGTTCGCATTGGCGCTGACGAGACTCGCCACATCACCCAATTTCGCGAGCGGGGCGGTGAGGCGAGTCAGCTCCATGCTCAGGGCTGCAGATCCTCTTTGGGCAGCCGCTCGATGTTGACGTCGCGGAACGTCAATATGCGCACCGACGGCACGAAGCGGGCCGATCGGTACATGTCCCAGACCCAGGCGTCGTGCAGGGTCACTTCGAGCAGGGTCGGTGTGGCCGACGCGCGCACTTCAATCGCGACGTCATTGGCGAGATAGAAACGGCGGTCCGTCTCCACGGCGTATTCGAACATACCGACGACCGCTTTGTATTCCTGGACGAGCGCCAGCTCTAACGTTGATTCGTAGTCGTCAAGCTCTTCTTCGCCCATGGAGGCGATTTACGCGCGCTCGGTAACGCGGAGTTCCTTGATCTTGGCGGCCTTCCCGCGAAGATCGCGAAGGTAGTACAACTTGGCCCGGCGGATGTCGCCGTAGGACTCGACTTCAATCTTGGCGATCGTCGGCGCGTGCACCGGAAAGGTCCGCTCCACGCCCACGCCAAAACTGATCTTGCGCACGGTGAAGGTCTCCTGCAGACCCGAACCCTGGCGACGGATCACGATGCCGAGAAATACCTGGACACGCTGACGGGTGCCCTCAACAACCTTCACGTGCACCTTGACGGTGTCGCCCGCGCGAAAATCGGGAATGTCATCACGTAGTGAGTCGTTGTCAATCAGGTCAGTCGGATTCATGAGAGCGGTCCCTTTCGGATCACTGAGGTCTAGCAAGTTTAGCCGTTTTGACCGGTCTCATCCACCGGAGCGAATTCCTCCAATATGGCGTGCTCGTCCACACTGAGACCTCCCCGACGTTCCATCAGGTCCGGACGCAGCGCCATGGTGCGCCGTAACGACTGCGCGCGACGCCAACGAAGAATGCGGGCGTGGTCACCGGAACGCAGAATCTCGGGCACGTCCCGACCGCGCAACTGCGCCGGTTTGGTGTAGTGCGGGTACTCCAAGAGTCCGTCGCTGAAGGACTCCTCGAGCGTTGATTCGTCATTGCCCACGCCACCGGGCCTGAGCCGCACCACTGACTCAATGACGCACAACGCCGCTAGTTCTCCGCCAGCGAGCACGAAGTCGCCGAGGGACAGTTCCTCGTCGACCACCAAGTCCAACGCTCGCTGATCAATGCCTTCGTAGCGACCGCACAGCAGGGAGAAGCCGTCGAGGTGGCTGAGCTCTAACGCCACGTCGTGCGAGAACGTTCGTCCCGATGGCGTGAGCGCAATGAGCGGTCGCGCCATGTCGGGATCGGATTCGACGGTGCGCAATATTGGCTCTCCCAGAAGGACCATGCCCGCTCCCCCGCCGAAGGGCGTGTCGTCGACGGTGCGGTGCGGGTCATCCGAGGCGTCGCGAATGTCGTGCAGGTGCAGTTGCCACACGCCGCGCTCTTGTGCTCGTCCGAGTACCGACGTCGTCGCGTACTGCGACACGGCCTCGGGAAAGAGGGTGAGCACGTCAATACGCAGACTCATTCGAAGAGCCCGTCGGGTACGTCGACGTCGATGCGGCGATTGGCCTCGACGTTGGTGACGAACGTGAGCGGCACCAACACGCCACTGTCAAGCACCAGTAGGTCGCTCGCGGGATTCGCTTCGACGTCACTCACCACGCCGCGAAGTTGTCCGCTGGCGTCGTAGACCTCGGCGCCAAACAGCTGATGGATCCAGATCACGTCCTCGTCCAGGTCATCCAGGACGGGCGCCGAGAGCACGAGGCCACGCAGTCGCTCGGCGTCCTCGCGCGTCGTGACACCCTCAAAGGAAACAATGAATCGTTGCTGGTGGGCGCCCGACGCGCTCACGATCATTGGTCCACGTTCGCTGAGCAGTTGCGTGCCCGGCGCCAAGCGCTCGTGACGGTCAGTCCACAAATCGACCAGCACCTGGCCTTTAAGTCCCTGGGCCTTGATGATTCGCCCGACATCGAGCGTGGGGCGCTCGTCGGCGCTGGGCATTAGTCGACGATGTCGACGGAGGTGGTCACGCCATCGCGAGCACCGGCTGCACCCACGAGCGCGCGAATGGCCTGCGCGGTACGACCGCGGCGGCCAATGATGCGTCCCATGTCGCCGGGGCCAACGCTGAGCGACAGCACCACTTTGTCATTGCGCTCGTTGACTTGCACCGAGACCGCACTGGGGTCTTCCGCGAGTGACTTGGCTATGAAGGTCAGGGCCGCGGACGCAGTGACCGCGCGCTCCGCGTTCTCGAAACCACCTTGGTCGTCATCGATGTCGTTGACGTCGTCAACCTCATTGACCTCATCGATCTCGTCGTTTTCGTCGATGGTGTTGACGTCGCCCGCGACGTAATCGTCGTGCACGTCGCTCATTGCGTTGCCTTCGCGGCCTTCGTCGCCTCAAAGGCGTCCAGGGCGCCGCTCGACTTCAGCAATTTGGCCACGCGCTCGGTCGGCTGGGCCCCCTGCTGGAGCCAACGAACGACCTTGTCGTTGTCAATGGAATAGACCATCTCGGGGCTGGCCACTGAGACGCCGCGTGGCTGGTAAGTTCCCACGATCTCGAGGAACGCTCCCGAACGGGCTCGACGGCTCTCGGCCGCCACGACGCGATAGGTCGGTTGCTTCTTTTTTCCCATGCGCACTAAACGAAGTTTCACAGCCACAACGAAGTTCCCTTCAAACCTTTTGTCCCGGTCCACCGGAACTGGGCGATATACCCGAGCGTCAAAGTTTAGCGTTGTTTGGGAGGCGTCACTCTCCCGCCCTTCTTCTTCTTGTTTTTTGCGCCGCCGCCACCCTTTGCTTGTGACCCGGCCGCCATACCAACGCCCAACGCCTCAAAGCCGGGCGGCAATTCTTCGGTGCGTGACGCGCTCGCGCGCGCGGCCAAATTCGCCATGCGTCCCATGCCCGGCACGTTGGGCGTGTTGCCGTTGCCCATCTGTTTCATCATCTTGCGCATGTCGCCAAACTGTTTGAGCAGTTGATTCACGGCGTTCACGCTGGTGCCCGAACCGCGAGCGATACGCGTGCGACGAGAGCCGTCAAGTATGGCGGGATTGCGACGTTCGTTCAGCGTCATCGAGCGAACGATTGCTTCGACCTTGTTGAGTTCGCCCTCGTCCACGTTGCTCGCGGCATTGCGCATCTCCTTGGTGACCCCGGGCATCAACTTCATGATGCCGCCGAGCGATCCCATCTTGCGCACTTGATTGAGCTGGGCCATGAAATCGTCGAGCGTGAAGGTTCCGCTCATCATGCGTCCCGCGGATTCCGCGACCACGTCCGCGTCCATCGTGCGTTCGGCCTGTTCAATCAGCGAGAGCACGTCGCCCATGCCCAAAATGCGCGACGCCATGCGCTCGGGATAGAAGAGATCGAAATCGCTGATCTTTTCGCCCGTCGAGGCAAACACCACCGGCCGGCCCACGACGCCGCGCGCCGACAGCACCGCTCCCCCGCGGGCGTCGTAATCGAGCTTGGTCACGATGATGCCCGACAGTTCCAGCGTGTCGTGGAAGGACCGGGCCGTGTGCACGGCGTCTTGTCCGGTGACGGCGTCGATGACCAGGAACGTGTAGTGCGGCGACGTGGCCTTGCTGATGGCGCGCACTTCTTTCATGAGCGCGTCGTCGATCGCCAAGCGTCCGGCGGTGTCAATGATCACGACGTCGCGTCCTAATCGGGCCGCCTCCTTGACGCCCTTGCGAGCGACGTCCACCGGATCGCTCGGCTCGCTGAACACGTCGACGCCGATCGACCGGCCCAGGACGCGCAACTGTTCGACTGCGGCGGGACGTTGCAGGTCGGCCGCAATGAGGTAGGGCTGACGACCCTGCTGCTTAAACCACGAGGCCAACTTCGCCGCGGCCGTGGTCTTACCCGCCCCCTGGAGACCGGCGAGCAGCACCACCGTGGGAGGCTTGGAGGCGTAGGTGACTTTGAGTGGCACGCCGCCGAGCACTTCAACCAGTTGTTCTTGTACGGCCTTGATGACCTGCTGGCCCGGGGTCAGGCTCTGGCTCAGGGCCTCGCCGCTAATGCGCACGCGCACGGCGTCGAGGAATGCGCGAACGACGCCGAGTTCCACGTCAGCTTCGAGCAGTGCGCCGCGTACCTCACCCAGCGCCTCATCGAGGTCCGCGTCGCTCAGTCGCCCGCGCGAGCGCAACGTCGAGCCGAGTCGGTCCAGGCGTTCACTCAGGGCGTCAAACATATTGCACGCAGGCTACCGTCAGGCGTCGAGTAACGAATCGACGAAGGCCTTGGGCTCGAAGACGATGAGATCGCCCAGTGCCTCGCCCACCCCCACGTACTTCACCGGAATGCCCAACTCGCGCTCGATGGCGACGACGATGCCGCCGCGCGCGGTGCCGTCAAGTTTCGTGAGCACGATCCCCGTCACCTCGGCGGCGGCGAGAAATTCGCGGGCCTGGGCGAGCGCGTTCTGACCGGTCGTCGCGTCGAGCACCATGAAGGTCTCGACGACCTGTCCGGGAGCACGATCAGCGACACGGCGAATCTTGCTGAGCTCGTCAAGCAGGTTGGTGCTGTTGGAGCGACGCCCGGCGGTGTCGGCCAAGACAATGTCCAGCGACCGTGCCGACGCTCGCCCCAGGGCGTCGTGCACGACCGATCCGGGATCGGCCCCCTCGGCCGCGCGCACGATGTCGGCACCGGTGCGATCGGCCCACTGTTGTAACTGCTCACTCGCTGCGGCGCGAAAAGTGTCGCCAGCAGCGAGCATCACGGTGCGCCCCTCGTTGATGTGACGTTGGGCCAGTTTGCCAATGGTGGTGGTCTTGCCGACACCATTGACCCCCACGAACAGCCATACCGGCACGCGTCCCTCATCGGCGGTCGTCATCACGGACCGGTCGGCCGTCAGTGAGTCGAGCAACGCGTCGTGCACCGCGCGAGCCACCCCCTCGGGCGCTCCGTTGGCACGAAGCATGTCGAGCAGCGCCGCCGTCGTGACCACGCCGACGTCGCTGCGCAGCAGGACCTCTTCGACCACGCCCAGTTGCTCGTCACTGAGGGTCCCGACGCTCGTAATGGAGCGAACCCGGTCAAAAATGTTGCGCGACGAAACGAGCCGTTGGGCCAGCGCGGGCGTGGCGTCCTCGGCCAGGGTTGGTCGCTGCGTCTGGGTGGTGACCAAGACCTCGGGCATCGCGGCGCGAGGGCGTGCGACGATCTGGCGCGGGCCGCGGCGCCGTCGACGCGTGACCCACACACCAACCCCAACCAGCACGACCACCGCAACGGCGATGAGCGCAATGATCACGCCACTACGCTTTCTTCGCGTTTGACGCGCTGACTCACGACTTTGGACGACGCGCCCGGGCCCATGGTCACGCCGTAGAGCGCGTCGGCCGCTTCCATCGTGCGCTTCTGGTGCGTGACGATCAGCAACTGGGCCTCGGTGCGGAATTCGTCGACCAAGCTGAGAAACCGCTGGAGGTTGACGTCATCGAGCGCCGCTTCCACCTCGTCCATCATGTAGAAAGGCGACGGCCGCGAACGAAAGACCGCGAATAAGAACGCCAGCGCGGCCATGGAACGTTCGCCGCCCGAGAGCAGCGAGATGCGTCGCACGTTTCGTCCCATCGGCCGCACCTCGATCTCGACGCCGGTGTTGAGCGGGTCGTCGGGTTCCGTGAGAATGAGTCGGCCCTGTCCACCGGGAAAGAGCATCGCGATGAGCGTCGAAAAATGCTCGTTCACATCGGCGACCGCGCTCGAGAACGTCTGCATGATCTCCGCGTCGACGGCGCGAATCACCTCTTGCAACTCTCGGCGCGCGTGGCGCACGTCGCTCACCTGGGCGTCGAGGGTCTTATAGCGGTCCTCGAGCTCGGCCAACTCTTCGAGGGCGAGCGGGTTGATCGGTCCCAGCGACGTGATGCGCGCCTCAAGCTCGCCGACACGCTGTTCAATGGTCATGCCCTCGGGCAGATCGACGTCGTCGGCCGGACCCATCTCCGCGGGTGCGAGTCCCAGATCTCGCCCGATCACCTCGTGAAGGTTGGCGACCTTCACCGCGAGCTCGGCCTGCTCGATCTCGCCGCGACGCATCAGTTCACCGAGATCGACCAGCCGCGCGTCGGCCGCGTTACGGGCGCGGCGAATCTCTTCGAGTCGTTCGGCCCCGGCGCGCGTGGCCTCTAACTGTTCTCGGTAGGTCGAATCCATTGCCTCTTGGGACACGCGAATCTCCTCCGCGCATCGTTCGACCAGGGCAGCCAAACGGTCCAGGACCAACAGGTCGAACTCGAGCGACTCGCGTCGACCGGCCGCTTCCGCACGCTCGCTACTACGGCCCTCGAGACGCTGTTCAATCTCGCTGCGGCGCTGAGTGATGATGCGCCGGCGCTCACCGAACTCCGCTTCACGCCGCGAGAGCGCGGTTGCCTGTTCGTTCACCAACGTGCGATGTACGCCGACGAAGGTCCGCGCCTCCTCGCTTAAATTCGCCCGTTCGGCCGCGCCGTCGACGGCCCGTCGCAGTTCGGGCAGTTGGACGCTAATCGAGGCAAGTTCGTCTTCGATGGTGAGAATCTGGCCGGTCAGTGCCGCCACGTCGCTCACGAGTGACTCACTGGTGGACGCCAATTCAGCGCTGAGCTCGCCGAGACGCTCGATCTCTCTCGTGCGACGCTCGACTTCGGCCTCGGCCTGGGCGGTGCGCGTCGCCTCTCGGTTCACGCGCTGGCGCGCGCTGATGGCGCTCTCATCGGCCTTCGCGTGGCGTTCGCGAATGGGTGCGACCGCATTGTGGGCGTCGTGCGCGGCGACCCGTGCCTCTTCGACGGTGGAACGAGTGACGAGGGCACGACCCGACGCCACGCGCCAGCCCGACGACGCGAAGCGGTCGCCCTCGCGAGTGACAATGACGAGATCGGGATTCCCGATGGCCGCGTCGATGCCGCTCTCCCAGTCCGGGGCGACGAAGGCCCTGGAAAATAGTGCGTCCAGCACGCGCGTCACGTGCTGGGTGCTACCGCTTCGTTCGCGCACGAGCGAGCGCAACGCGCTGCACCCATCGGGCGTTGCGGGCGTCGCCACGTCGGCGTCGCCGACCGGCAGGATCAGGCCGGCGCCGCCCTCACGGCGCAGCGCCTCCAATGCCGCTCGCGCTGACTTGCGCCCGTCAACCACCATTGCGCCCACGGAGGCGCCGGCGGCGGACTCCACGGCGAGTTCCCAGCCCGCGTCAACCTCAATCAGTTCGAGGAATGGTCCGAGCACGCCCTCTAAATTGCCAATGATCGCGCCACCACCCGAGCCCGAGAATTCATCCAGGGCCCGAGCCAATGCCTCGGCACGCGCCTGGGTGCGAGCGGCGACATCGGTCGCGTCGCGCAACGCTTCGTCGGCGCGCGCACGCTCCTCTTCACATCGCTGCGCCTCGCGTTCGGCAATCAGTCGTTCTTCGTTCACGCTCGCGAGTGCGCTCTGCGCGTCGGATAATGAGTGTTGCGACGCCTGCAAGTCAGCGACCGCCTCGTCGTGACGGCCCTGGGCCGCCGCGAGGCGCTGCGCGCTTCGTCGCTCACTGTCGCGCAGCGACGCGAGCGAACGTTCGAGCATCGCCGTGCCTTCGAGCGCAGCTCGCAGGTTGGCTTCATCACTGTCGGACGAGACCGAACCCCAGGTGGTCTCATAATGAAGTTCAAACCGGGCGAGCTCGTCTTGGGCCACCGCCAAGGCGTCACGCATCGATAACAACTGCGATTCTTCTGCGTCCAGTGCCACGAGTTCGGTCCCTAATTTGGCGCTGTCGGCTTCGAGGGTGGCGATCACGTTCTCGTCCGCCGAGGCAATGAGCGCCATGCGCAGGGACCGTTCACGCTCCTGAATGATCGACGCGGTGCCTCGCGCCCGCTCCGAGAGACCCTGCAGGGTGCCGAGCGTCGAGGCCAGCATCTCTTCGCGGCGACTCGCGATCTCGGCGGCCGCGGTCGACGCCTGCGCGTCGAGGGTCACCAATTCGTGACGCAACTCGCGCTCGCGCGCAGACGAACCGGCCAACTCGGTCTCTAATTCGCGCCGGCGCATCTCGAAATTGGTCAGCCGGGAGAAAAAGAGCGAATGGCGGGCGTCACGAAGGTCACCTTCGACACTGGCGTAGCTGCGCGCGGACGCGGCCTGGCGCTCCAAGGGACGCATCTGACGGCGCACTTCGCGCACCAGGTCTCCGAGGCGTTCGAGGTTCTCCTGGGTCTGGAGCAGACGTCGCTCGGCCCGTTCTTTGCGACGACGATGTTTTAGGACCCCGGCCGCCTCTTCAATGACCGCGCGACGGTTCTCCGAACTGGAGTTGAGGATCGAATCGAGCTGGCCCTGGCCAATGATCATGTGCTGCTGGCGTCCGACGCCCGAGTCGGCCAGCAGCTCCTGCACGTCCAGCAGTCGGCACGTGGTGCCATTGATGGCGTACTCCGAGTCGCCGTTGCGAAAGAGGGTGCGCGAGATGGTGACTTCGGCGCCGTCGATGGGCAGGCGACCGGCGGAATTGTCCAGCGTGAGCGCCACTTCCGCGCGACCGAGGGCCGCCTTGGTGGCGGTGCCCATGAAGATGACGTCATCCATCTTTCCGCTGCGCAGCGCCCGGGTGCTCTGCGCGCCGAGCACCCAGATGACCGCGTCGACCACGTTGGACTTACCCGATCCGTTTGGCCCCACCACCGCCGTCACCCCGGGTTCAAATTCCAAGATGGTGTTGTCGGCGAAGGACTTGAAGCCCTTCATGATTAATTGCTTAAGAAACACACGAAGACGCTACCAACCTTCTCGACCCATTTTTGACCCTAGCTCTGACACTTCTCGCAGAAGAATGTCGATCGCTGTCGCACCATGACCCGGGTGATGGGCAGCCGGCACTGGTAACAGGGCTGGCCCTCGCGGTTGTAGACCTGGAGGAACTGCTGGTAGGAGCCGGGCTTGCCGTCGGGATCAATGAACTGTTCGTCGTCGAGCGTGGTACCACCGTGCTTGATGGCGTTGGTCAGGATCTCGGTGATGGCGCGGTGCAAACGGCGAATCTCGATGGTCGAGAGTGACTCGGCCGAGCGGTCGTAGCGCAGACCGGAGGCGAAGAGGGTCTCGTCGGCGTAGATATTGCCCAAACCCGCAATGATGTCCTGATCGGTGAGGACCACCTTCAGTGACGTGGAGCGGCTACGAAGTATCGCGGCGAACCGGTCCCAGCCAATTTGATCCTCGAACGGGTCGATGCCCAGGTGCGCCAGTTCGGGAATTTCTCGACGAAGGCCCAGGCCGTCGCCGCCAATGGAGAGCCGGGCGAACTTCGAGATCTCGAGGTCGCTGCCTTCGGGGAGCGGTGTCGACACGTAGAGTTCGCCAAACGTGCGCGGGTCCACATAGCGCAGCTCACCGCCCTGGACAAAGGTAAATACCACGTGGGTGTGCTTGGGCTTGGGGTCTTTGGGACCCTTGGCGCGCAGCAACTGACCACTCATGCCGAGGTGGACGACGAGATGGGTGCCGTTCTCCAAGGCAAAAATGAGGTTCTTGCCGAGACGCTGGGCTGACTTGATGGTGTGGCCCTCAATGGCGAAGCGAAATTCCTTGGCCGTCTTGTGGCGGCGAACCACTCGCCCGTTGGTCACCACCGCGGTCTTCACCTTCTTGCCAATGAGGTCCCTCGCGAGCGATGCCCGTACGGTTTCAACTTCGGGTAGTTCAGGCATCGCGGTGCTCCCACGCGGACAGCGCGGCCGCAGTTTCGGCATTCTTCTTCGAACGACCCTGACCGGTACCGCGGACGATCCCGCCAATTGACACCGTGGCGTCGAAGATTGTCTCGTGGGCCGGGCCGTCGAAGGTGACGGCGTAGACCGGCACCCCGAAGCCAGCGGACTCGGACCACTTGCGCAGTCGGGTCTTGGGATCAACGTCGTCGGGGCGCAAGGCGGCGGAGGCCACGTCCTCGGCGAGCGCGGAATGCACGAACGCCTTGGCGACGTCAAATCCCTTCTCCAGATAGAGCGCCGCGACGATCGCTTCAAATGCGTCGGCGAGCAGAGACGGCCGCTCGAGACCGTGGGACTTGACTTCACCGCGCCCGATGCGGATGTAGTCGCCGAGGTTAAGGCGCTGGGCGGCCCGGGCCAGGGACGCCTCATTCACCACGCGCGAGCGCACGAGCGATCCCGAGCCTTCGTCGAGTTCGGGATACTGGGTGACAATGAGGTCCGCGACCGCCAGGTCCACCACGGCGTCACCCAAGAATTCCAATAATTCATTAGACGTGCAGTCGTGCTCGGCGGCGTAACTCGAGTGCGTCACGGCCAACGCTAATAACTCACTCTCGGGAGACACTCCCAATCGCTCCGCTAACGCATCAAGTGGCGAGAGCAACAGGCTCACAGACCTCGTTACGGACCCTGCAGTTTGACAACCACGTAGTCAACGGCGTCGCGCACCGACAAAAGACCCTCTAAGTCTTCGTCGTCAATGTGAAAGCCAGCCACGTAGGCCGACAAGTTCTCTTCGAGTGCTTCGACCAGCTCAATTAGGGCCAGCGAGTCGGCGCCAATATCACTAAATGGCACGTCTTCGGGGATGTCATCGGGGCTCTTTTCGAGTATTTCGGCCAGTTGCTCTCGAACGATTCCCAGAATGGCGGCTCGGTCGAGCGATGGTGAGGTTCCTGCGTCAGCGGTCATGACCACTCCTTTGTGTTGCTGCTCTAGATTACCGAGCAACCACCCATGACCAACTAGTTACTGTTTCTGATCAGGTCGAATGGTCGTGCGAAGTTTCTCGACCACGCCCGCCTGGTCCATCTCTGAGGCGACGCGCAGCGCGTTCATGATCGCGGTTGCGTTTGACGACCCGTGGCTGATCACGCAGATGCCGTTGAGGCCGAGCAGCAAGGCTCCGCCCTGATTTTCCGGTGTCAATTGGCTGGCAATTGGTAGTAAATACTCAAAGAGCACGTCGCCGGCGACCTTGGTTGTCTCATTAGTGCCAATGACCTCTAAGACCGTGGAGAAGATGAATTTCAGCGCGCCTTCGAGCGTCTTTAAGGCCACGTTGCCGGTGAAACCGTCGGTCACCACGACGTCCACCGGCGAAGGAATAAGGTCTCGACCCTCGACGTTGCCCGCAAAGTTGATGTTCGCCATGTTGGAGAGCAGCTCGTGCGTTTCCTTTACCAACGGCGTGCCCTTGGAGGACTCCTCACCGATCGAGAGCAGCCCCACCGACGGGCTCGCCACACCGTAACTCGCACTCACAAATGATGCGGCCATCTGGGCGAACTGCACCAGCATCTCGGCGGTGCATTCGGAATTAGCCCCGGCGTCAACGAGCACGGTCGGCGTTCGTCCGGGGTTGGGAATGGGGGTCGCGATGCAGGGCCGCACGACCCCGGGAAGTCGTCCCATGCGCAGCAGCGCCGAGGCCATCGTGGCCCCGGTATTGCCCGCCGAGACCATGGCGCTGGCCTTGCCGTCACGTACCAGTTCGGCGGCGCGCACCAAGGAGGAGTCCTTCTTCTTGCGCACGCTGGCCGCGGGGTCGTCGTCCATGTGGATTATTTCGCTGCAGGCAAATACCTCCAGGCCGAGCGGGTCGCCGAGCAGGTCCGGTATGCCGACAAGGATGACCTCGAGGCCCAATTCGTCGACGGCGCGACGGGCACCCTCGATGATTTGACTGGGAGCGAAGTCACCACCCATCGCGTCCAAAGCGATGGGCAGGGTCAATTTAATTGACCTCTACCGCAGTACGACCCTTGTACCATCCGCAGTTCGGACAGACAATGTGGGGCAACTTTGAGGTGGCGCACTGGGGACAGACGCTACGCGCGGGTCGCTCCAGCGTCCAGTTCGCCGCACGGCGACTACGCGTCTTGGCTTTGCTGGTCTTGCGCTTGGGGACGGCCATCGATCTTCTCTTTCAACTAAACGGGCGGACCCGTCACACTTCTTTGGATTCATCGGCCTGAAAGTCGATGAAACGGAGTTCGTCAAGTGTAGCCCAGCGCGGGTCCACTGGACTCTGGCAGTCGCAACTCTCGTCATTTCGGTCCACGCCACAGTAGGGACACAGTCCCAGACAGTCCTCGCGACACAACGGGGCGAGCGGCAGATCCAGGAAGATCGCGTCGTGTACCAGGGGCGCCAAATCAACGAAATCGTTCTCAATTTCGTAGGCCTCGTCGTCATCGGGCGCGCGGTCATTCACGAATCGCTCGTTGACCGCGACGTTGCTCATGCCCAGGATCGGCGTCGAACATCGCCGGCAGATCCCGTGCCACGGCGCCTGGACACGTCCGCGCACGCGCAGCCCGCCACTGAAACTCTCGACGCGAAGTTCCGCGTTGACGGTCGCTTCGCTAAAGACGTCCGTTTCGGCGTAGCCGCGCGCGACGAATTCGTGCGGCTCGTCAAAGGGCGCCTCCAGGGTGAGCGCGAGCGATGAGGGCACGTCGCGCAGCAATTGGGCTACCGGGACGAGATAGGGCGAGGACACGGCGGTTAGTGGGCGTCCTGATCAAAGAATGACGCTTCGTCGACACTGGGGACCTCGTCGTAGGGCGCCGGTGGCGGCGGATTCTGGCTGGTCCCTAAGAACTCTTCGGTGCCGGGATGGGCCGCCAACGACGGATTCGGCAGGCTCTGCGCGTTCAGGCGCTCGCGACCGGAGCGAATGGTCTTTAAGAGGCGTTCCATCACGATCTCGTAACTACCCAGTTTCCCGTCCAAATAGTCCTCGTGCTCGTTGACCATCTGGCGGGCTTGGGCTTGGGCGTCCGAGACGATCTGCTCGGCCTTTAGGCGTGACTGACGGACAACTTCGGTCTTGTCAACCATCCGCGCCGCCTCGGCGCGCACCTGGTCCATCAGCTGCTGCGCCTTTTGGACCTCGGCGGCCATCAACTCCTCACGGTCGCGCAGCGCCCAGCGGGCCTCGCGAATCTCGTCGGGCAGGCTGTGCAACGCCTGCTCTAACAGGCTCAGCACGTCGTCTCGCGGCACCAGCGCCGAGTTCGACAGCGGCATCTGCTTGGCGTTGGCAATCAGCTCAATGAGGTCGCGCAGGTCAGTCTCAATGTCGCGCCGGGCGTGGCGTCCGGCGATTTCCTCGGTTTCTTCAGCGTCGTCGTAACCGTCAAACGTCGTCACTGTCCACCTCCTGGGAATTTGCCTTGCAATCGGGCGAAGACCGGCGCGGGCACGAATTGGGACACGTCTCCACCGTAGCGAGCCACCTCGCGCAGCAGGCCCGACGAGATGAAGGAGTGGCGCGAACTCGAAGGAATAAAGAACGTCTCGACCCCGGAGAGCGACCGGTTCATCTGGGCCATCTGCATCTCACTCTCGAAGTCCGAGATGGCCCGCAGGCCCTTGACAATGGCGGTCGCGTCGACGTCGCGCGCGACGTTGACGAGCAGGGTCGAGATCGACACGAAACGGACGTTTTTGATGTGGGCGCAGCTCTCGGCAATCATGTCGCGGCGCTCATCTAAGTCAAACAGCGCCTCGGACTTTTGTGGGTTGCGCACAGCGGCGACCACGATCTCGTCAAAGATGTGCGAGGCGCGCTCGACGACCTCGAGGTGACCGTTGTGAAACGGGTCAAAAGAGCCGGGGATCAGGCCTACCGTCACTGGTCACTGGCTTCGCTGGGTTCCAACATCGTTACGAGCGTAGTGCCGTAACGCTTCGTTTTGGTAACGATCCATCCCCCGGGAGGGTCCATGTGGCGGTCATTTTCAATGACGACCCGAGAGGCGAGCACTCCCTTGAGCACGCTTTCGAGGTCGAGCGGACCGTACGGCGGATCGGCGAGCACGAGGTCCAGGTCGGGCGTTGGTTGCCAGAACGGCAACGTCGCGCGCACGAAGACCGCTTCACCGCTCAGTTGCAGCGGTTCAAGATTGACGCGCGCGGCTGCCAGACAGGCGGAATCACTGTCAACGAAGTAGACCTTCTTAGCCCCGCGCGACAGCGCCTCGATGCCCATGGCGCCCGAACCGCAGTACAGATCGGCAACGGTGAGATCAACGAGGCCGCCGCGGCTTTCGAGCATGGAAAAGATGGCTTCCCGGGCGTAGTCCGTAGTGGGGCGCACCGTGGGCGGAATCTTTGCCTTGAGCGGTCGTCCCCGAGCCGCGCCACCAATTACTCGCACGCTTGAAGGCTACGCCCTCAGATGGTCACGACTTGAACAAGTAGTCCGCTTCTGAGTCGTCGACGAACAGTCTCAATTCATCAACAATTTCCGAATCGGCCTGCAACAAGTTGTCGTGGACCATGCTGCTCGCGACCCGCTGGGCGGCCATCAGCAACTCTTCATCGTTGCGCAGCGACGCGAGACGAAGATCGCTGCGACCGCGTTGGCGAGCACCCAGCAACGTCCCCTCGCCTCGCAGGTCCAGGTCAATCTCGGCGAGCACGAAACCGTCATTGGTACTCACGAGCGCCTCGAGTCGGCGTGTGCCGTCCTCGCTCGGTGGCTCACCCAACAAAAAGCAGTAACTCTGGGCGCGGTCGCGACCAACTCGACCGCGCAGTTGGTGCAGTTGGGCCAAACCGAAACGCCAGGCGTCTTCAATGACGATCACGCTCGCTTCGGGCACGTCAACACCCACTTCAATGACCACGGTTGCGACCAGCACGTCGAGGCTGCCGATACGAAAGCGGGCCATGACCTCCTCTTTCTCCGGGCCCTTCATCTGGCCGTGCAACAATCCGACCCGCAGACCGCGAAGTTCGTGTTCCACGAGGCGGTCACGTTCCTGCACCGCGCTGGTTGCTTCCACACGCTCCGAGCCTTCGATGAGTGGACAGATCACGTAGGCGCGGCGCCCGGCGGCGACTTCGTCACGCACGCGCTGCCAACACGTTCTAATCTCCGCGTCACTGCGGGCCCATACGGTCTCAATGGGCTGGCGCCCACCGGGCAGTTCGTCGAGCACCGAGAGGTCCAAGTCGCCAAAGACCACCATGGCCGCCGTGCGCGGTATCGGCGTCGCGGTCATGACCAGCAGGTCGGGATCGATCTCCTCGGTCGAGCGCGATCGCCCCTTTTCACGCAGTGTGGCACGCTGCTCGACCCCAAAACGATGCTGCTCGTCGATGATCACGGCGCCCAGTGACCGGAACTTCACGTCATCGGTCAAGAGCGCGTGCGTGCCCACGACAATGTCCACCGACCCGCTGGCCAGGCCGTCAAGCACCGCCTGTCGCTCCTTGGCGCGCAGGCGACCCGTGAGCAGTTGGATCGAAAGTGGCCGCTCGCCACCGAGCACGGCGGCGTCGTGGATGCTGAGATTCTCTAGGTCTCGGCGTATCGAGACCAGGTGCTGTTCGGCCAATACCTCCGTGGGCGCCATCAACGCGCCCTGACGACCGCCGTCAATGGAGGCCAAGAGTGCGGTCAGGGCAACCACTGTCTTACCCGAACCCACGTCGCCCTGCAGCAGTCGGTGCATGGGTAGCGCCGAGGACATGTCACTCGCGATCTCACCCAGGACGCGGCGTTGGGCGCTCGTGAGCGTAAAGCGGTGCCCGGCCAAGAAGCGACGTACCAGTGACGACGTGGGCGTCATGAGTGCTCCCGGGGCGACGTCCAAGTCGTCGACGCTTAGTGGATGGCGAACTCCCGCCGCGCTCTCTTCAAGTCGGCGCCGACGCAGCGCGAGTAACAACTGCAAGCGCAAAAACTCGTCGAAGACGAGTCGTCGACGGGCCGGGGCAACGTCGACCATCTCGTCGGGCAGGTGGATGCCCCAGTACGACGTGGTGCGATCAACCAGGTCGAGTTCGCCGAGCACGGATTCGGGCACCGGATCGAGCAGCGGGCCCGCGCGACGCAGTGACTCTTCAACGAACCCGCCCATCTCCCAGCTGGTGAGACCGGCCTTGCCCGACGCGGGATAGATGGCCACTACTCGTCCCACCTTGGAGGCGTCACGTTCTTCGCCGCTCGCGCCCACGATGACGTCGACCACGGGATTGGTCATCTGACGCTGACCTCGATAATCCGTGACCTTGCCGAAGAAGAGAGCCTGGACACCCACGAGCAACTGACGCTCTCGCCACGCCTGGTTAAAGAAGACCACCTTGAAACTGCCGCCGTCGTCACTCACTGTGACTTCGACCATCACCTTTCCCTGGCGGGTGCGACGACTCGTGACCTTTTCTACTTGGGCGAAGACGGCGGCCTCGTCGCCGACGTTGAGATCCGAGAGGTCAACTTGCTTGGTTCGGTCGATGTAGCGACGCGGATAGATGGTCAGGAGGTCAAAGACGTTCTCAATGCCCAGCGTGGCCAACGCCGCCAGCCGCTTCTCTCCCACGTGGCGCAACTGGCTGACCGAGACGTCGCCCAGCTGGCGAAGTCGGCGCGGCGCCGCGGCGCTCACTCGACGCCGAAGTAGTACGGGTAGAGGGGTTGCCCGCCCTGGTGCACCTCAATGTTGAGCGAGGGAAACTCGTCGGCCAAGAACTCGGTAATGCGTCGGGTGTTAGCGGGCGTCGAGCCGTCCCCTTCAATAATCGTGATCAGTTCGTGCTTATCAGTGACCAGTCCCGCCAGGAGTTTGTTGGCGGCGCCGGCAATGGAGTCGGCGACCGAGCGCACGCCCTTGGCGGTAAGACCAATCCAGTCACCGACGTGGACCTGGCCGGCGTCGGTGGAGGTGTCGCGCACGGCCTGGGTCACTTCGGCGGCCACGACGTGCGAGGCCGACTCGCGCATGGCCGTCGCGTTGTCCCGGGCCGACGCGTCGGGGTCGTAGGCGAGCAGGGCGGCGAAGCCCTCAACAATGGAATCCGTCGCTACCACCGTCACCTCTTGATCGACGAGCGCGCCCACCTGCTCGGCGACGAGGCGGATGTTCTTATTGTTGGGCAGGATCACCACTTGAGTTGAACCCGTCGCGAGCACCGCCTCGACGAGGTCGGACGTGGACGGGTTCAGGGACTGGCCACCCTTTACCAACGTGCGGACCCCTAAGGAACGAAAGATCCGGCCCACGCCATCGCCCACGACGACCGCGACGACGGACGTCGCGGGTGCGGGCGACGTCGTCACGTCCTCGGGCTGGACAGCACTGCCCTCGCGGACCCAGCGTTCTTCGACGATCTGCTCACTGAGGTCGGTGATGCGAATCTCTCGCGGCCTCCCGGCGTCGAGGGCCGCCTCGATGGCCGCGCCAATTTCGTCGGTATGAATGTGACAGTTATATAGTCCGTCTCCGCCCACGATCACGATGGAATCACCAATGCCGGCCCACACTTCGCGAAAGGCCTGCATCTTCACGTCGTCGGCGTCGAGAAAGTACATCACTTCGTAACGCAGATTGGCGACGTCGCCCACACCGTAAAGACCGGGCTGCTCGTGCACGTGCAGAACAATCGACTCCACCGGAGGGGCCTCGGGCGCCGGGTCGTGGGCGACCACCGCGCACAGCGCGTCAAAGAACAAGAGCAGTCCCGCTCCCCCGGCGTCAACGACGCCCGCCTCCTTGAGGACTGGCAACTGTTCGGGCGTGAAGGCGAGCGCGTCGCGCGCGCGGTCCCGGGCGCCGCGCACCATCGTCGTGAGCGAACTGCTCCGTGATCGGGCCCCTTCGGCGCCGGCGCGGGCGATGGAGAGAATTGTCCCCTCAATGGGGCGCACCACTGCCTGGCGAGCCAGCACGTCGGCGTGCTCGAAGGACTGGGCCAGGAGTTCGGTCGAGATCTCGCTGGTGGGCTTGAATTTCTCGACGAGACCGCGCAACAGCTGGGACAAGATGACGCCCGAATTGCCGCGCGCCCCCATGAGCGATCCGTGCGCAATTGCTTGACAGACCTCGGCCATGGATGCGTCGGCGCCCAACGGGGCCAATTCGGCGACCACTGACTCAATGGTGAGTGTCATGTTGGTGCCGGTGTCGCCGTCGGGCACCGGATAGACGTTCAGCCGGTTGATGACCTCTTTATGCGAGCGCAAAAGTTCGGCGTATGTGGCGATTGTCGCGCGCAGGTCCCGAGCGGACAGCGTCGTAGGAGAGGTCATTGCTAGCGATGCTACAATGGTCCTTCGCTTTACGCCGGGCCTGCATCGGGCAGGAACTGGGATCAAGGAGAACGTTCAACATGGCATCAGTCTGCGAAATCTGCGGCAAGAAGCCGTCGTTCGGCATGAACGTCTCTCACTCTCACCGTCGAACCAAGCGTCGTTGGAATCCGAATATTCAGCGCGTACGCGCCCTTATTGGCGGCACGCCCACGCGCGTGAACGTCTGCACGGGCTGCCTGCGCTCGGGCAAAATCGTCAAGCCCGCCCGTCGCAAGGCCGACGCGTAGATCTTTCAGAGTTGGTGCTGCCAGCCCCGGCGCTCGAAAGGTTCTCCGTCGCACACGCGCACGTTGACGTCGCCATTGATGGTGCCGATGGTGATCGGCGCGCGTAGCCCTCGGTCGATGAAGATCATGCGCAAACGGGCTGAATCGTTCGTGACGATCAGCAACTCGTAGTCCTCACCGCCGCTCGTGGCCTCTTCTAACGTGGCACCCGGCGCAACGGGCACGTGGGTTAGTTGGAATCCGACCCGCGACGCGTTGGCCAATCGGTGCAGGTCAATGCCCAGGCCGTCGCTTAAGTCCATCATGGCGTGCGCCCCGGCATTGCGCGCGGCGACGCCCTCGTCGATGCGCGGCCACGGGCGACGATGAGCCACGACCAATTCATCGTTGAGCGCGGCACCGGCGCGCCGTCGGCGTAGCCCCGCGGCCGACCTGCCGAGTGGTCCGGTCACAAGAATCTCGTCGCCGGCCTTCGCGCCGCTGCGTAGCACCGCGCCGCGATCGGGACACTCCCCCATCACGGTCACCGCAACGGCCACGTCTTTGGACATCGTGAGGTCGCCCCCCACAATCGGACAGTTTGTGATCGTCGCGGCGTCGGCGATTCCACGATGCAACTCTTCTAAGTCCGTGCCCGGGGGCGAACTGACGGCAACGACCGCCGCCCGGGGCCGACCACCCATGGCGGCCAGGTCCGACACGGCCGCGGCGACCGCTTTAAAGCCGAGATCTTCGAGTGGGAAGAGCGCCCCGTCGAGGTGCACACCCAGCACCGCGACGTCGGTACTGATGAGGGCTTGGCCAACAAAAGGGGCCAAAACCGCGGCATCGTCACCCACGTGCACCTCGCCTGAGGGGACCGTTCGCCTTCCAACGATGGCGGCGATACGCTCAAGAACGTCATCCTCGCGTCGGAGGTGCTCGCTTGGGGGAGCGGGCGGGTCAATGGACGCGTTCATGTCAACGTCTTATCAGGGCCACGGCGCAACGAAGCGCCGTGGGAGATTGAAGGGACTTCACCTTGACGTACCCCACCCCCAACAAGAAACTTATTGCCTGGGTTGAAGAAATAGCGCAGCTCACAACTCCCGATCGTATCCATTGGTGTGACGGATCGGCCGAAGAGTACGACGAGCTCTGCCAACTGCTCGTTGATAACGGCACCTTCACCAAACTCTCAGAAGCCAAGCGACCCAACAGCTACTACGCCACCTCGGACCCGAGTGACGTCGCGCGCGTTGAGGACCGTACCTTCATTTGCTCGAAAAGGGAGGTCGACGCCGGACCGACCAACCACTGGCGCGACCCCGAAGAGATGCGGGCCATCTTAAAGGACCTCTTTAGCGGCTCAATGAAGGGCCGCACCATGTACGTGGTGCCCTTTTCCATGGGGCCGTTGGGTTCTAACATCTCGCACATTGGCGTTGAGATCACCGACTCGGCCTACGTTGCGGTCAGCATGCGCATCATGACCCGCATGGGTCGAGGCGCGTTAGAGGTACTCGGCGAGGATGATTTTGTGCCCTGCCTACATTCGGTCGGCCTGCCGCTCGAGCCGGGCGAAGCGGACGTGACCTGGCCGTGCGACGCGAAGCACAAGTACATCGTCCACTTCCCCGAGAGCCGCGAAATCATCTCCTACGGCTCGGGCTACGGAGGCAACGCGCTACTCGGCAAGAAGTGCTTCGCCCTGCGCATCGCGTCGGCGATGGCCCGCGATGATGGCTGGCTCGCCGAACACATGTTGATCCTGAAACTGACGAACCCGAAGGGTGAATCTCGCTACATCACGGGAGCCTTCCCCAGCGCCTGCGGCAAGACCAACCTGGCCATGATGGTGCCATCACTCGACGGTTGGAAAGTTGAAACGATCGGTGACGACATCTGCTGGATGAAGCCCGGCCCCGACGGGCGCCTTTACGCGATCAATCCCGAAGCCGGTTTCTTCGGCGTGGCGCCGGGGACCAATATGACCACCAATCCCAACGCCATGCTGTCGGTCGCGGCCAACACCATCTTCACCAACACCGCCATCACCGCCGACGGCGACATCTGGTGGGAGGGCATGGAAGATCCGTCGTCGCCGCTCACCGACTGGAAGGGACAGCCCTGGACCAAGGGCAGTGCCACTCCCGCCGCGCACCCGAACTCCCGGTTCACTGCACCCGCGAGTCAAGACCCCGCGATCGCGCCCGAATGGCAGGACCCGGCCGGCGTGCCCATCGACGCGATTTTGCTGGGCGGTCGTCGCGCTAGCGTCATTCCGCTTGTCTTCCAGTCACGCACGTGGGAACACGGCGTGTTCCTGGGCTCCATCATGGCGTCAGAAACCACGGCCGCCGCGACCGGCACCGTCGGCAACCTTCGACGCGACCCTTTCGCGATGTTGCCCTTTTGCGGGTACAACATGGGCGACTACTTCAAGCATTGGTTCAGCTTTTCGGACCGATTCAGCGAGGAGACCTTGCCCAAGATCTTCTACGTCAACTGGTTTCGCAAAGGCGCCGACGGCCGCTGGCTGTGGCCCGGCTTCGGCGAAAACAGCCGCGTGCTCGAGTGGGTCTTTGAGCGCGTCTCGGGTCGCGGCGACGCCGTCGACACGCCCATTGGCTACGTGCCGACGCCCACGGCAATCAACCTGGACGGACTTGACGTGACTCTCGAGGACATGACGGAATTACTCAACGTCGACGCTGCCGAATGGCGCGACGAGGTGCCGACCATTCGCCAGTACTACGTCCAATTTGGCGACCACCTACCGTACGAGTTGACCCAGCAGGTCAACGACCTCGAGGCTCGCCTGGCCTAAGAGTTCAACGTCCAACGCCGGGAAGCGCCGTACTAGTCCGCCGTTTCGGCATCGGCGACGATGAGCCTCGGACCTGAGGGCCAGTCGAAGTAGCGCCAAGTCCAGTTGATCATGACGCGCAGTCGGTTACGAAATCCAATGAGATAAAAGAGATGCAAAGTCAACCAGGCGAGCCAACCCGCCCGGCCCCTTATCGTCACACCGCCCGGCAGATTGGCCACGGCCTCGTTGCGCCCAATCGTGGCCATGATCCCCTTGTTGCGGTAGTGAAATGGTTCAGTGTTCTCGTTGTCCAGCACGCGCAAGATTTGACGACCACAGTGATGACCCGACTGGATGGCAACGGGCGCCAGTTGCGGACAGAACTCTTCCGCGCCTCGGGGCACGGCCGCCGCGTCGCCAACCACCCAGATGTTGTTGGTGTTAAGGAGGCGAAGGTCGGTCGAGACGAGTGCTCGTCCGCCCGGTCCGGGTTTCTCTTGAAGTTCGCTCGCCAGGGTGCCGCTCGCCGTGACGCCGGCCGCCCAGATGACGGCCGTAGTGTCGAGACGTTCACCATCGGCGAAGCGAATCGCGTGTTCTTCGACTTCTACGACTGATCGGTCGAGTTGCACGTCGACGCCCATGGCGATGAGTTGGCGTTCCGTGTAGGCACTCGCCGAAGAAGGAAACGACGTGAGCAGGCGTGGCGCGAGGTCCACCAGCATTATGCGAACCTTGGATTCATCGATGTGCAGTCCGTCACGTCGAACCACAATTCGTATGAGTTCGGCCAGTGCGCCCGACGTCTCGACGCCCGTGGGTCCGCCGCCCACCACGACGTAGGTGAGGTGCGGCGAGTCGTCACCCATCTGCACGTCGGCCACCTCTAAGGACAGGAGCAATCGATTGCGGACGTGGCGAGCGTCGGACAACGTGTACAGCGGCAACGCAAACTGAGACGCGCCCGGGATTCCAAAATACGCGGCCGTGGCACCAGTGGCCACGACCAAGTGATCGAAGGCAATTTCACTTTCGTCGTCGAGCGTGACGCTCGATCGAGCGTGTTCAACCAGACGCACTCGGCCGTGGCGAAAACCAACGTTCTTCGCGTGACCGAAAATGGTGCGGATGGGATAGGCCACGTCGGCCGGCTCTAGTCCGGCGGTCGCCACCTGGTAGAGCAATGGCAAGAACGTGTGGAAATTATGCTGGTCAATTATCGTCACGCGCACCGGCTGATTGGCGAGTTCGCGCGCCGCGGCCAAACCCGCGAAGCCCCCACCGATGACAACGACGTGCGGGAGCGTCATCATTTCGGCGTCACTCGCGGCGGCATTGGGGGATATCGCCATACGCGTCACAGCATAAAGAGGCGCGCGGGTTTAACGTCGAGCGAAGCGCCGGCCTAAGCCGTAAAGAAGGCCGCCGGCGATCATCAGTACCGCTAACAGTCCGTCACCTATCGAGAACCTCAAGGCAATCGCGACCGGTATCAGCGCTCCCAGCACCCATAGCAACTGTTGGCGAACGGCGAAACGCGCGAACGTGCGGCCCTGGGCCCCCGGCGCAACGTGGCGCTGGGTAATCGCGTCGAAACTCGGTTGCACTATTGCGGCGCACAGCCCCAACCATCCGGCGAGCAACACCTGGGCAACGAGAGTGGGGTGTGTGGCGGCGACCGCGGCACCGACGCCCGTCGCCAGCAACGCCACCGTGAGCAGCGTTGACTCGGGCACGGCGTTGCGCACGCGAGTGACAATGCCCAGTCCAACGAGCGATCCCAGCGCACTGATGAGCAGCGCCAGCGCGAACCAGCTCAAACCGGCGTGCTCGCGTCGCAGTCCAAAGGCCAACAGAAACGTCGCGAACCCGACCGTAAAGCGCATCAACGCTGATGCGCCCAGTCCCCACGCGACCTCGACGTCGCCCATCGGATTCAGCGCGTTCAGATCACGTTCCGCCTGGGTCAGCCCGCCCACTTGCTCGCGCACGAGCTTGGCGGGACGCTGCAGGCGCATACTCGCTACCGTCGCCACGGCGTAGACAAGCGCGGCGGTGACGAGGACGCTCGGGGCACCCAAGAGCTTCAATATTCCCGCGCCAATCGAACCCACTATCAGTCCCGCAACGGTGCCGAGCAACGTCAACTGCGCGTTAAAACCCGCGAATCCCTTTTCCTGTTCGTGCTCTTTGCCGGGCCATCCGGAATGTCCCACGTGGGCGGCGTGTTCTCGGAATTGGTCGGTTCTAGCCATTTGTGGCACCAGCGCGCCGCGCGTGACCACGTATAACTTGGAGCAGACCAACACGAGGAACGCTTCGGGAAATAGCCACAACGAATTCAGGTGCTGGCTCATAGACCAGCAAAGCAGGACCCGTGCACCGGCCGAAAAGGCCACCAATATGCGACGTCCGTTGGCGGACTTGTCAATGAGCGGACCCAGAATTGGTGACACCGCGGCGAAGGGCGCGATCGTGAGCACCAGGTAGAGCAACACCCTCGTCTTGGCTTCCGTAGGCGTGACCGAAAAGAACAGCGACCCGGCCAACGAGACGGTGACCAGCGTGTCACCGGCCATCATGATGACGTGCACGAGAGCCAGACGACCAAAGGCGGTTGTCTGATTGAAGAGGTCCTGCGTCGCGGCCCACGCCTCGAAACCACGGTCCAACGTTGTGTTGGCACCTTAAATCTCAAGACCTCCGTCACACCAATGGCATCTTGATCGTTGGTGCCGACCGTCGCCCAGAGATAGGCGAAGTCCTGCGCGCAACCAAAGTTCTGCACTGACATGACACGAAACGCACCGTGAAAGGGTTCACTGAGCGCCAACGGCGAACATAATGCGGCCGCGGGTCCCTTATAAGTGGTCGTGCTGGCGCCACTCACCGCCCAACCCAGCGCACCAGCCACGAGAAGGACAGCGACTAGCCGAAAGATCTTCACGTACGTAGTTGACCACAAGACGGGCTAGACCGTATGTAACGGCAAGTTCAACATCTCCATGAAGAGCGATACCAACGTCTGCTCCCATTCGCCGTCACTGAGGGGATCAGAGGAAATGTCGTCCAGGGTTCGACCCAACATGACGGCCTGCATCAGCATCGCAATCGAGTGGGCTGACACGTCTCGTCGCATCCAACCGCGCAATTGCGCGAACTGCGCGATACGCAACAGCTCCTCGGTGAGGCGGGCCTGGTTGGCACCAATGAGCATGCGTAGTTCCGGTCGGGTGATGGCGGCCGCCACGATGCGTGACCTAATGGCCCGACGAACGACTCGGCCTTCACCAGTGGAGATTCGCTCCAACACCGGACGAATGGCATCGACGTAATCGTCAAACGTCTCTAGCGACTCGTTGATCTGTCGCAGCGACACGAGATCCTCTTCGACTATCTGCGAAAAAATCAGATTGTAGGCCGCGTCGATGACACCTTCTCGCGAACCGAAGTGGTGATATACCGACCCGTAGTTCACGCCCGTCGACTCGCAGATTTCGGGTATCCGGATCAGGATTTCATCGCTCACCATCAAGCGTTCTGACACCGCTTCAAGCACGGCGCGCATAACCGGGGCCGACCTGTTCTGTTTCGTCATGTATGGATTTTACCGTTCATTAACCCTATTTATCGATGAAAGACCGACGGGAGTAGGGTCCAAAGTCTCAAGTTTCTGTTTCATTCCAGTTTGACGAGTTTTCTTCGACGAATGACATTTTTTGCGACACGGATGTCAAGCGGATTTATCTCAATCACTCAGGCAGCTATTCGCTCATCAACACGTGGGGGCCGTACGCGTCGACGAACGAGGTCGCGAGCCTGACTTCTATGCTTGGCCCAATGACTTCTCCGGCGAGTGCATCGACCAACGCGGCGACGGTCATTCGTACCGAGAACCTCACGAAGGTGTACGCCGGCGGTGATTTTCGTGCGGTCGATGAACTGAACCTGACCGTGCAGGCTGGAGAGATCTTTGGACTGCTCGGACCGAACGGCGCGGGTAAGACGACGACCGCGGGCATGCTCACTACGAGAGTCATTCCTACGTCGGGTTCGGCGCACGTTGGCGACATCGACGTCATTGCCCACCCGGCGCTGGCCAAACAAATCATTGGCGTGGTCTCCCAAACCAACACGCTCGACCGCCAACTCACTGTCTGGGAGAACCTCTACTTCCACGGCCGGCTCTTCGGAATGGCGTCGGGTATCTCTCGTGAAACGGCCGACCGTTTGCTCGAGCAGTTTCAACTGACCAAGTGGGCCAAGGCTTCGGTCTACGCGCTGTCGGGCGGCATGGCCCAACGTCTCATGGTCGCCCGCTCGATTTTTCACAGCCCCGCTGTGCTCTTCATGGACGAGCCCACCGCGGGACTCGATCCCCAGAGCCGCCTCGCGCTATGGGAAGTTCTCCAACAACTCAACGGCGATGGCCAGACGATTCTTCTCACCACGCACTACATGGAAGAGGCGGAGCAACTCTGTGACCGCGTGGCGATAATGGACCACGGCAAGATTCTCGCGCTCGACACGCCGGAGAAGCTCAAGCACTCCGTTGGCATCGACACGATCGTTACCGTGAAGTCGTCAGCGGACCAAGACCAGTTAGCCGCCGCGCTCGAGAAGAGCGTTGAGGGGGTCACGAAGAGCCGCAAGACGGACGCCGGCCTGGAACTGCACGTGCGCGGCGCCGACCGTTTGCTCGCGCGCGTCATCGCGGCGGCCGAAGTGGGGGGCTTTGATATCGCCGATATTTCCGTTACCGAACCCACACTCGAAACCGTCTTCATCAATCTCACCGGCAAGGAGTTGCGCGACTAATGACAACTGCCGCTCCCCTCCAACACGAAGTAATCGCTACGGGACCGCGTCGCACGACCTACGCGGCGAGCCGCATCGCCCTCGGCGCGCTGTTGCTGCGAGACGTGACCGTGTTGAAAAAGGATTGGGCAATCTTCGTGATGCGCACGATCATCCAGCCATTCCTGCTGTGCTTTGTCTTCCTCTTCATCTTCCCCAAGATTGGACAGTCGGTCGGAGGGGGTGGCGCGAGCGCCGAGAGCGCATTCGCCACCGTGCTGGTCGCGGGCGTCGTAGGCATCTCGATAATGTTCCAAGGCGTCCAGTCCGTCGCGTTACAGATGGCGACGGAGTTCGGCTTCACCCGCGAGATCGAAGATCGGGTGCAGGCACCCTGTCCCATCTGGCTCGTCGCGTTTGAAAAGGTGCTTTCAGGGGCGCTCCAAGGCGTCGTGTCTGCGGCGATTGTGCTGCCTATTGCTTCGTTCGTTCACGCCAGTGGCGTTGAAGCGCATCTGACATTGCACTGGCTCGTCGTGGTAACGATGGTTCCACTCGCCTGCATCGCCATGGCCGCGCTTGGCCTCATCCTGGGCACCAGTTTCGAGCCACGCAACATTGGCTTGATGTTTGGCTTCATCATCCTGCCCATCACCTTCCTCGGCGGCACGTACTACCAATGGACCCGACTGGCCCCCGTGAAGATTGGCTCCTGGCACTGGCTGCAGACAATCGTGCTCATCAATCCGCTCATCTACGTGAACGAGGGCATGCGCGCCGCATTTACCAACGTGCCGCACATGCACCTCTACATCATCTACCCCGTGTTGATTGCCTTCTGCGTGGGCTTCTTGTCACTGGGCCTGCGCAACTTCCGCCGTCGCGTGCTCTCCTAACGAGGGCTGACCAGCGGTTTACTCTCCACTTATCGTTTGGCGGTTACCTGACTCCCGTCCATTGTTTCTCTTATGTTGGGACGGCGTTGGCAGAACGCTCGGTATCGTGGAACCATGAAGCTTGACGTCTACCAGAGTTGCACGCGGTCCGAAAAACGTGATGTGCTCAACACGTTCTGGCGCTCCAACGTCCAGTCGTCGGCCCGGATCCAACAGGCCGCCTTCCAATACGGTCCCTACGCAGCGATCTGTCTCGCGGCGGTGGCGCTCGAACTGGGCTT
>JBEKQN010000012.1:0-28897 GCA_049519675.1 Acidimicrobiales bacterium | reverse complement strand
CCACCAAATCCCTCGATCGAAGCGTCAGAATCATCTGAGGGAGATAGATCACGACGGCACCGCCGACCGCGATCGTGGCGAGAATCCATCGCCAATGGTGCGACATTCCGGTGAGGGAAATAAGCACCGCTAGGGCGGTGGCGCCCAAGCAACCGATGCTCGCGTTTCGCAAAACATTCTGACTGCGTGCGGCGACCAACACAACGTAGCCCGCCACTATCAGGAAAGCGATGTTGGCGTAGATCTCAGCGGGGACGTGGAACGAAATTCCGTACGCGATCCAAACCTCTGCTACGAAGGCCGAGAGTATCCATGTACTCATAGAGACGCCTGCGGCTCCAGTTCGATTTATGCGCATCGCCTGCGCGACGCACTGGAGGACTGTAAAAAGGGGAGCAATGACGCCAATTGTTAGGGTCAGTCCAGAGGTGGCGAAAAGCACGAAACATTTCTAGTCGTTTAGTTGTGGTGGCGGAAATACATCGAGTTAAAAGGTCACGTGCTGATTTCAGCACTGTCGATCTCGGAGTTGATTCAGATCCCTCGACGACAGTCAGTTCTCCGTGGGGCCCCATCGAGAACAGACGCTGTCATGGACCACTCGGACCAAAGGGCACCGTCGGTGAATGTCACGACAACGCGCCGATGGAGTGCTCTTGGGATTGGTGAAGATCGAACTGCTCATTCGCCAACGAGGAATCACCATCGTCGAACTCTCGGTTGCCACAGCCGACCATATCGAGAACTTCTGGACCGGTGAGCGTCGACACAACTCGTTGAATTACCTGATGCCCAACGAGTTTGAAATCTTGCATTTACCCCACACTCAGACTCAAGATTCATTAGGGTGGTCCAGCGAATGGGGTTGACCACAGTTGGCGGGGTGTTTACGAAACTCCAATCACCCTGATGCGGCGACTTGCTTGAACTGGTGAATCTGAGCACCCCACACGATCTTGAGCACCCTGACCACACTCTTTTACCCGCCGGCCGTGGGGTCGTAGTCGGTTACCCCGGCCAGAGCGAAACCAGTCGTCCACCGACGAGTCCCGTCGAGTCCTACGACGAAAGCTTCGTAGCCAGCGAGCGAGTCAATGGTGGCAAGCATCTCCTCGCCGGCTACGCACAGCGCCGTGGCCAACGCGTCACACATTCCGAGGTCCGGTCCACTCACGCTCGACGAGGCGAGCCGGGCCTGAGCTCGACCGGTGAAGGGATCAATGAGATGTGCGCCGCGCTCGTAGGCGCCCGACGTCGCGAGGGCCGCGCGCAGGTCCACCAACGCCACTAACGAGTCGGTTCGAAAGGGATCGACGATACCCGCGCGAAAGAGTTCGCCGGGGTGCGGAACGCCGAAGCAGACGAGGTCGCCAGCCGCGTTGACCATCGCCGCGCGCACCGGTCCTGCGCGCAGCTGCTCCAACGCTCGCTGGGCGGCCCAGCCCTTCACGTAGCCCGTCGGATCGACGCCTCCGGCCAGTCCCCAGGGATTGAACCACCCGTCACTCAGCTCTCGTGCGTCACGGCAGAGTTCGAGTACGTCGCTGATGACACGCGGCGCGTGCGCCGGGTCTAGGGTTCCCGCGCGGATCCGACTCAGCGCGCTCGCCGGGTCGTAGGTGGAAAAGATCCGGTCGGCTTCGTGCAGTTCGTGGATCGCCGCGTGCAGCGAGGGCGACAGTTCGTCGGTGCTCACCGTGGCGTCGGCGTAGAGGTCGAGCACGACGACGGTGCCCATGACCTCCTCTTCGCGACGCATCGTCCAGGTGGCCGGGTCGAGGATCGAGGAGGTCATATCAAATTCCCAACGCCGTCAACGCACTTTGTAGGGACTGGATGAAGCCGGCGCTGGTGTAGCTCGCACCCGAGACGCTCTGAATATGGGCGCTCTGGGCGGCCATGGCTTCCTTCGTGAGGATGGGGATCGACATCGAGTCGAGACTCTGGGAGTACGAATTGCCACCGTCGTTGAGTGACGGCACCGATATGTTGGTGATGGTCTTGCCCTGGACGGTGACCGAGACTGCGAGCGTGCCGTAGTTGTAATTGACGGTCGAGCCGGTCTGGCTACGCACGGTCGACGGCGCAGCAGACGTGCTGGAAGTGGTTGGCGCTGATCGCGTCGTCGAGTGAGTAGTGGGCGTGGGTGCGCTGCGCGATGTCGGGGCGGGGGCGGTCGTCGTCACGGCGAGAGCCGCCGGGCTTGCGTGGAAGCTACCGATTGCGACGAGGCCAATGACGGCGCCGAGGACGACCATGGGTGTGCGACGTGTAGTCATCAGAATGAGAACTCCTCTTGGTGGATGCGAGTGGTGGGTACGCCCAAACTGGCGGCGGCTCTGGCGACGTCATCGGTGAAACTCGCGGGACCACAGATGTAGACGTCACTGTCGCGAACACGAGGGGCCAGTTCGTTCAAGGTGTCGCGGTCGAGTCGTGCTCGTTGGCGTGGACCAAGGATGGAGTGAAAGGTTCCCTGGCGCTGCTCGACGAGCGCGCACACTTCGTCGGCGTGCACCAGGTCCTCGGGGGTCGACGCACGCAGTAGCACCGTCACCGCTATGTCGTCCGGTAGATCCTCGAGCAGGGCCCGCAAGGGTGTCACTCCCACGCCGGCGCCGATGAGCGTGACGGCGGGTGCCGATATCTGGTGGCGCGTGAAGACGCCGTAAGGACCCTCAACGAAGACGCGCGTGCCGGGACGTAAATACGCGAGGGCGGAGGACTGGTCACCCAAGGCCTTCACCGTCATGCGCAGATACGGCGGGTTCGGGAGGGCCGAGAGCGAGTAGGGGTGACTGTGGATGAGCAATCCCGGGGCGAGAAAACGCCATTGGAAGAACTGACCGCCCGAGACACTGAGGCGCTCCAGGTGGTGGCCGTGCATCACGATGGCAAACACGCCGGGCGAGACCTCTTCGACCGAGGCCACGCGCAAGCGGAAGCGCAGGTTTGCCATGATCGGGCGCACGATGCGTGAGAGCACCAACACGCTCGCCACAGCGACGAAGATCCTCGTCCACACCGCGACGGTCATCGGGTGGCCCAAGAAGATGATGCCGGTGCGGACCTGGTGGGCGAAACTGAGCGCGACCGCGAAGTAGAACGCGAGGTGGATGGTCCACCACGTCTCGTAGCGCAGCCGGCGTCGAATCTGAGGAATGGAGAATGCTGTCGCGAGGAGCATCAACCCGAAGCCGACAAAGGCCATCAGCATGTCGGGGTAGTGCTGAATGAACGTGACAGCCTGGTTCACGACGTTCGTCTTCGCCGCGGCGGCGTAGCCGAAGAGCAGTGTTACCACGTGCAACGTGATGAGCACGACCGGCCACGCACCGATGCGTCGGTGCCAACGAGTGAGCCGGTCCTGGCCGATTGTGCGCTCGAGCCATGGGATGCGAGCCATTAACAACAGCATCACGAGCAGTAAGTAGGTGCCCACCATGCCGCTCAGTCGTCCGAGGGCGTCGAGAAAGCCCGCCATCGACGTCACCGAGTGCAAGGAATCTTGCGAGAGCGCGAACGCGGCGCTGGCCCCGAGGCCGAGGCCGCCCAACCAGGCGAACCAGTCGGCGATGCGCGGCATCGGCGCTGGTCCTGAACCGCGATGCGACCCCCGGGGCAGCGCCGTCGCGCGTCCAGGGAACAACGGTCGATTCGGTTGCTTCGTCGAGGTGGGCATGGTCAGTTGTCCGGACCGGAGACGAAGGACGAGTGAGACGAGGAGGTGCCCGTCGCGAACGACGAGTCGTCACCGCCCCCGGCCGGTGGAGAAGCGAGCGAAACCGAAGAATTCGACGCGAGCGAAGAGGATGACGCAGGCGACGAAGGAGACGCGACTGATGTGACAGGTGCGAGCGTCGATTGGGCGGTGGCGGCCACCGTGCTCGCCGTCGGCACGTCGAGCGTACCCATGGCGGTGAGGACACCGGCAAACGTGCCCAGCGAGATCAGCATGGTGAATATCCAGGATGCGAGGTACTTTCTTTTCATACCCGATTCTGTGCCGGGTCCCTTAAGTCGCTGGTAGCAACCGACTAATTCCACGCTAAGGAATTCCTGTGGTTCATCTGAGCTTCGAGGAACGCTCGAATCAAGTCTGACATTCCGAATGCACCACGGCACAAGCAATCGTGGCCTGCGCCAGTAGGTCGAACGTGGCGACTTCGACGTGACCTCGGCTGGAGTGCACGAGTAGAAATAAACCTACTAGGCGACATTGGGACGGGACTCTCGTAACTGACGTCAACAGACGCGATCTAGTTTCGTGAAGACCTCTTGGCGGAGGAGGTGGGATTTGAACCCACGGAAGGTTTCCCCTCACACGATTTCCAATCGTGCCGATTCGGCCGCTCTCGCACTCCTCCAAGTATTGACTTTCAAAAGTTGAAATGAATACCGGCTTGCAAGGCTACCCGAGCCTCACGCCGTGACCTCGCGGTAGCCTTTCTACGCCGAGGTCCACAGCGGTGGTCGGGTCCCGTGCGACGACCGTTCGTGAACCGAGTCAGGGGTGGAAGCCAGCAGCTCTCAGCGAATTGTGTTGGGTGCCACGGATCGCCTGACCACCGCTTTGGACCTCGGCACCTTACAGCGCACCGTTAGCATGTGTGCATGGCTGAAACGACTTCCGTACCCACCTCGATTGACGGTGTGACGGCGCTCTATCGGCGCTTTAGACCCGGTCGATTCGCGGAACTTCGTGGCCAAGACCACGTGGTTCGCGCCCTGCAGGGCGCCGTCAAGAACGACCGCGTGGTGCACGCCTATCTCTTCTCGGGACCGCGAGGGACGGGCAAGACCACGACGGCTCGCATCCTCGCCAAGGCGCTCAACTGCGAACACCCGCGCGATGGTGATGCGTGCGACGAGTGTGACAGCTGCGTCGCGATCACCAAGGGGTCCTCACTTGACGTCGTGGAACTTGACGCAGCCTCGAACAATGGGGTCGACGACATCCGCGAGATCATCGCGGGCGCCTGGCACGGTACGCCGGGTAGCTGGAAGGTGTACATCTTTGACGAAGTCCACCAACTCTCAAAAGCAGCGTCAGCCGCACTGTTAAAGACACTCGAAGAGCCCCCACAACACGTGGTGTTCGTCTTGGCGACGACGGAACCGCACAAGGTCATGCCCACCATTCGCTCGCGCACGCAACACCTTGAGTTTCGGCTCATTGGTGGCGAGACGTTGAGTTCGCTCTTGCACGACGTGAAGGGAGCTGCCGGTCTCGCCGCCGACGACGAGCTGATTGACGCGGCGGTCCGCCTCGGTCGTGGTTCCGCCCGGGATGCACTCAGTGCGCTTGATCAGCTCATTGCGACCGGCTCGCTGAGTGAGACCCAGCCGGAGTTCGACGGACTGTTTCATTCGCTGGTCAATTTCGACGCGGTCGCCGCGCTGCGGTCACTCGCCGTACTCACGAAAGAGGGATGGGACCCGGAGCAACTCGCCGAGAGTTTCGCCGCGGAGGTTCGCCAAGTCTTCCTGCTCCAGGTGGCGCCGGAAGTGGCTGACGCCGTTGACAGTGACCGCGAACGACTGAGCGCGTGGGGAGCGCAGTTGGGACTTGCGCGCACCGTGAGGATTCTCGAGACCTTTGGGTTGGCCATGCGAGAGATGAAGAGTGCCCCGGAAAAAGTGGTCACGCTCGAAGTGGCGCTGGTGCGCCTCATTCGTCCGGAACTGGACAGTTCCGTGCAGTCCCTTGACGAACGACTCACCAAGCTAGAACGAGAAGGTGCCCGTCCGGTCGCGAGCACGCCACCGGTGCCCGCGACGCCACTGCGACCAATCGGCACGACCGCACCAAGCGAAAGGTCTGACGTCAATGCTGCACCCGAGACACCTGCGTCGGTGGCGGCCCCGTCTGGCGCGCCGACGCCGCCGGTGAGCAGCGACGCGCCGCTCAGCCTCGAGGACGTCACCGAGAGATTCGAAAACCGCGTGGTGCCACGCACGCCGCGCTCGGCCCAGTTGTTGTTGAAGAACGCCCACGTGCGGTCGCTCGACGGACATCGATTGACGGTTTCACTGCCGAACGAAGAGATGCGCCAAAATACCGAATACATCGCCCCAGGTCTTAAGAGCGCCATGGATCATGAATTCAAAGTCCCGATCCAGATTGAATGGGTCATCGACGCGTCGCCGCCGCGCCCCGTCGCCGCCACGCGGCCAGACCCGCAGCCCGAGTCGGATCTGAGTGGTGTTGATGATGACGCCAACGAGGAGTCAACGGTCGTGGTCGATTCAATGGCGGGACATCTGATCAGTGAAATGTTTCCCGGCGCCGAGGAAATTTAGTGAACTACCCGCCGCCGCTGCAGTCGGTTGTCGACGAACTGGGCCGCTTTCCGGGCGTCGGGCCAAAGTCGGCCCAACGAATCGCGTTCTGGTTGATGCGCCAACCCAGTGAGGACGTGGCCCGTTTGGCTCAAGCGCTGGACGAGATGAAAGTGAAACTCTCTTTTTGCGAGCGTTGCTGTAATATCGCTGAAACCGGCGGGCTCTGTCTCATCTGTGCCGATAGTCGTCGCGATCAGACGACGATCTGCGTAGTAGAGAATCCACCGGATGTGGTGGCCGTAGAGCGATCGGGTGCCTTTCACGGGACGTATCACGTGCTGCACGGCGTGCTCAGTCCCTTGGAGGGTGTGACGCCAGACCGCCTTCGAATCCAGGAATTAGTTCAACGCCTCAGCGGTCCGGTAAAGGAAGTAATTCTTTGCTTTAACTCAAACGTTGAAGGCGACGCGACGGCGATGTACTTAAGTCGGCTGTTGCAAATGCCCGGTCTCGTGGTCTCCCAGCCAGCGAGCGGATTGCCCGTGGGTGGTGACCTGGAGTTCGCTGACGACCTGACGCTCGGCCGAGCGATTGAGGGCCGACACGTATTGCACGATTAGGCGAATCGAACCACGCAGAGCAGCCCCGCAACTAAGCAGTAAATGCCGAACGGTCGAAGCGTCTTGGTAGCAAACCACTTGGTCAAGAAACGCACGGCGACGTAGGCCGCGACCATGGCACAGAGCGCACCCACCAAGGTTTGCACGCGCACGCCATCGCCGAGTGAGCCCATCAACGATGGAAGTTTGTAGAGGCCGGCTACCAGGATTACCGGCGTTGCGAGCAGGAACGAGAAGTTCGCAGCGTCCTCATGATCGAGTTGCCCGAGTAGGCCCGAGACCATTGTGACGCCACTGCGCGATAGTCCCGCGAGCAATGCAAGAATCTGCGAAGAGCCGATGGCGAGCGCACTTTTTACGCTCATGGCGTCGAGCGTGCGGTGCATGACGTGGCGCCCGCGCGTGTGCACCAGGCCCTCACCGACGAGCAGGATCACGCCATTGATGGTGAGGAACACGGCCGCGGCGAGCGGTTTGGCGAAGAGCACGCGTAACGCATGTTCGAGAAACAGCCCAGCGATCCCGACGGGAATGCTGCCGACGGCGAGGATGAATAGGAGCCGGTAGCTCGGGTCCATGTCCGGGTTGTCCAGATGCCACAGCGACGATAACCCTTCCTGGCGAGACCTTGAAATCTGGCGGCCCAGTCCGGCGAGTAATTTTGCCCACGTCGCGCGATAGAAGATGATGAGGCCCACGGCGGTGCCGACGTGCAGTCCCACGAGGAACACCAGGAAAAATGATTGCGAGGCCGACTGGCTACTGACCAGGTTGTGCCATCCGAACAGGGCCGGCACGAGCACGCCGTGGCCGAGGCTCGAGATTGGAAAGAGTTCCGTGACGCCCTGCACGAGTCCCATCACGACCGCTTGAAAATACGTCAGGGTTACGTGCACGGAGTTACGCTAAACGACACCGACATGACGTGCCAGTGAGTGCGACAGACTATGTAAATGCGTTACCTCACGGTTGTCCGTCACGCCAAGGCGTCGCCGCCGCTGCCCATGGGCTTGGACTTCGATCGAGCGCTGAGCAGTCGCGGACGAAAGCAGTGTAAGCAACTGCGAGCCTGGGCCCGTGATGGCGAATCCCTCGGTCGCTTCGGACCGGTGACGGCACTCGTGAGTAGTGCCGTACGCACCACGGAGACGTTCGAACTCGGCTTTGATGGAACGGACTTTGTCGTTGACCGTACGTTCTCTCGTTCGATCTACGCCGGCACGCGAGAGGTCACGGGAGAGGACTTGCTCCAAGCGCTTCGAGACATCGACCCTTTGACGTCGTCGTTGATGATCGTCGGCCACAACCCCTCGGTGCACGATCTGATGTTCGTGCTCGCGCGCGAGATTCCCGAAGAACTTCGAACGCAGAGCTTCGCGCTCGGTGGCGCGTACGTGCTGGCACTACCTGATGGCGAGATGCTCCAGGCGCAGCAATACGAAGTAGTGGCGAGGTATATTCCCGATCAGAAAGTACGCAAGATCGCGCCGTCGCCCTGACCGCCGCCACCGCAGAGCGCGACGGCGGCCACGCCACCACCGCGTCGTCGTAGTTCCAGCAGGGCGCTGAGCGCGAGGCGAGTTCCCGACATGCCCACGGGGTGTCCCAACGCGACGGCGCCGCCATTCACGTTCAACTTTGCCTCGTCGATGCCGAGATCGTCGGCCGACGCGAGACCCACTGCGGCGAACGCCTCATTGATTTCGTAGAGGTCGAGGCCCTTGACGTCAAGCCCCGCCTTGGCGGCGGCTTTGGCAATGGCGTTTGCGGGCTGTGACAGCAGTGAGGCATCGGGCCCAGCGACCTGTCCGTAACTCACGAGTTCGCCGAGTGGCTCAAGACCAAGTTCATCGGCGCGCTCCGCGGACATCACCAATACGGCGGCGCCGCCGTCAGAGATCTGCGACGCGTTGCCGGCAGTGATCGTGCCGTCCTTTTCGAACGCGGGGCGGAGTTTTGCGAGCGACTCGACCGTGGTCTCCACCCGCACTCCCTCGTCGGTGTTGACGATCGTCGGATCACCCTTTCTTTGGGGGACCGCGACGTCGACGATCTCTTCGGCAAATTTGCCCGAGGCAATGGCGGCGGCGGCCAACTGGTGGCTGCGCGCGGAGAACTCATCCTGGCGCGCACGAGAGATCCGACCCGCGTTGTGACGCTCGGTGGACAGTCCCATCGCGCACTGGTCAAAGGCGCACGTGAGCGCGTCAAACATCATTGAATCCACGACGTTCTGATCGCCGATCCGGTAGCCGGCGCGCGCCCCCGGTAGGAGATAGGGCGCATTGGTCATTGACTCCATGCCGCCCGCGACGACGATGTCGGCCTCTCCGGCGCGAACCATCAGGTCGGCCAAGTAGATGGTCTGGAGCCCCGAAAGACAGACCTTGTTGATCGTGGTCGCGTTCACGGTCATCGGGATGCCACCCTTGACGGCGGCTTGGCGGGCCGTTATCTGTCCCTGACCCGCTTGGATCACCTGGCCCATCAGTACAACGTCCACTGTGGTCGGGTCGACCCCGGCGCGCTCGAGGACTCCCCTAATGGCGGCGCCTCCAAGGTCTTGTGCGCTCAGTGAGGCGAAGACGCCCGCGAGTTTGCCAATGGCGGTTCGACTGCCGGCGACGATGACGCTGCGTGACATGGTGACTCCTAAGGATGAAAGATGCGACTACCTGCACGATAGACGTTCGTGCGAATTCGTGGCCACGGCGAAAATTGTCTTCATTCGCCGGTCCCGTCGAGTGACGCGCCGAATTCGAATTCAGTGCCTGGGCGCTCGGTGTTTTGATATCCAACTAACCTCGCCGGAATGAGTGAGATTCTTGAAGCGGTGCGCGCGGGCGCGTCCGGCGAGACGCTGGCCGAGACACCCATGCCCGCCACGACTCGGGCGGTGTTTGTTCGACGCGATGAACAGGACATGTTCGAGGGGTTGAAGAGCCGCGACAAGGACCCGCGTCAGAGCCTGCACGTCGATGAAGTGGCGTTGCCGGAGCTAGCGCCGGACGAGGTGTTCATGGTCGTGATGGCATCGTCGATCAATTTCAATACGGTGTGGACCAGCATTTTTGAACCCCTGCCAACCTTCGGCTTCCTTGACCGTCTCGCTCAGGAGTCCATCTGGGGCCAGCGCCACGCGCTCGATTACCACGTGGTTGGCTCGGACGCGGCCGGGGTGGTCGTGCGCGCGGGATCGGCAGTACGCAACTGGAAGATTGGTGACGAAGTCACCGTGCATTGCAATTATGTGGACGACCAGGATCCCAGCGGTCACGACGACTCCATGCGCGCGGACAATCAGCGCATCTGGGGCTTCGAGACGAACTTTGGCGGACTCGCCGACATCTCGGTGGTCAAGGCCAATCAGCTGATGCCCAAGCCAACCCATTTGACGTGGGAGGAATCTGCGGTCAACGCGTTGTGCAATTCCACGGCGTACCGCATGCTCGTCTCACGCAACGGCGCGCCCGTCACGCAGGGGGACAAGGTCTTGGTCTGGGGCGCCTCGGGGGGTCTGGGATCGTTCGCCGTCCAGCACGTGCTCAATTCCGGCGGCACGCCAATAGGTGTGGTGTCGAGTGCCAGCAAGGTCGACACCCTTCATGAGTTGGGTTGCCAATACGTCATCAATCGCGAGGAGAAGAACTATCAGTTCTGGAAAGACGAGCACACCCAGGACGAGACGGAGTGGCGCCGATTTGGAAAGGACATTCGCACACTCGTCGGTGAGGCCCCGGACATTGTCTTTGAGCATCCGGGACGCGCCACCATGGGAGCGAGTGTCTTTGTCGCCAGACGGTCCGGGACGATCGTGACGTGCGCGGCAACCAGTGGCTACATGATTGAGTATGACAATCGTCATCTCTGGATGAAGTTAAAGACCATCAAAGGTTCGCACTTCGCGAATTACCGAGAGGCGTGGTCGGCCAATCAAACGATCCTTGACGGCAAGGTAGTGCCGCCACTCTCCGCCGTATTTCCCTTAGAGCAAGTGGGCGAGGCGACGTACGAGATGCATCACAATCGACACGAAGGCAAGATCGGCATCTTGTGCGCCGCGCAACGTGAAGGACTCGGTGTGACCAACCCTGAGCTGCGCCAACGGATTGGCGAGGAACGTCTGTCAATATTCCGTCGTCACGACGCGGAGTAGGAATGGAGTCGCTGCTTATCGAAATTGATCACGTGGCCATTGCGGTGCACGACCTCGACGGGGCAATTGCCTGGTACCAAGAGGTCTTCGGCGCCACGGTGGAGCACCGCGAGGATGTTGCCTCTGATGGCGTGTCCGAGGCAATGCTGCGTGTCGCGGACTCGTACATCCAGCTCTTAACGCCCACGCGCGAGGATTCGCCCGTCGCGAAGTATCTAGAAAAGAGGGGCGAAGGATTGCACCACGTGGCCTATCGGGTCGCGGACTGCGCGCAGGCACTGGATGCGGTTAAGGCGTCAGGCGGTCAGGTCATTGACCAGGTCCCACGACCGGGATCGCGTGGAACAACGGTGGCCTTCGTGCATCCGAAGACCTCATTCGGCACGCTGATTGAACTCGTGCAGGTGCCGAGTTGAGCGATCAACTTTTCTGAAGAGCGCAAACTCGCACTCGTAATTCCTACTTACCGGTAACGGTAATGATCAACGCGTGATTCACGGACCGATGGTTTTTTCGCGTTCACGCTTTCCACGCGCACAAGTCACGTTGGATAGCCTTGGCCCATATGGAGCACACAATGGCGGAACGTTTGGCGGATCTCGAGGCCCGTAAGGCGGAGGCTCGAATCGCCGGCGGTGAGTACGCCATCGAGCGCCATCAGGCCAAGGGCAAGATGACCGCCCGAGAGCGCATTGAGTACCTACTCGATGAAGAATCCTTCCAAGAGCTCGATATGTTGAATCGCCATTACGCCTCGGGCATGGGCCTCGAAGAGTCGCGGCCCTACACCGACGGCGTGATCACGGGTTACGGCAAGATCGACGGTCGCAAGGTGTGCGTGTATTCCCAGGACTTCACCGTCTTCGGCGGCGCACTCGGCGAAACGCACGGCGAGAAGATCCAAAAGATCATGGACCTCGCGACCACGATGGGGCTACCAATCATTGGGCTGAACGACGGTGCCGGCGCGCGAATTCAAGAAGGCGTGGCTGGGCTCAACGCGTACGGGGGCATCTTTCGCCGAAACGCGAAGGCCTCGGGAGTGGTGCCGCAAATCTCGGTGATTTTGGGTCCGTGCGCGGGAGGTGCCGTCTACTCACCGGCGCTCACCGACTTCATCTTCATGGTCAAGGACACGAGCCACATGTTTATTACCGGTCCGGACGTCGTCAAGACCGTGACCGGCGAGGACGTGACGCTCGAAGAATTGGGTGGGGCGCTGACCCACGCGACAAAGTCCGGTGTGGCGCACTTCGTGCTGCCTGATGAGAAGAGCGTGCTCGATGAGGTTCGCTATCTCATGTCGTTCTTGCCGTCGAACAACATGGAAGAGGCGCCGCGCATCTTGACCGGGGACTCCGCCGACCGCCTCTGCGAGAATCTGCGTGATCTCTTGCCGCTGTCGCCCAACCAGCCGTACGACATGAAAAAAGTCATCACTTCGGTCGTCGACGGCGGGGACTACATGGAAGTGCACGCCACTTTCGCCCAGCAAATCACGTGCGGGTTTGCCCGTATTGACGGTCACACCATTGGTTTGGTGTCGAACCAGCCGCAAATCTTGGCCGGCGTCTTGGACATCGCGTCAAGCGAAAAGGCCGCTCGCTTCGTGCGCACGTGCGACGCGTTCAATATTCCGATCGTGACGTTTGTCGACGTCCCGGGTTTCATGCCCGGCGTCGACCAGGAGTACGGCGGCATCATCCGCCACGGGGCGAAACTGCTCTACGCCTTCTGCGAAGCCACCGTGCCGCGCATTTCGGTCATTACGCGCAAGGCCTATGGCGGCGCCTACGTCGTCATGAATTCCAAGTCGATCGGTGCGGACTTCGCCTACGCCTGGCCAACGGCCGAGCTGGCCGTGATGGGCTCAGCGGGCGCGGTGGAGATTGTCCACCGTCGAGACCTGGGCGAGTCCGACGATCCCCGGACGCTGCGTTCATCGTTAATCGAGGACTACGAAGAGCGCTACGCCACGCCCTACATCGCGGCGGAACGTGGATTCATCGATGACGTGATCGACCCGGCGGAAACTCGGCGCACACTGTGCAAGTCCCTTGACCTACTGCGTAGCAAGCGCGAAGAGTTGCCCAAACGCAAGCACGGGAACGTGCCGCTGTGAGTCACGGGCTGGCCCCACGTCCTGGGTTACCGGCTGACGAAATGGCGGCGCTCACGGCGGCCGCCGAAGAGATGATGATTGAGCAGACAGTGCCGAACGTCGCGGTTGACGCAGTGCCGAGTTGGCGATTCTCTGGGCGTTGGTTCAACAGCGGGCCGTACGCCAACCGGCGCCCCATGCGCCCTATGTAGCGGTTTCGACCAACGCCAAGAGATCACTCATGATCGCACTGAGCGAAAAATCCTTGGGCGTGTAGACCGACGACACGCCTTCTGCCAGCAGGGTCGCCGCGTCGGCGTCGGGAACAATCCCACCAACGATCACTTTGGCCTCGACGCCCGCGCTGCGGAGCCCCTGGATAACGCGCGGCACGAGCGCAAGATGCGAGCCGGAGAGTATTGATATGCCCACGATGTCGACGTCCTCGTCCCGCGCCGCGGCGACAATCTCTTCGGGTGACAGTCGTATCCCCTGGTAGACAACTTCGAATCCCGCGTCGCGCGCGGCGACCGCAATCTGTTCGGCTCCGTTGGAGTGGCCATCGAGCCCGGGCTTGGCGACCAGGATCTTTGGCGGCGTTCCCCGATGCGCGCTCACGGCTTTGGACCGCGCGACGAGCGCCGCGAACTGGTCGCCGCGAACGGCGACGCCCGCGCGCACCCCGGTGGGCGCGCGGTACTCGCCGAAGATCGAGCGAAGTGCGTCGGCCCACTCGCCGGTGGTGCCGCCCGCCCTGGCGAGCGCGATGCTGGGCTCCATGATGTTGTCTGCCGGCTGGGAGCTCTGCGCCACCCGGGTGAGTTCCTGCAACGCGCTGCGCACTGTCGCTTCGTCACGGTGCGATCGCCACGCCTCAACGTCGCTGATCATGGCCCGTTCGAAGGCGGGGTCGACCGTCATCACTGATTCAATGTCAACACCGCTCGTAAGTGGGGACTCGGCAGTTTCGGTGAAGCGATTTACTCCCACCACGATCTGTTCGCCCGATTCGATTCGCGCGACCCGTTCGGCCTGACTGGCGACCAAGCGACTCTTCAACTCGTCAATCGCCTCGAAGGCCCCGCCGAGGGCCAACACGTCATCGAGTTCACCGCGCGCCGCGAGCGTGAGCTCGCGGACCTTGGCCTCCATGACCTGCGAACCGGCGAAGACGTCGGGGTACTCGAGCAGGTCGCTCTCGTAGGCGAGCACTTGCTGCATGCGAAGGCTCCACTGCTGGTCCCAGGGGCGGGGCAATCCCAACGCTTCGTTCCACGCTGGCAACTGGATCGAGCGAGCACGCGCGTCAGCCGACAGCGTGACGCCGAGCATTTCGAGAACGATGCGCGACACGTTGTTTTCTGGCTGCTGTTCGGTGAGCCCCAGCGAATTCACCTGTACGCCGTAGCGAAAGCGGCGCAGCGATGGATCGTCCACGTGGTAGCGATTGCGGCATATTTCGTCCCACATCGCGGTAAAGGTACGCAGCTTGGCGATCTCTTCGATGAATCGCACGCCGCCGTTGACGAAGAACGAGATGCGCCCCACTACCTGGGGCATCTGGTTCGGCGCCACTTTTCCCGAGTCGCGCACGGCGTCGAGTACGTCAATTGCGGTCGCGAGCGCGTAGGCAATCTCCTGGACCGGCGTTGCGCCGGCCTCTTGCAGGTGGTAGCTGCAGACGTTGATGGGGTTCCACTTGCTGACGTGGTTGATGGCGTAGGCAATCATGTCGACGGTCAGTCGCTTGGAGGGTTCCGGGGCGAATATGTACGTGCCGCGACTGAGATACTCCTTGACAATGTCGTTCTGCGTCGTTCCCTGGAGCTGGCCGTAGGCGATACCTTGTTCATCGGCAAGGGCGAGGTAGAGGGCCCACAGCCATGCCGCGGTCGCGTTTATGGTCATTGAAGTGTTCATCTCGCCGAGGGGAATTGCGTCGAGGAGTTGGCGCATGTGCCCGAGATGGGCTACGGGCACTCCAACTTTTCCGACTTCACCGGCGGCCGCGGGCGAATCGGGGTCGTAGCCCGTCTGGGTGGGCAGATCGAAGGCAATCGATAGCCCGGTCTGGCCCTTGGCGAGGTTGCTGCGGTACAACTCATTGGACTTCACGGCGCTGGAGTGTCCCGAGTACGTGCGCATCACCCACGGCTTGGAGCGCTCAGCCATGATCCCCCTCTGGTCGATCCTTACTGACCGTAGTCGTAGAAACCGCGACCTGATTTCCGACCAAGTTGGCCATCGGAGACCATCTGGCGAAGCAGGGGCTCGGGCGCGAAGTAGGCATCATCGAAGGCCAGATTGAGCGCTTCAAGTATGGCCAATGACGTGTCGAGGCCCACGAGGTCGAGCAGGGCGAACGGTCCCATCGGAAAGCCGCAGCCGCCCTTCATGGCGGCGTCAATGCCCTCGATCGTGGCGACGTCCGCGTCAAGCAGGCGAATCGCGTGGTTGAGATAGGGAAACAGCAACGCGTTCACGATGAAACCGGCTCGGTCGCTCACCTCCACGGGCTCTTTACCGCACGCAATCGCGAACTGCGTCACTGACTCGATGGTTTCGTCGCTCGCGCTCAAGGGGCGCACGATCTCCACCAGGGGCATAGTGGTCGCCGGGTTGAAGAAGTGCAGACCGCAAACCCGCTCGGGATGGGAAATCATCGTCGCGAGTTCGATCACCGAAAGGGTCGACGTGTTGGTCGCCAGAATGGCGTCGGGTCTCATGACCCGGTCGAGCTCGCCAAAGATACGCTTCTTGACCGCCAGGTCCTCCACGACCGACTCGATGATGAGATCACAGTCGGCTAAGTCATCAATGTCCACCGTCGCGCTCACGCGTGAGCGGATCGACCCAGCGTCGGCCTGAGAGAGACCCTGCTTTACGACCTTCTTCGTCAGTGATTTCTCTAGTCCCTCTAACAGGGCATCGGCCGCTTCGATGGTGCGGCTGCGAAGGATCACCGTGGCCCCGGCCGTCGCAGCGACTTCAGCGATGCCGCCGCCCATAATCCCCGAACCGACGACGCCCACTTTTTGAAAGTTCATTCAGGAACCTTACTGGTTGGCAACGGCGGCACCTGAGGGACTACTTAACGAATCGTGGCTTCTGTCGCGTACTACTTCGTTGACTTACGCCTCGGTGATCGTGACCGATTCAATGACCACGCGTTCACGCGGGGTGCCCTGGGACGAGCCGACCGCATTGATCGCTTCGACGACCTCAAGTCCCCTCACCACTTTTCCGAAGAGAGCGTAGAGCGGTGGCAGACGAACTCCGTCGGGACCGGAGATGACAAAGAACTGCGATCCGTTGGTGTGGGGTCCCGAGTTCGCCATGGCCAGTGAGCCCAATTCGTAGCGCCCGGGCTTGGGCAGCTCGTCGTTGAATCGGTATCCGGGACCACCGGTGCCCTTGCCGGTGGGGTCGCCACCTTGCAAGACAAAGCCGGGAATCACGCGGTGAAAGATGATGCCGTCGTAGTAGTGCCAGCGCGCGAGGTATACAAAGCTGTTAACGGTCACCGGTGCGCCCAGGGCGTCGAGCAGGATCTCCATTGTTCCCTTCGACGTCACCATGGTCGCGGTGTACGTCTTAGTGGTGTCGATGATCATCGGCGGGGCGGACTTGAAACTCTGTCGCTTCTCGCTGGTGCCGTCAGGGTTAGGGATGTGAGTAGTCATGGCTTCCTAGGTCGCGCTGTTTGAAATGGTGACTGTCAATATTCGGTTGGCGACCAGTGGTGGCACACCGTTGGCGCTGGTACTGGGATTGCCCTCGCTGTTTATCTTCATGACGACGTTCATGCCGCTCACGACTTGTCCGAAGAGTGAATACGAGGGCTGCAACGTTTCGCCTGTCTTGCCGGTCACGATAAAGAACTGACTCCCGCCGGTATTCGGTCCGGCGTTGGCCATGGCCACCGAGTACAGCGGGTATGTCGGATTACCGGTCTTGGGCAGTTCGTCAGGGATGGTGTATCCCGGGCCACCGCTGCCCGTACCGGTCGGGTCGCCGCCCTGAAACATGAATCCGGGAATCGCGCGATGGAATACGACGCAGTTATAGAACTTGTGACGCGCGAGGAAGATGAAGTTGTTCGTCGTGATCGGCGCCGTCGCAGCGTCCAGTTTGACGACGAACGATCCGGCCGTCGTGACGAAGTGCGCGTAATAGGTCGCGGCTTTGTTGATGGTCATGGCTGGAGCGGTCTTCCACGTCAGGTTGTTGACTTTGGCGAGTATCGAGGCGGGACAGCCCGCCGCGGCGGCCAGGCCGTTGGCTTTGGCCTGGGCGACTTGGTCGGCTTTAGATATCTCCGTTGTCGTGGTGGTTGACGAAGTACTCGTCGTACTCGTGGTCGTCGTGGTTGGCGTCGATTTGCCCGCGAAGAGAAGTGCAGCTGAACCAACAACGAGCACGGCGACAATTGCGGTGATGACACCGCGACGGATCATCTTGCGACGCTTGTTGGCGCGCTCCATCTGCTCCAACTTTTGACGCCGGGCCGCCTTTTGCCGTTCTCGTTTGGTAGTTGCCATGGTTGCGACTTTAGTAGCCATTTAGAAGGGCTCCAATCGCCTCAACTAGTTTTGTGGGATGGCACTGGTCGTTCAAAAGTATGGAGGAACCTCTGTTGGCGACGCGCAGCGCATTCGCGCCGTCGCCGATCACGTTGCACGAACTCGTGCTGACGGCAATGAAGTTGTGGTCGTGGTCTCAGCAATGGGCAAATTCACTGATGATTTAGTACATCTGGCCGACGAGGTATCGCCAACACGCCCACCACGCGAACTCGACATGCTGCTCACGGCGGGCGAGCGAATCTCGATGGCGCTCGTGTGCATGGCGCTCGCGGCGCGCGACGTGCAATCCGCATCGTTCACTGGATCCCAAGCGGGCATCATCACCGACACCGATCACACTCGCGCCAAGATTCTCGAGATTCGACCCGACCGCATTCGCGAGGCGCTCGATTCTGGCTTGGTGCCGGTAGTCGCAGGTTTTCAAGGCGTGTCGAAGGATAGGAATATCACCACGTTGGGACGCGGCGGATCCGACGTGACCGCGGTCGCATTGGCGGCCGCCCTCAAAGCTGACGTCTGTGAGATCTACACCGACGTGACCGGCGTGTTCTCAGCCGACCCGCGCGTGGTGCCCAAGGCACGACGCATCGCGAAAGTCTCTTTTGACGAAATGCTCGAGATTTCGGCGACCGGTGGACGGGTGATGATGCTTCGGTCGGTTGAATTGGCCCGCCGTCACGGTGTGCCGATACACGTTCGATCAAGTTTCACCTGGGAACCAGGAACTTGGATTGTGGAGGAGGACCCCACCATGGAAGAAGCCGTCGTATCGGCCATCACTGATGACACCTCGGAGGCCAAGATCACCGTCGGCGGTGTGCCCGACCGGCCGGGCGTCGCGGCGCAACTGTTCCGTGAACTGGCGAATCGCGGGATCAATGTCGACAGGATTGTCCAGAACACGGGGACCAACGGCATGACGGACATCTCGTTCACCGTGGCCAAGACCGATCTTGACGTCTCACGCGACGCGTGCGACCTGGTGAAGGATGAGATTGGGGCGGCCGAGGTAACTACTGACGACAACATTGGTCGCGTCACGATCGTCGGCGCGGGAATGAAGTCGAGTCCGGGCGTGACGGCGTTGATGTTCGAGACGCTCTACGAGCACGGCATCAACATCGAAATGATCTCGACGAGTTCAATTCGCATCTCGTGCGTACTGCGCGCGGACAAGGTTGCCGACGCCGTGCGCTATCTACATACCGCGTTCGGTCTTGACGCGGTCGAGTTCTAGAATGACCTCATGCGAGTAGCAATCATTGGTGCGACCGGTCAAGTCGGAACCGTGATGCGCGCGATACTGCTCGAGCGCGATTTTCCGGTTGACGAGATTCGGTTCTTCAGCTCGGCCCGGTCCGCGGGTACCAAATTGGAGTGGAAGGGTGAGTCGATCGAAGTCGAAGACGCCGATGGTGCCGACTTCAGCGGCATCGAGATCGCGTTGTCCTCTTCAGGCGCGACTTCTTCCAAAGTGCTCTCGCCGTTGTTGGCGAGCGCGGGCGCGATTGTCATTGACAATTCGTCGGCGTGGCGCATGGACCCCCAAGTTCCGTTGGTGGTGCCCGAAGTTAATGGGCACGCGCTGCACGCGATTCCCAAGGGAATTGTGGCGAACCCCAATTGCACGACCATGGCGGCGATGCCTGTGTTGAAGCCCTTACACGTGGCGGCGGGTTTGCGTTCAATTACCGTGGCGACCTACCAGGCCGTGAGTGGATCGGGACGTGAGGGCGTCGACGAGCTCGCCGAGCAGTTTGAAGAATCGCTTGACGGTGACGTTCGATCACTGACCTTCGACGGCGGTGTACTGAAAGTTGAAGACGGCCTCAAGTTTCCCACCACGATTGCACACAACGTCATTCCGGTGGCCGGTTCGATCGTCGACGACGGTTCGTTCGAAACAAATGAGGAGCAAAAATTGCGCAACGAAAGCCGCAAGATCCTTGAGATTGACGACTTGCTCGTTGACGCGACCTGCGTGCGCGTGCCGGTCTTCACCGGCCACTCGCTCGCGATCACCGCGAGTTTTGAGCGCGAGATAACTCCCAATGAGGCCATGGCGCTGATGCACGACGCCGTGGGCGTTGTCTTGCACGACCTGCCAACGCCACGCTTGGCCGCCGGCAAGGACGCCACGTACGTGGGCCGCATTCGCCACGCCGAAACTGTGAAGAACGGACTCTCGATGTTCCTCAGCAGCGACAACCTACGCAAGGGAGCGGCGCTGAACGCGGTGCAAATCGCTGAGGCGCTGCTGGCGCTTCGTTAGTCTGCGCCGTCGCGTCCCACTTGGCGTCGAGCCAGGTTGACGCAATGGTCACCGAAGCGTTCGTAGAAACGAGCCAGTAGCGCCAGTTCCACCGCGACGGGTAATGCCATTGAACCTGACGTCAGCTCGGCGGTGAGCGACACGTGTAAGTCGTCCAGCTCGTCGTCGATGTCCTCTATTTCGCCGAGCGACTCGGACTTGCCGTCAATGATGATGTCGGTGGCTTCGCGCCAAATCATCGAAGCGACCTCGCCCATGCGTTCGACCAGGCCGCGGCTGCGCGCGGACATCTCGTTGCCCAACCCTCGAGCCGCGCGGCGCGCGATGTGTTCGGCGAGGTCCCCATTGCGCTCGATGTCGGGCAAGATTCGAATGAGCGTCATCAACATTCGTTTGGAGTCCGCACCGAGTGAACGTTCTTCCAAGAGTCGCGTTTCGGCGGTATTGACCATGCTGTCAACGAGATTGTCGATTGTCACGTCTTGGTCAACGATTCGCTTTGCCAGTTCTCGGTCGTTTGCGAGCAGCGCGTGCGTCGCTCCGGCGATTGCCTCGCCCACGAGCGCGAACACTTGGACCGTCTGTTGACGGAGTTCCGGTGTAATGCCAACGTCTGAGATCTCGAGTTTGGCGGGCTCCTGAGTCGATTTAAATAGGCGCGACATGGCCAAAGGTTACCGCTGCGTCACTGGTCATCTCTAGGGTGGGGGTATCTGGAGAAAGGGAATGGATAATGTTGGCAGTCATTTGTGGCGTCGCCGGTCTGTTGGTAGGGGCCGTCGCAGCGTGGGCCTATTCAATGAAGCACGCGCAGTCGTTGCGCGATGGCGCCACACAGGCGAAAGCCGACCTCGCCGTTCGCGACTCTCAATTGATGGCGGCCAACGAGACGTTGGGCCGCGAGCGAGCGGAACACGAAAATTCGCTGAAGAACATGGAGTTGACGTTTGAGAGCATGTCCAATCGCGTCCTCGCCAACACGGTTGAGCAATTCAACCAATCTCAGGAACACGTGCAGAGGGAACGCGACTCGAAACTTGATCTCACGCTGAAACCGCTCGAAGGCCTATTGGACGAATACAAGAAGAACCTTGTTGATTTCAACAAGGAACACGCCGGGGCGCTCTTTGATGTCAAGAGTCGAGCGGTAGAGCTTCTGCAATCCCAACAGAAGACCCAGGACGAGACGCGGCGTCTCAACCAACTGCTCGGTCGGGGCGATCAGCGGGGCCATTGGGGCGAGGTGCAGTTAGAGAACGTCATGGAAGCTTCGGGCCTTCGTCGCAACATCGACTATGACCTTCAGGTCTCGGGCGTGAACGAATCGGGGCGATCGCTGCGGCCCGACTGCATTGTCAAAATGCCGAACGAAGCGAGTATTGCGATCGACGCAAAATTTCCGTTCGACGCTTTCGAGGCCGCGCTCGCTACTGATGACGCCGAACAACGTCGTCTCAAGCACGCCGAGCACGCGGCCGCACTTCGCATGCACGTCAAGACGCTAAAGGACAAGTCATATTGGGAACTCATTTCGCCCGCACCGGAGTTCGTGGTCTGCTTCGTGCCGAGCGACTTCGCAATCACGGCAGCATTCGACGCTGATCCGCAACTGCACGCCTACGCCGCAAAGGAGCGGGTGCTTATCGTTGGTCCGACCAATCTGCTCTCGCTCCTGTGGTCGGTGGCGATGGTACTGCGCCAGCACGACGCTTCGCTCAACGCCGAAGAGATCCTTAAGACCGCGGAGTCCATGGTCGATCGCATTCGCATGGTCGTCGAGCCGATATCGAAGATGGGAAAGTCGTTGGACGACGCGGTTGATTCGTATAACAAGATGGTCAAGTCCGTCGAGGCGCGGTTGATTCCGGCCGCGCACCGCATGCGAGGCATGGGTGGAGCGCAGCGGGCCAAGCCGCTACTCCCGTTGGATTCAGTCGACGAATCGGTCGTCCAACTCAACGAGGGCAAGTGGGGAGCGGGAACGGACAATCCGCTTGCCGAAGGATCATCGGACATCCTCGAGCTCGAAGAGTTTGACGAAGAGTTGTGACGCAACTTCGTGCGATGGTGGCCGATTTTTGAAGAGTGAGTAAGTTCTTACGACGTGGCCCGTACTCGCGCTCAGCGCCGACGACAGTCGCTTTGGCTGAGTGTCGCAGTGGTAATCACACTGCTGGCCTTGTTGTTCGCACGCGACGTCAACCGCGCGGCGCATAATTCTTCGAGTCCCCGACGCAGCGAGAATCGTAGCTTTGGCGTGCTGGCCGCAACGCTGATCACCCAGGAGAACAACTTCGACGTTCGTTTTCGTTACTTGCTCACCAATGGTCAGACGTTGACACGTCAAGTCTTTTCCGCGCGACTCAGCCAACTGGCCGACCAATTGGTGTTGTGGCCTACCGAGGGGGCGCAACTGCGTCAGCCCAAGCTCGCGCACGACGTCAATGGTGTGCTCGCCCAAGTGACCGAGCAACGCTTCGACGACTATCAGGCGATTGTCACCGACGTTGACGAGTCAATGCGCCTGCCCTCGGGAACGTTGCCGTGGCCCACCTCGACGTTGGGCGTCATCGACACGAACACGGCGCAGGCCTCGCTTTTTTCCACCAGTCAAGAGTGGAGTTCTCGCCGCTTCTCACTCGCGCGCGAACCGGGTCACGTGAAACTGAGCGCGACAACCAATGGTCTGGCATTGATGCACCTTTCGTCCGCGCTCGAGGTGTTGAGAACCTCGCCCACGTTGGTTGCCACGCGGGGAGTGGGCATTGCTGCGGTATCGGTTGTGCCGGCACCGCTGCCCGCCGGTGCGGGCGAGTTGCTGTTGCCGCCCGCGAGTTCGGTTCACCTGGGCATTTCGGTCTTGAACGGAAACTACATTGACCAACCGATTTCGCTGACGGTAACGCTGATCCCCCAAAACGGGCGCGGTCTTCGCCAGAGTCAAACCATGAATATCGTCCTCGGTCCACTGCAATCGTTTGCCTTCGTACCTCGACTTCTCCAGACCCAAGCCAGTGAACGTGCGACGTTGATCATCAAGGTCGCGGGTGCGCCGAGTGCGATAAATATGACTCGCTCGCGTATCTATCGGGTCGTCATGTCGCCGTCGGGGGGCGCCTAGCCGAATTGCCTTACTGGCCAGTTCGCTACGATGGCCATGGCCCTAAGTTGAAGTGAGGAACAGTGAAGCAATCAATTACCGTGACCGACAATCGCTCTGGTGAAACGCTGGAGATCCCGATTCAGAACGGCGGTGTTGCCGCTCACGAGTTCTCCAAGGCGGTGCCGGGCGTGTGGTTTTACGACCCCGGCTTCATGGCCACCGCCATGGCCGAATCGGCGATTACCTACATCGACGGTGACGCCGGAATTCTGCGTTACCGGGGTTATCCGATTGAACAACTCGCCGAACATTCGACCTATCTCGAAGTCGCGTATCTGTTGAATCACGGTGAGCTGCCGACCGCGGAGCAGTCGGCCGAGTGGAACCAGGTGATCACCTATCACACGTACATTCACGAAAACGTCCGCAAGCGGTTCTTGGAGGGTTTCAACTACGACGCCCACCCGATGGGCATGCTCGTCTCGGCGGTCGCGGCGCTCTCCACCTATTACAAGGAAGCGAAGATCCTCGACGATCCCGAAATCCTCCAACGCCAGGTGGTGCGCCTCATCGCCAAGATGCCCACGCTCGCCGCGGCCTGCCACCGCTTTTCGGTGGGCATGCCCTTTGTCTATCCCGACAACACGCTGGAGTACGCGCCGAACTTCCTCTCCATGATGTGGAAGGTTGCCGAACCGCGTTACGAAGCCGACGCGGTACTGGCTCACGCGTTGGACGTGCTGTTCATCCTGCACGCCGACCACGAGCAGAACTGCGGCACGACGGCGATGCGAATCGTTGGCTCCTCGCACGGCGATCCCTACTCGGCCACCGCCGCGGCGACCGCGGCGCTTTATGGTCCGCGTCACGGCGGAGCCAACGAGGCGGTCGTCAAGATGCTCACGAAGATTGGCAGCATCGACAACGTGGCCGCCTATGTCGAGACGGTCAAGCAGGGCAAGGTGCTCTTGGAAGGATTCGGTCATCGGGTCTATAAGAACTTCGATCCTCGCGCCACCATCATCAAGAAGACGGCGGATGATGTCTTCGCGGTGACGGGCAAGAACCCGTTGCTCGACATCGCGCTGAAGCTCGAGGAGGTCGCGCTCCAGGACGACTACTTCATCTCACGCCACCTCTATCCCAATGTCGACTTCTACTCGGGACTGATCTACCAGGCAATGGGTTTTCCGATGGAGATGTTCACGGTGCTGTTCGCGATTCCTCGCACGTCAGGCTGGTTGGCGCACTTTCAGGAACTGTTGCAACAGGACGTGAAGATTGCCCGCCCCCGCCAGCTCTACATCGGTGCCGAAGAGCGCAAGTACGTGCCCATTGGGGAGCGTTCGTAAGTTTCGCCGCTTACGCCGGGCTCGCGTGGTGGGCCGGGTTGATGATCCGAGTGAGACCCTCCTGGACCATTGAGACACAGAGTTCGCCGGCGCGGTTGAAGATGAACCCCCTCGCGAGGCCTCGCCCGGCATGGGCAATGGGCGAGTCAATGTCGTAGAGCAACCATTCGTCAGCGCGAAGTTCGCGGTGGAACCACATGCAGTGGTCCAGGCTCGCCGCCATGAACAGGTCGTCGTCCCAGCGCATGGAATGGGGCGCGAGGATGGCGTCGAAGAGGCTCATGTCACTGGCGTAGGTCACGACACAGGCGTGCAGTAGTGGATCGGCGGGTAGTTCGCCGTCGGCCCTGATCCATAGTTGTTGACGCGGCTCCTTGTTGTGCTTCGAGCTCCACGGAATCTCACCGATGAATCGTTGGTCAATCGGGTGCTGACGCTTGAACCATTCGTCGTTGCTGCCGAATTCATTGAGCAGACGTTCGGACATGGGCAGAATCGTTTCGGGTCCGGGCACGCTGGGCATGGTGAACTGGTGCTCGAAGCCGTGCTCTTCGGTGTGAAAGCTGGCCTGCATGTTGTAGATCGCCCGGCCGTGCTGGATAGCGACTACTCGGCGCGTATAAAAACTCCTGCCATCACGAATACGGTCCACTTCGTAGAGGATGGGAATGCTGGGGTCGCCGGGACGAAGAAAGTACGAGTGCAGTGAGTGCACACTGGCGTGCTCGACCGTTCGTCCGGCGGCCATGAGTGCTTGGGCCGCGACCTGACCGCCAAAGGTCCGCTGACGCTCCTCTTTGGGGTGTTTTCCTCTGTAGGTGTTGACTTCAATCGTCTCGAGATCGAGCAGATTGACGAGGAACTCTAGGGCTTCGGACATCTAGCCATTCTGACACTTGGCTTAGCGACCAACATCGCTTCGCGCGGGCGCCACGGTCATTCGACACTGACGAGCGCAATTACTGGCCGAACTAGAATCGTCGCTGTGCCAAAAAACGTTCGTGAATTTGTGGCGTGGTCCAAGACACACCAAGGCAAGAAGTTAATTCGTTTCACGCTCAGTTCGGTCATCACCACGGGCGTTTCCGCCATAGCGATTCTCATCGTGTACGGCGATCACATCATCACGGGCATCATCGGCGCGACGCTCTTCGGTAACTTGCTCGCGACGATTCCCTCGTACTACCTCAGTCGGGCCTGGGCGTGGGGCAAGCGCGGAAGAAGCCACGTGCGCAAAGAGGTCTTGCCGTATTTAGGTATGTCCTTTGCCGGCATTGCCTTCTCACTCTTTGGCGCCATCTATACCAAGCACCTCGTGCACACTCACCACTGGAGCCACTTCACCGACACGCTGGTGGTCGAGGGAGTGAACGTACTTAGTTTCGCGATCTTCTGGGTGCTCAAGGTCTTACTCTTCAACAAGATCTTTCACACCGACAAGTTGCACGCCATTGAGGTGCACCTGGAAGAGGAAGAGCAGAGTGACGACGTCAGGTTCTTCACGCCCATCTCTTTGACCATCTTGTTGATCTGCTTTCCCACTTCCTGGGAGATACCGGCCTTAAGGACAATCTTCTGACGCGCCGCGCCCTGGCTGGCCTCTTCGATCTTGCCGGGGTCGAGGGACTTTAAAGAGACGGAACGCTTCACCAGCTTTTCTTCGAGCAACTGGTAGAGCGCGCGCAGTCGGTCCTCGGTCGAGGCGCTGAGTTTGAGTTCCTTGTCGCCAAACTCAATGGCGGCATCAGTGTTCTTGAAGTCGAAACGCGTCGAGGCCTCACGGTTCGCCTGGTCCACCGCATTTCGCACCTCTTGCAGGTCAATCTCGGAGACGACGTCAAATGTGGGCATGAATAAATCGTAGAGCCTGTGACTCGGTTGGATGCGGGTCAGGTGTGGCGGTAGGATTCTCGACGGGTCAGTGCCCGAGTGGCCAATGGGATCTGGCTGTAAACCAGACGGCTTAGCCTACGGGGGTTCAAATCCCTCCTGGCCCACCAAGGTCAATCCAGCACGCGCTGGATTGGCCCTGCCCGACATTAAATGGGAAAGTGACGGGGCGATGATGGGCGAGAGGAGCGGGGTGAATCGACTGAAGTCGAGGCCAAGTGACGTTCGCCGGTTCTACGAACGTGTCGCTTCTCGATTTGAAGCCGTCGTGCAACTGCTCGAACGCCGATACACGCCGCTCGGTCGATTTGAGCCCGGACCCTTCGAAGGCTGGTCCTTCCTCTGGCAGCCGGCCGCGCTCGGTTTCCTCGCGATGATCCTGATTTTGGGTGGTAGTTCCTTCACGAACTCGCCCTTCAAGTTCAATTTGACCGGGACGTGGTTCTTCGGCGAGCCGGCGGCCGGGGCGGTGGGCACGCCCAGCGTGACCCGAGAGATCTTCGCGATTGTGCTGATGTACGGCGGGCTCTTGTTGTTGATGCGCGTGTGGCTCCGATTGGCTGAGGTGCTGAAGCTGCATCCGGGCTCGTCACTCAAATCCCTCTGGTGGATGCTGCTCGTGTGGGCGACGCCGATGATCGTGGCCCCGCCGCTCTTCTCGCGCGACGTGTTCAGCTACGCCGCCCAGGGCGAGATGTCGAGTTACCACCTCAGTCCTTATATTCTCGGGCCTTTTTCCTTGGGATCAAGCCCGTTCGTCACTCCAGTGGACCCCCTGTGGGGAAATACTCCTGCTCCCTACGGGCCCTTCTTCTTGTGGATGGACGGCACGATCGACCGAATAACTGATCATCATCAACTTGCGACCGTGGTGGGACTGCGCCTGCTCGAAGTGTTTGCCGTGGCGATGATTGGTTACGGGGTGACACTGCTGGCGCGCGGCCTCGGTCGGGATCCGGGTGAGGCTTTTGTGCTCAGTGCGCTCAATCCCCTGGTGCTGCTGACCTTGATTGGCGGTGCCCATAACGATGCCATCATGGCGGCCTTTCTCGTCGTGGGGGTGGCGCTCGCCGTGCAACGACATCCGGTGTGGGGATTATTTTTTGTGGCGTGTGCGACGGCGATCAAGGCGCCGGCGGCACTGGGCCTCGCCTTCGTCGCGTGGAATTGGCTGGGCCCGAAGGCCTCGGTCAAGGAAAGGATCAAGCCGATCCTGGTGGCGAGCGCGGTAACCGCCGTCACGCTGAGCATCTGGACGTGGGCGGCCGGTTTCGGATTCGGTTGGGTGAAGAACCTGCTCTCCAATGGCACGGTGCGTTCGTGGGCCGCGCCCGCGACCGGTATCGGTATGGCACTGACCAATACGTTCCATGCCGTCGGGCTCGATTCAATAACGCTCACCCACGTACTGTCGATTACGCGACTGTGCGGTCTTTTGACCGCCGTGGGCTTCACGCTGTGGCTGTTATGGAAGTCGGGGGACCGGGGCTGGGTACGCTCCCTCGGTTTGGCCCTCATCCTCTTCGTTGAGTTAGGACCAGTCGTGCAGCCGTGGTACTTGGCGTGGGGACTCATCCTGTTGGCCGCCAGCTACGAAGGCCGCGAGCACTTCTGGTTGCTCGCCCTTTCGATTACCGGCCCCTTCATTGGGTTGCCCGCAGGTCGCACGCTGCTGTCCGGCTTAATCCACAGCAATCCGCTCATCATCGCGGCGGCCGTGGCGATCGTGGGTGGCGTGCTCGTCGTGCCGATGGGTCGCTGGACGCAGTGGTCCTGGCCCGAAAAAGGATCCGAACTAGTTACCTAGTGTCTGTCGGGCACGACGTACTGGTACTCGACCACGTCGAGCCACCGCCCGTACTTGCGACCGATCTCAATTTCGGTGCCGACCAGTTTGAAGTCGCATTTTTCGTGCAGCCGGATGGAACCCTCGTTCTCGCCCACGATGCGCGCGATGAGGGTGTGGAATCCGGACTCCTGGGCGGTCTTGATGAGTTCGCGCAGCAGTCGCTCGCCGACCCCGCGGCCCCGGGCGCTGCGGCACACGTAGACCGAGTTCTCGACCGAGGAGGCGTAGGCCGGGCGGGAGCGGAAGGGCGAGACCACGGCAAAACCGAGGATCTTCTCGCCGCGAGCCCCGACTTCGCCGAGGTCGTCCTCTTCGTTGACCGCGACGATGCACGGGTGCGTCGCCAAATGGGTGCGGATCCACGCTTCCTGGTCGGCCAGGGTCCTCGTGACGAGGTCGAAACTGACCGACATCTCTAAGACCTCGGGGTTGTAGATGTTCATGAGTGCCGGCGCGTCGTCAACCTCGACCAGGCGCGTTCTCATAGCCCACAAGGGTACTGCGCACTAGGTGGAAACCTCGGGTCCCTAAAGAGTACAATTCACTCTCGCGTGTTTTATTACGCGGTGCCCTCTTAGCTCAGTGGTAGAGCACTTCCATGGTAAGGAAGGGGTCGTCGGTTCAATCCCGACAGAGGGCTCGCCAGGCGGCGTAGCTCAGGTGGTCAGAGCACACGGCTCATA
>JBEKQN010000011.1:0-28130 GCA_049519675.1 Acidimicrobiales bacterium | reverse complement strand
ACCAACTGCGCGTGAAGGCGCGGCGACTGCGCTCCGAACTCGAAATCTTGACACCCGTGATTCGCTCCAAGCCGATGAAGCAGATGAGCTCGGACCTCAAGTGGGCCGGCGGCGTGCTGGGCCGCGAGCGCGACCTGGACGTGCTGCACGAACTGCTGAGTTCACTCAGCGACGGCCCGTCGCACGTGCTGGACGCAACGGTACTGGAATCAGTCGAGACGCAGCGCGCCGAAGAGAGTGAACGAGTCCACGCAATGATCAACTCGAAGCGCTATCGGCGCATGGTGCGAGGCCTCGGTAGTGCCGTTGATAATCCGCCGCTGCGCTCGAGTGCGTCTAAGCCCGCGAGCGAAGTCCTGCACCCCGGATTTATCTCGACACTCTCGACACTCTTTGCGACGGTTGACCGTTACGGAGGTTCGCCAACGAGTTTGGAGCTGCACGAAATCCGCAAGATGGCCAAGCGCGGTCGGTACTGCGCGGAGGTGGCGAGCGCATATTTGGGCGAACGCGCGACGGTGTTGGCAACGACGCTCGCCGATGCCCAGGGCATCCTGGGCAATATCCACGACCAGATCGAGGCGATTGTTTACTTAAGCGCCCAGCGCCTGTTGCTCGACCGCGACTTTGCGTTCAGCGCGTCGTCGGAGGCGCCGAGCGCGGCCATTGACTGGTTGACGCACTCGGTGACGGGACTTATGTCCAAGTGGCGAGCTCCCCTCGAACAGGCCCGCTGTCTCGCGGAGAACCTGGACGTCGAGCCCGTCAAGGTCCGTTCGTTCTTTGAATCGGATGCCATGTTGTCTGAGACTCGCTAGACAACTTTCACGTCGTTAGTCAGCGCGATATCTCGACCACATCAACGCACGCATTGATCGATGCCGCCCGCGACGAGAGCAACGTTGCCGCGAGGATCGTCTAGAGACTTCCTCATTCGTCTTTGAAGCGTTGATTGATGGTGCCCTGACGCACGTCTGAGTTGTGCGAATAAAACGGTGTGGGTTTGGTAGGTCGTGCGATAGCCGTACGGAATCGGCAGGGTAATCAGCGCATCGGAGGCGTTGAGCGCGGCGAGGTCAGCTTGATTGTCGGCGTGACTGAACGTGGCGGGCAAATCCTTGATCGTGAATGAAGAGATCGCTGTCCCCGCATTCGAAACAATGAACTCCCGCGTGGAGCCCTTGGGACCAGGTTGAAGAACCCACCACGTCGTTGCGCTCACCGGATCCACAATGGCGGCGTGGCTCCACGAGTTGCTAATAGTGGCCGAGCACGTCAGCGCCGCCGCTTCTTGACGGTTTATGGCGAGCGTCGCGTCCACCAGCAACGGAAGATGTGAATTCGCGTCCAGCGTCCACTTCAGTCCACCGTCGTGGGTCACATAAAAGTAGATGTATTGGCGGTTGCTCGCGGGAAAGTCCACCGCCTCCACGCCATTTTCACCGGAGAACTCCGGCTCACCGTAGATGCCTAGCGCGTTGGACGTCAACGTGGGTGGAGTGGGGAAGGTAATCGTCGACCAGCTTTTGCCGCCGTTTGTAGTGCGCCACAGCTTTGTGGGATTGTTGGACGGCGTCCACGGTGGCGAGGCGAAACCCACACTCGCCGACGAGAAGACGTCGTTCGCAAAGGCGCAGGATCCTCGCGGATTGGGTGAACGAGTCGACCACGTCGTGCCGGCGTCCATGGTACGTTGCAATGCGTAGTCGCCATTCGATCCCATACCGAACTGTTGTCGCCAGCCCAATGAGGCATTGACAAAACTGATGGTCTCCCATCCCCCGGCACTTCCCGTCGCGCCTCCGGGCTGGGAAGTCCAGGTCCTCCCTGCGTTCAGCGTGTGACTCAGGGTGGTGGAGACGTTCGCTCCGTTAATGGCCATGAGCCACCCGTTGGTCGGAGAGATGAAGGACGCGTCGCTCCACACATCGTCGCACTGACCCTTGGGTGCTGTCGGCGAACTCTTCACAGGTGGCGTGATGTTTCGCCAATGTTCCAAGTCACTGGTCAGAAACACCGAACTGCAACCGGTGAACGGACTCGCCGTTGCCACCACTTCAATGCCGTGACCGGCATAGAGAAGGTATGTGCTCGTCTTGACCGACGTGGCGGCGGAGCTGACACTCGTCAGCGACGGAAGGATGGCCGCACAAAGTGCCACTACCGCGCACACACCCAATAGACCTTTTCTCACTATCGTGCAGTGTCTCATAGCCATGGTTCACTCGGCAGGTCAGCCCCACGTGGTCTGGTCAAATGGGGTTTAGGGCACTTGGCGGAGGGAGTGGGATTTGAACCCACGGTGGGCAAGCCCACGCCGGTTTTCAAGACCGGTACATTCGGCCGCTCTGTCATCCCTCCGGGATGAACACTACTGGCCGCGGGCTAAACGCGTTTGCGACCGCGAGCCCTCGACGACTGCTCGAGTACCACCTTGCGAAGTCGCACTGACTTGGGCGTCACTTCGGCGGCCTCGTCGTCGGCAATGAACTCGAGCGCCTGTTCGAGCGAGAAGATCGTGGGCGGAGCGATTCGCTCGGTGTTGTCGCTTCCCGAGGCGCGCATGTTCGTGAGCTTCTTTTCCTTGGTGGGGTTCACGTTCATCTCTTCGGACCGCGAGTTCTCGCCCACGATCATGCCCTCGAACACCTCGACGCCGGGTCCGACGAATAGGACGCCGCGCTGTTCTAAGTCAATGAGCGCGTTACCCGTGGTGTAACCGCGCCGGTCAGCAACGAGCACGCCGTTCTGGCGCAGGCGGATGTCGCCGAACCAGGGTGCGTAGCCGTCGAAGTTCGAGTGCATCATGCCGCCCCCGCGGGTCTCGGTCATGAATTCGGTGCGGATACCCACGAGGCCCCGCGCCGGGATGCGCCACTCTAGGCGCACCCATCCAGTGCCGTGATTGACCATGTCGAGCATCGTGCCCTTGCGGGTGGCGAGCAGGGTGGTCACGTTGCCCACGAACTCTTCGTGCACGTCGATGGTCACGTGCTCTAACGGCTCGTACACGTGGCCGTCGATGATCTTGGTCACCACTTGGGGCTTGCCAACGGTGAGTTCAAAGCCCTCGCGGCGCATTGTCTCGATCAGGATGGCGAGCTGCAGTTCACCGCGACCCTGGACTTCCCAGGCGTCGGGACGTTCGGTGTTGAGCACGCGCAGCGACACGTTGCCCACGAGTTCACGGTCGAGGCGGTCCTTGACCATGCGCGCGGTCAGCAACTTGCCTTCGGTGCCAGCGAGCGGGGAGGTGTTGATGCCAATGGTCATCGACAAACTCGGTTCGTCGACGTGCAAGGGCTCAAGGGGGATCGGATTGTCGGGGTCGGCCAGGGTCTCGCCAATGAAGATGTCCTCAAATCCGGCCACGGCCACGATGTCGCCCGGTCCGGCGCTCTGGGCGGGAATGCGCTCGAGGGCCTCGGTGATGAAGAGCTCGGTGATCTTGGCGTGCTCGACCGTGCCGTCGATGCGACACCAGGCCACGCGTTGGCCGCGTTCCAGCGTGCCGTTGATCACGCGACAGAGCGCGAGGCGGCCCAGATAGGGCGACGCGTCGAGGTTGCAGACGAGGGCCTGGAGGCCGTGGCCCTCCTCGTACTCCGGGGCCGGCACGTAGTCGGCGATTGTCTGGAAGAGCGCGGTCAGGTCGCCGGTCACGTCCTCGGGGGTCGTGGACGCCCAGCCCTGACGGGCGCTGGCGTAAAGGATGGGAAAGGAGATCTGCTCGACGTCGGCGTCCAGGTCGAGAAAGAGGTTCTCCACTTCGGTCACGACTTCGCCGACCCGCGCGTCGGGTCGGTCGACCTTGTTGATGACCAGTACGACCGGCAGGCGGGCCTCGAGGGTTTTGCGCAGGACGAACCGCGTCTGGGGCAGCGGCCCCTCAGCGGCGTCAACGAGCAGCACCACGGCGTCTACCATGGCCAGTCCACGCTCCACTTCGCCGCCAAAGTCGGCGTGGCCGGGAGTGTCGATGATGTTGATCGTGAGGTCGTGCCACTTGACCGCGGTGTTCTTCGCCAGGATCGTGATGCCCTTTTCGCGCTCCAGGTCGCCAGAGTCCATGACGCGATCGGTGAGCTCCTCGTGGGCGGTGAAAGAGCCGGTTTGGCGCAGCATCGCGTCAACCAGGGTGGTCTTTCCGTGGTCGACGTGGGCAATAATTGCGATATTTCTAAGGGAAGAACGTAGTGCCATGGCCCTACCACGCTACTAGGCCCAACCTCCAGCCCAATCTTTAGGCGGCAATTGCGAGTCGCGTGCGTCGTTGGACTACAGCAGTGCGAACCAAATCCCGGGCGCCGGCACGAAGATCACTCATGGTGCCGTCAACGCTCAAGAGCACACCGGCTTCGGGCCAGAGACCAATGAATCGTGCCGGAGCGATGCCCTCGACGTGGGCGAGTGCGTCAATCGTCATGTCCGAGCGAAGTCCAGGTCCCGCGCTCTTGCCCGGCGCACCGGCGCGCAGTCGGATGATGATTCGCGACTGATCGCGTTCAACGATGAGGTCGCGGCGACCACGCAAGGTCGTGCGCGCCGTCGCCACGTCGTAATACGCGTCGCTCGCCGGAATCAACCACGGGAGGATGAGCCCCTGGGCCGCTTCCATCAGCTGCGTGGCCCAGTTCATTGCTTCTGCGCTCACCAGTCCTAACGCGGGGTGGCTCAGACACGACAGCCAGTAGCCCAGGGACCCGGCCCGCGAACTCCCTGATACGGCGCGCAACAACAGATCGTCGGTTTCAAATCGCACCGCATCAGAGATCAAGAGCTCCGGTTTCGCAGCAACCCGACGGAGTGCGGCGTTGCCAATGGTGCGCCGCGCGGTGTTGGGCCCCCAGCGAAATGGCGTTGAGGGCTGGCCGGCCCGTTCCACCGACCACGCGTCAACCCGTCGGTGTTCACTGCTCGCGACGCCACGAAAGCGAGCCGAGAGGGATCGGCGGTGATCATCATTCAACGCAACGAGACCCTGTGGCGCACTCTCGATAAGTTCGTTCAAGTGCTCTGCGGTGTGACGACGATGCAACAGTGTGTTCATTGGCGCTTCCATAGTTGATCGATAACCTCGAGGACCTCGTCGCAACTGCGCGTCAGCAGTTCGTGGTCGACCGCAGTGCTCCACAGATCTCCGGTCGCGGTGGAGAACGCCGAGGTGCGCAGCGGCACGATTGACGTACGCAACGTTTCGACGAGCGCGTGATAGCGCATGGTGCGTTCGGCCGCTTCATCGAGCGGTGACGTGGTCACGTCCAAGAGCACGACGCACGCCGAGTGCGCGTTGTTCATGCCCATCATGAGATCAATGACGTCGCGCAGCACGACGTTGCCCGCGGCCAGGCGCTGCGTGGCGCGCACGGTGCTGCGCGGCATCCACTGACTCGGCAGCGGGCCCAGCGAGCGAAGCAAGGTCACCGAGTGGGCCGTGACGTCAGTGGCGAGGCGGGCCCGCTCGTCGTCATCCATCTGCTCGAGTCGCTTCAGGAGGTCGTTGACGTCATCTTCCACGCGCCACGCGTCGACGGCTTCTTCGAAGGCGTGATCCACGCGTTCGCCAACGCAGTGCAGGCGGAGCAGTTGATTGATGAGCACGCCGCGGATTCGCCCGATCGCGGAGAAGGACAGGTCGGAGGTTGTCCCGGGTTGGCGCAGCGACGACGCGCGCACGATGAGCGGCGAGGCGGGATTGGACTTGCCGAGTATCTCGTAGATTCCATCTTCTAGTTGGGCCCGCAGGCCCGAGGCGCTCGTGACGTCGGCGGCCGGGCGAGCCGCCCGGTCACCTCGCAACGCGTCGACCACATTGAGTGGAGAAGAGGGCAGCAACAAGGTCATGGAGACACTATTGCCGGGGCCTGTGACACCAGTAATCTGAGAGCGTGTTCATCGCGGTCTTTTCGATCTTTGTGTTGGCGATCCTGGTGCTCTCGGTCGTGACGGTTCGTTGGGCCATTCTTCGTGACCGTGAGCGACGTGCCGTAAGCGACCCGAAGGCCAGTGAAAAGTCTTAAGTGTCGAGACGTTCCTGTAGCGCTTTGACGGACCGGTCGAGATCGGCAATGGCCCGCTCAATCACCGAAAGTCGCGCCGACATCGTTTCGTCGACGCGGTGATCCACGCGCTTGTCAACTTGGTCACGCAGCTTGCTGTCGACTGAGTCAACGAAGGGCTGGGCAAATTGCTTGAAGCGGTCGCGCAGGTCCTGGGCCTTGGCTCCGGAATCCTGCGCGCCGTCGTTGTCGCTCGTCTCGTGCGATTCAGTTGATTCGTTCTCGTCGCTCATGGTGAAAGCCTAAGTCGGCGCGGGCGGACAGTACGAATTGGAGTTGAACTGGAGCGTGTTGAACTGACCGGACCACGGGGGGTTCACTAGCGTCGACATCTCGGTGGCCAACGTCGACGTGGGACTGCAGACCGCGCTAAAGGCAATGTAACCGCGGATGTTGCTGCCACTGGCTCCGCTAATGACGGTGGGTCCGCCGCCGCTGAAGGCCACCGCCTCAAAGATCGGCAGCGGTTGGGCGGCGAGGTTGTAGTTGCGGTACTCCGATTGGTTCGCGTAGAGGCCGGCATTCAGCGACGAGTCGATGGAGGCAATGCCCTGAGCCCAGCCCTGCAGCATCGCGGTCCAATACGTCGCGTAGAGCGCGAGGGTGGTGTTGGAGGCCCCGGCGGGAGCGACGAGGTTCGAGCTGTTGTTGGGGTAGCCCTCGGGGTCGAAGATCACCCAGTCCGGTTTGAGCCCCACCCCGAGTGTTCGGTACTGGTCAATCTGCGTGGCGACCCATGCGCCAGCGGCAAAGCCGTGGCTGTAGTAGCTGGCCGTGGTTTGCGGCTGGCCCGCGAGCGGGCCGCTGACGGTCCAGAAGGAGAGCCACGTCACCCGTTTGTGCGAGTTGTAAATGGCCTGGCCCATCAGGTAGTCCGGTGACGTGGCGACGGTCGCCCCACCGGTGAATCCCACCCACGGGGCGCTTTGCGTGCCGAGCCCTCCGGTTTCACTGATGATGGGCCACCCGCTGGTGATCGCCGCGCTCCAGTCCTTCGAGGGGATGGCGTAGACGCCGACGCCTTGCGGCGGTGGTGAGTTGATGCCCGCGGCGTAGAGCTCGAGGTTCCCACCGGCGTAGAGGCCGGTCACCACGGTGCCGACGGTACGCGCGGCGTTGGTCGCCGTTACCGAGACGTTGGTCGCGACCCAGCTGGGAGCCGCGAAGGAACTGGAGAGCACAAAGAGGTCACCCCAATTCTGTGCCTGACCGGCGATGACGATTGAGGTGTCGGAGGCGTCCAAGAAGATCTCCCCACTGAGTGGTGGGGCGTTGGGCGTGGCGTTGGTGACGTTTGACGCCGTCCAACCCGAGGAGTTGGCGGTCGCCGCCCGCGCCTTGGCGATATTGGCACTCAGGGTGGCCAGAGGTGTTGCAAAGAGCTCAACGTCGCCGCTGGTATTCAGCGCCGCCACGTAGACGGCTGAATCGGTGGTCTGGGTGGTAAGTGGCCCCGACAGTTGGGGCGTCAACGTCGCACTGGAGAGGTTCTCGACGGCCCACGAGTTGGCGGAAGCGCCAGAGTTCGTGAAGAGGTCGAGCGCTCCACCGGTGGTAACGCTCACGACGGCGAGGCCCGGCGTGTTGAGCGCGACGGGGTCGCTGGCGGCGGTGCCGGTGCCGGTGATGTTCGAGACATTTTCGGGCTGGCCAACGATCGTGGGCACCGATTGGTTCAGCGCCCAGCGCAGCGTGATGGCCTCCACGTCATTGGTGGCCGAGCGCACGACGAGTAGTCCGGATTGATCGTTCACCTGGATGCTGGGCAGTCCGTTCGTGGCGCTGACGCCACTCGACGCGGTGAGATCGGTGCTGGTGTAGTTCGACGTAGTGGCGTCGTGCGCGGTGACCCTGCGCGCGCTCACGCCGCTGCGCGAGGTGACGTTGTAGTTCGTTGAGATCAGGATGAGGTGACCGGTAGTCGACACGTAGAGCACGTCGGCGGCACCGGTGGGATCAAAGAACGGGATGGGATCGCTGCCCGCGGGTGGAGTGGCGACTTGGGTGGAGAGGTCGGTGAACTGGTTGGTGTTGTTGGCGTTGAGTACGTAGAGATCGACGTCGGCGTTGGAAGCGCGAAAGGCCAACGCGCTCTCGCCATTTTCACTGGCGGCGTGCGGGCCGCCGAGCATCGTGGCGCTGTCGACCGAGGTTTCGAACGAGACCGCGTTCCAAGGAAGTGCACCCGTGCCCGAGTCAACGAACTGGTACAACGGTTGGCCGGCGGCGTTAGACGTCGGCGTCGTGATGGCCAGCGGCACGGTGATCACGGTGCCCGCTATCAGCGCGTTGGCCATAGTCCGTAAAGTTTGCAGCTTCACCTGTGTCCTTCAATCGGGCAAAAACCCACATCGTCTCGGACCCCCACTTCATACAAGTCTAGGTGCGGGGGTATTGGAACTACGGTGACGGTGGACCATCACATCGCGATGTTTTAACTTTTTATGTTCGAGTGACGACGGAGGTGGGTGGTGATTTGGCGCCGGCACCGTGCACGTTGAGTGCGCGCACGGTGACGTTGTAGCGACGGCCCTTGGCCAACTTGGTGGTGGTGAAAGACTTGGTGATTCGTGAGAACGACACCCACGTCGCACCATTGTTAATTGAATACTCGTACGTCGTGATGGTGCTACCACCGTTGTTTGACGGCGCGTGCACGATCAGCGTGAAGCCGCCCACGAGCGCAGTCAGTCGCGCAATCGTTGGCGCGCCCGGCGTGAGCGCGGCGGTTTTGGACGCGCCCTTGGTGAAGTTAAGGATTGTGCTGTAGAGCGTCTGGGCTTGATAGTTGACCTTGACGGTGACCGCACCGGGCACGGTCGTGCTGACGGTGATTGACGCCGTACCCGTCGCACTCGTCGTGACGCTGTACGTGGCGCTGCCGTTGGCGACCGAACTGGTGGGATCGCCGTCGATGACGAGGTTGCCGCTCGCGGCCGTGGCGGTCACGCCCACCAACGTGTTCGCGAGCGGGTTTCCGTTGGCATCGTTCAACGTCAACGTGAGTGTCGCGGGCGTCGCGCCGACCGATGGCGTTGACGACGACGCGATGAACGAGCCCTTCGCGACGTCGATCTTCGGCGGGCAGATGCCCGAGATGAAACTGGCGTCGGGACTGCCCAGCCCTGACGCCATGTCGTAGCCCACACCGGCGCTATAGACGCCCTCGCCGTAGAGGTCGTTGGTGCCCGAGGTCACGTCGCTAAAGCCCACGCCCTCGGCGTTCATGGCGTAGAGCGTCGGATTGACGAAACCCAGGCGGCTGACGGCGCACGACTGGGCGGAGACGGCGAGCAGCGCACCCACGAGTTGGGAGCTAATCGACGTGCCGCCAATGGTGTCCCAGCCTCCCGAGCACGTGTGGTGACAGAACCCCGACGACGAACCGGTGTAGTACTCCACGAATCCCGTGTTGGGGTCGCCCAGTACGGTGAGGTCAGGCACCATGCGCATGGTGTCGGCGGCGGTGATGCCGGTGCCGATTTGCCACGAGGGCCGTGACCACACCTGGGACATGCCGCCGCCGCTGGCGCCGCCGCCGGTATTGGTGCCGTCGTTCCAGACTGACTCAACGGGGCCAGTGATATTGGACACGGTGAGCCCGCCGACACCGGTGACGTAGGGCTGGGAGGCGGGGTCGTCGACGGCCGGCGCGTTGGACGTGATGCCGTTGCAGTCCGAGGAGCCTTCGTCACCGGCGGACGCCACGACGGTCTGACCCTGGGCCGCCATCTGCTCGAATATCGGTTCTTCGGCGGACGGGTCATTGGCGGGGTCCACTTCGCAGTCGCCCCACGAGGTGGTGATGATGGTTGCCGTGTCGTCGTCGGCCATCTGTTGGTAGATATCGGTCGGTCCACTCCCGGAGTTGGGACCGGCGTAGACCTCGATGTTGGCCCCGGGGGCGAGTCCGGCCGTCTGCTCGACGTCCATCGTTGCTTCGTCGCTGTAGCCGCCCTTGGCGCCGCCATCAACGTTGATGGTGGTCGGCGCCGTCGTGATGCCGTAACAGCCGTAGTACGTCGTGACGTCGCTCGGATCGTAGATGCCCAACTCGTAGATGCCGATGGTCTGGCCAGACCCGTCGTAACCGCTCGCGTACGCGGTGTTGAGTCCGTAGAGCGCGGCCTCCTGCTGCAACGTGTAGCCGCCCAAGAGATTCGGTGTCGTGCTCGTCGCGCTCGCGCCATCGTTGGCTCCCGCACACGATGACTCCGTGACGACGTGCGCGACGGCGTGACTGGTAACGGCGTCACTGGTTGGCGTTACCACCGACGAGAGACCGGCGACGCCGACGATGTCGTGCGCCACGTCGCTCGGCAGGGTTGCGGTGGAGACCAACTGCGCCGCAAGCGCACCGCCGCGAAGTCGAACGGTCGCGACGCTCGCGTCAAACGCGCGGGCGATACTCGTCGTGAGACCACGAACGTGCAAGATGATGTGACCCTTGCTGAGTGAGCCGACGTGCAGTCCGTACCCCGCGAGGTACTTGCTCACTGTCGCCACCGTCGACGCACTGGCCCCGAAGGCGGCGGCGAACTCAGCGGGCGTGAGGTAGTGGTGGTAGTTAGGCGACGCGGAGTTCGAGAGGCTCGCGATATATGACGTGAGCGCCGCAGGATCGGGCTGGCTCAGCGCCACATCGAAGGACGTCGTGATCGGTGTGGCGACGACGGTGTCGCTGGACGGGATCGGAGCGTGGCCCGCGACGTTAATTCGAGCCTCGCTTGCCGTCGCCGACGTGATCGGCAATGTGAAGGCTGCGAGTGCTGCACTGAGGGCGAGTAACGACCAGAGTGAGCGAGACGAACGACGATGCATTACTCCAGCCTAGGAAGTATTTACCTATCGTCCACTTCACGGGGTGCGTGCCGACCCAACTGTTAAACAATTCTTAAGACTTGGGGTATCCCGCGGCCGCGTAACGAGCGGACAGATCACCGCATTCAGCGCATATCGATTCGGGAATCCAACCCGCTCGGATCAGCCATCCAAAGACGGTGCACCCGAGGCAGTAGCCGAGTAATCCCTCCAGCGAGGCGGCCAGGATGAGTGGCAGCAGAATCCATCGAGCGTCAGACCATCCGGCGCTCAACCAGACAATCGTGGCCGCGCCGGTGAATGCCAAGCCCATCGCTTGGGCGAATCGTTTTGGTGGTCCGGGCACAGACTTTTGCCACGCTTTAATTCGCGGTCCACTCACGCGCACCGCGAACTGTCCGAGTGGTGAGAGCGTGGGTCCGGTGGCGACGCGCGCCACGAAGCCGTAGGTCAGCGGTATGAGCAGCCACGCGGTGTTGGTGAAGAAGGCGACGAGCGACATGGTGAGCACACCCAGGGCCACGGTACGCGCCGCCGCGTCGTTGACGGGGTTGGGGAACGAGAAGAGCCTCTTCATTCAACAAATCTTATCGAAATTATCACCTATTCGCTACATTATTTTCCGAGGGCCAAGTACACGGTTGTCACCGTGCCGGTGATGATGACCAACGTGCGCACCACCGTGGCCGACAGATGTTTAATAAAAATGGTGCCGAGCCATCCGCCAATGAGCGTGCCGATGAGCAGCATGTACACGGCGTCGACCGCCAAGTGGCCGCGGATGATGAAAATGATCGCGGCGATGACGTTGATGATCGTCGAGAACACACTGCGAATGCCCTGGAGTTCGTGGATCTCGAACGGCAGCGTGACCGCGAGCACGGCGAGCAGCAAGATGCCCAGTCCGGCACCGAAGTAGCCACCGTAGATCGAGGCGAGGAAGATCCCCGCGAACAACGCCCAACGCCGTGGACCACGAGTGTGGTCAATATGTGCGAGACGTTTGGTGATGAGCGGGGCGAGCGCAAAGAGGATGGTCGCTGCGCCAATCAGCCAGGGCACCACTACACGAAAGGTGTGTGGTGAGCCCAGCAGCAGTAAGGCACAACCCAGTGCACTACCCAGGACGCACGAGGGCGCCAGTGAGCGAATGAGGACTCGATGCCCACTGAGTTCGAACCTGAATCCCCGTATCCCGCCGACGTAGCTTGGCACCACACCGACCGAGGTTGACACGTTTGCCTGCAGGGCGGGAATGCCGGTGGCCAACAGCGTGGGAAACGTGATGAAGGTGCCGCCACCCGCGATGCCGTTGGCAATACCGCCCGCGATGCCTGCGACTAAGAAAATTATCAGTCGCCACCCCAATGGCAGTGAAGTGGCGAACATCCACCTAAGACTAGGGAAACTCGCTCTGTGGCTGAGGCCATAGGGTTAATACCGTGGCTTTGAATGCTCATCCTCTAGCGTTAGTGACGTGCATCTTTTGAGCGGAGAGTTAATTGTCCCGCGTGACGCCCCCGACGACCTCATCCGCGCAGCCGGTGGCATCGTTGTTCGCCACGCGATCAACGGAGCCGTAGAGATCGGTTGCATCTACCGTGAAGCCCGCGGCGACTGGACCTTTCCCAAGGGCAAGCTAGATGAAGGCGAGACCTTTGAGCAGGGCGCGTTGCGCGAAGTCTTCGAAGAGATCGGGATCACGTGCAGCGTCACGCGATTCGTGGGCACCACCAACTACACCCATCGACGCGGCAAGCCCAAGATTGTCGCGTACTACCTCATGAGTGCGGGCGAAGGCGAGTTCTATCCCAACGCCGAAGTCGACGTGCTCGTCTGGTTGCCAATTGAAAAGGTGCGCGAGCACTTGACCTGGGACCGCGACCAGGAGCTGTTCGACCTGGTGTTGGCGATGCCCGAGCTGCGCGCGCTGGAAGCTTCCTAACGCACCCGTTCTAAGAATGTGCGAGTCGACTCGTGCTGCGCGTTATTAAAAATTTCATCGGGTGTGCCCTGCTCCACTAACACGCCGTGATCCAAGTACGCCACCTGGCGCGCGACGTCGCGCGCGAAATTCATCTCGTGGGTTGCTATGAGCATGGTGGTACCGCGGTGGGCCAGATCACGCAGCAGGTCCAGCACTTCGCCCACCAGGGTGGGATCGAGGGCGCTCGTCACTTCGTCGAGCAGGAGCAGGGATGGCTGCATCGCGAGCGAGCGCACGATGGCGACACGCTGCTGTTGGCCGCCCGACAGGCGGTCGGGGTAGTCGTTCGCCCGATCGCGCAGGCCAATGCGGTCGAGCAACAGCAGCGCCTCTTCGCGAACCTCGGTCGGTTTGCGTTTGAGCGCGCGCACCGGGCCGAGCAGGATGTTGTCGATCACGCTGAGGTGCGGGAAGAGGTTGAACGACTGGAAGACCATGCCGATGTGTCGGCGAACCAAGTCCGCATCGATGTGCTCGTCGAGCAGGGACTGGCCGAAGAGCGAGATAGATCCGCCATCAATGGTTTCGAGCAGATTGGCGCACCGCAACAGCGTGGACTTGCCCGATCCGGACGCGCCGATGAGACAGACCACCTCGTGTCGATGAAGATTTATCGAGACGCCGCTCAACACTTCATTGTCACCGAACCTCTTGACCACGTTGGTGAGTTCCAGTACGACGTCATTGGAGGGGTAGGTGGTCATGCGAGGGTCGTCAGTCGACGTGCTCGGTCGCGGTCCAACAGCCGGTCGGTGAAACGGGTGAGCGGAATGGTGATGGCGAGAAAGAGCAGCGAGGCAACCACGAGACCGCTGCCGTTGAACGTCGTTGATTCATAGATCTGCGCCGCCCGCGCCGCTTCGATAGCGCCGAGTACCGAAACGAGCGCCGTGTCCTTTTGCAGTGAGATGAAGTCGTTGAGCAGTGGCGGGATAACCGTGCGCACTGCCTGGGGCAGCGTGACGCGGCGCATGATGGTGGCGTGGGTGAGTCCGAGGGAGCGCGCCGCCAGTATCTGGCCGTTGGGCACCGAGTAGATGCCCGCACGAAAGACCTCGGCGACGTACGCCGTATAGGTAATAGTGAGTGCCACGCAGCCGTAGACGTCGGGCGACTGATTCGAAAGGAAGCCCAGGCCCATCGCCGGCAGGCCGAAGCCCACCATGAAGACGACCAACAAGAGCGGTATGCCCCGGAACACGTCGGTGTAGGCCGTTGCGAGTGCGCGAAACGGCAGCAGCACCGGGGAGCGGCTCACTCGAGTCCACGCCACACCGAGGCCAAACACCAGGATCAATACCTCGCAGAGCAAGAACATCCAAATGTTCGTGAGGAATCCGCGACCCACCGACAGCAGACCGTTCTGGGGATGGCCAATGAATGACTCCCACATGTCGTGGCCGTTAAAGAAGAAGTAGCGAACACTCGCCGAACCGGGGGCCCAGAAAAACACGGACACCAACGCGCCGACGAGGATGAGGCTCGAGAGCGTGCTCGCGAGCAGTCCGCGCCTACCGGTCAGGAATCGCCTACGTCGTGAGGTAAAGAGGTTGGGAGTTGTCGACGAAGCTTCGTCGGTGCCCAGGGACACGACTGTTACGGCTCAATAGTGGGAACGCTGGTGTAAATGTTCAGCCACTTGGTGGTCAGTGACGCCAGGGTGCCGTTGGACTTCAGCGCATTGATCGCCACGTTGATGCACCCCACCAGAGGGTTGCCCTTCTTAAAGAGCAGACCGTAGTGCTCGCCGGTGCTCGGGAACTGTCCCACCTGGACGCCGTCGGGCTTCTTATTCTTTTCCACCTGTGAGGTCGCCATGTACTGACCGTCGGGAGTGTCAACCACGATGGCGTTGATCTGCCCGCTCTCTAATGCCGACACCGCGGTGTCGAGCGTCGAGTACACGCGTGTCTGTTGGGTGGGGTGGATCTTGTTGTAGATGTAGGCGAGACCCGTCGTGCCAATCTGGTCGCCGTAGAGATACGTCTTGAGCGCGGCGGGCGAGTGCTTCTTGGCCACGACGCTGCCCTTTAAGGTGACGATCGATTGGGTCACGTCGTAGTAGCTCTCAGAAAACGTCACGGCCGTGGCCCGTTGGGCGGTGTAGGAGATCTCGTTGACGTCAAAGTCAAACTTCTTGGGCCCCGGGGTGTAGCTGTTGTCGAAGGGTTCGTAGGTCCAGACAACGTTGGACTTCGAAATGCCCAGGGTCTTGGCAATCGCGTAGGCCAACGCTGACTCGAAGCCCTTGCCGTTGGATGGCTTGTTGCCGACGAACCACGGCGTGTAGACGGGGTTGTCGGTGGCGATGGTCAACTTTCCTTTCGTGTACTCCTGGGAGTTGATCGTGGTCTTGCACGACGCGAGCGACGACGACGTGGCGGCGCTGGTGACGCTCGACGTCAGCGTGACGGCAGTGAGCGCGGACGCACTGAAGAGTCCGGCCATTAGGAGTCGAATGGTGCGCATGTGTTGTCCCTCGGGTTAGAAAGGTTGCTGTATGACGAATGTCAGTGTAACGCTGGACATCGCCGACTTTTAAGTTGATTTCTTGACGCGACCTTTAGTCAGTAAGATGGCTCTGCTTGGAGAGGTGGGAGAGTCCGGTTTAATCCACATTCCTGCTAAGAATGCGGCCTGCGAAAGTGGGCCCGAGGGTTCAAATCCCTCCCTCTCCGCCACCAGCACCGATCGCCGTGCGCTCGCTGCAGCCGCGCACTTAAGGAGAGCCACGTGCAGTATTGGATTGAGACACTCGGGTGCCCCAAGAACCACGTCGATTCTGACAAGTTGGCGGGACTATTGGTCTCCCAGGGCTACCGCTTGGCCGAGTCGGCCGAGCAGGCTGACCTCGTCGTCGCCAATACCTGCGCCTTCATCGAAGCGGCCCGCGAGGAGTCCATCGAAACGGTGCTCGAACTGGCCGAGCGCAAACTAGGTAGCGCCCGCCTGGTGGTGACGGGGTGCATGGCCGAGCGATACGGTGACGAATTAGCGGCCGCGTTACCCGAAGTCGATCTGGTTGCGGGCTTTGGCGAGAGTTTCACTGAACTCGCGGCAACGCCCGTCGCGCTGCGCAAGAGGTCGACGCCGGCTTTCGATCTATTGAACCTCCCTCGTCCCGCGACCTCGACGCCGTGGGCCTACGTGAAGATCGCCGAGGGCTGCGACCGACGCTGCGGATTCTGCGCGATCCCAAGTTTTCGCGGCGACCAGCGTTCGCGTTCGACCCAGGAGATACTCACCGAGTCTCGGGCCCTGCAGGCGGGCGGCGTCAAGGAGGTGGTCCTCATCGCCCAAGACCTCGCCAGTTGGGGTCACGACCGGCGGCGCGCTGGTCGCGGCGAAGCGGTCGAAGTCCTCGACGAAGGCGGCACGCAGCCGCTCATCGAACTGACCCAGGTGCTCAGCAGCGAGATCGAACGCGTGCGCTTGTTGTACCTCTATCCCTCGGGCCTGACCAGCGGTCTCATCGAGACGATTCTCGCGACCGGCGTGCCCTATTTCGATCTCTCCTTACAGCACGCCTCTCGCCGGATGTTGCGCGCGATGCGTCGCTGGGGCAGCGGCGAGCGATTCTTAGAGAGGATCGCCGTCATTCGCGCGGCCGAACCCGACGCCACGTTTAGGTCGTCCTTCATCTTGGGTTATCCCGGTGAGACCGAAGACGATCAGCGCGAGTTGTTGGCCTTCATTGAAGAGGCGCAACTCGACTGGGCCGGGTTCTTCACGTTCTCGTCCGAAGAGGGCACGTTAGCCAATGGCCTCAACAACCAGGTCGCCCCGGAACTCGCGCTCGAACGGCTCCGCGAGGTCAGTGAGGTCCAAGACGCCATCACCGCTCGACGCCGAGACGCGTTGGTCGGCACGCGCCAAGAGCTGCTGATTGACTCACCGGGCGTGGGACGTAGTGTTCGAGAATGCCCCGAGATTGACGGCATCGTGATGGTTGACCCCTCACTGGCCGTGGGAGCATTGGTAGACGTCACGATCGTGGCGAGCCACGGAACGGACCTGGAGGCGGTGCTGGTATGACCACGAATGACCGCACCTACGGCGAGTCTGCGCTTCTGACACCGGCCAACATGATGACGGCCTTTCGAATTGTCATCGCGCCGGTCTTCGTCTACCTCATCGTGGTCGACCGCATCTCGTGGTGGACGTCGGTCGTGGGCATGTCGGCCGCCGCGTCGGACTATTTTGACGGCATTGTCGCGCGTCGCCACGGCACCACGCGTTCAGGTGCGTTCCTCGATCCTCTGGCCGACAAGATCATCGTGCTCGGCGCGCTCTACGCGCTGATCATTGCGCGGCCCCACGGGCTCAAGACCTTCATCATTCCTGCAGTGCTCATCACGCTGCGCGAGATTTGGATGAGCGTCTATCGCGCGAGGGCGGCGAAGCGCGGTATCTCCATTCCCGCGAGCAAGATCGCGAAATGGAAGACCTTCATTCAGGACTGGGCCATTGCCTTCTGCGTCCTGCCCATCACCGCGCATCACGCGTGGTTGGGCGTGGCGACGATCTGGATTGCCACCGTGATGACGCTCTATACCGGCTGGAAGTACTACGTCGACGGGCGAAAGGCGACGCTCAGTGCGCGTTGAGATTGTCGCAGTGGGCACGGAGTTGTTACTGGGTCAGATTCCCGACACGAATTCGCAGTGGCTCGGCGAGCGCCTGGCGGCCAATGGCATTGCCTCGCACTTCCACCAGCACGTGGGGGACAATCACGAACGGATCGTGCTCGCCTTTCGAACCGCATTGGCCCGTAGTGACGCGGTCATTGTCTGCGGCGGACTGGGCCCGACCCAGGACGACATCACCCGTGCGGCGTTAGCGCAAGTCATGAACGTGCCGCTCGACCGCGACGAAGACGTCGTCGAGACCATTCGCAAGATGTTCAAGTCCCGAGGCCGTGAGATGCCCGACAACAATCTGCTGCAAGCTGACGTGCCGCGTGGCGCCACGCTCATCGAGCAGACTCGCGGTACGGCGCCAGGCCTCATCTGTCCGGTGGGACAAAAGGTGGTCTACGCGGTGCCCGGGGTGCCCTACGAGATGACCGACATGTTTGAGCGAGCCATCCTGCCCGACCTGGTCGCACGGGTGCGGGCGACCGGCACCACCTCGGTCATCCTGAGCCGCATACTTCGCACGTGGGGGGCGAGCGAGTCGGCGCTCGCCGAATCGGTGAGCGAACGATTTGATGCGTTGGCGCACGACGGCAACGTAACGATTGCCTTCTTGGCCTCAGGCATCGAAGGCATCAAGGTGCGCCTGACGGCCCAGGGCGACGATGAAACACGCGCGCTCGCGCTGCTCGATGACGAGGAAATGCGCGTACGCGCGATGATCGTCAACCGATTCGGCGACATCATCTTTGGCGTGGACGACGAGACAATGGAAGATGCCGTTGCCAGTCGCTTGCTGAGTCGCGAATTGACGCTGGCCGTGGCCGAGTCCGTCACCGGCGGACTCATCGCTAGCCGACTCGTCAATGTTCCTGGTGCGTCCACCTGGTTTCGAGGCGGCGTCGTGAGTTACGCCTCGGACGTGAAGTTTGACGTGCTGGGCGTGCCGCACGGACCTGTGGTGAGCGTGACGGCGGCCGAAGCCATGGCGACGGGCGTGCGCACGCTGCTGGGCTCCGACGTGGGGTTAAGCGTCACCGGCGTCGCCGGGCCCGAAGAGCAGGATGGTCAGCCCGCCGGCACCGTCTTTGTGGGCGTCGCCATTGGTGAGCGAGTTGACCACGTCGCGTTGCACCTGCCTGGCGACCGTCCGCGCGTGCGCGCCTTTAGCGCCATCAGCGCGCTCGACGCGCTGCGCCGAGCGCTGGATTCTCTGGGCTGAACTGCTCTTGTTTGTCGTCGAAGTTACTTAACGGAGGTTGGAATGTCGGAACTGAAGATACGCGTAGATCCCGAGTCGATGGGTTTTGACCCGATTCGGCTTCAGCGCATCCAGACGCATTTCGATGCCTACGTGGCGGATGGTCGCCTGCCCGGTTGGCTCGTGACCGTGTCACGTGGTGATGAACTGGTGTGGGTCGGCAAGTCGGGATACCGGAATCGCGAGGAGAAACTCGACGTCACCGACGACACGATCTGGCGCATCTACTCAATGACGAAGCCGGTTGTCGCCATCGCCGCCATGATGCTCTACGAAGAGGGCGTATTCGATCTCAACGACGATGTCGGTCAATGGATTGAAGAACTCCGTGAACCTCGCGTCTTTGTTGGTGGTACTGCCGCTGATCCCGAGACGGTGCCGGCGTTGGGACCGGTTCGCGTACAGCATCTTTTGACCCAGACGAGCGGTCTCACGTACGAAATCCAGAATCATCATCCCGTTGACCAGATGTATCGAAACATGGGATACACATTCGGCAAGCCCAAGGACGTTGATTTGACCGAGGCGGTGCATGACTGGTGCAGTGCCCCACTGCTGTTTGAGCCGGGCACTAACTTCAACTACTCGGTGGCGACCGACGTATTGGGCCGTCTCATTGAGATATGGAGTGGCCAGCCGCTTGACGAATTTCTAAAAGAACGAATCTTCGAGCCGCTTGGTATGCACGACACAGATTTCTGGTGCCCCGAAGACAAGCAAGATCGTCTCGCGATGCTCTATTTACACTTTCTCGGTGACGTGAATCCCTGGCACGAAGTGGCGAGCGCTGCGCTCCGTAAGCCGAAATTGTTATCCGGCGGCGGTGGATTGGGGTCGACCGCGCACGACTTTCAGCGTTTCATGTCAATGCTGCTACGCGGGGGTGAACTTGACGGCGTGCGCCTGGTATCGAGTCGGACGTTGGAGTTGATGACGCAGAATCATCTGCCCGGCAACGCTGACCTTGAGCAGTTCGCTATTGATTTCTACCGCGATATTGACACTGCGGGCATCGGGTTCGGTCTTGGCTTTGCGGTCGTCATTGACTCAATCAAGAATCGCAGCCTCATTTCAGAAGGTTCCTTCTACTGGGGAGGTGCCGCCTCCACGCTGTTCTGGGTTGATCCGGCGGAGGACTTGACGGTGAGTTTTTACACGCAGTTGGTGCCGACGGGGACGCATCCCCTGCGCCGTGAACTCCAGCAACTGGTGTACCAGGCACTCGTTGATTAATCGAGGATTTTCTTAGGAAAGAACGGGTAAATTACCTCTAGAAGTCTCGGAATGAAATTGGCTGGAAATCCACACTACGAACACTTGTTCGTAGTACCGTAAAAGCGGGTGGAGCCCGACCGATGTCACTGCAGGTACATAGTGTGCTCGAGTGACGAAGAACAAGGAGACAGTAATGGCAACCGACGACCGCGCCAAGGCCCTGGAGGCCGCACTCGGCCAGATTGAAAAGCAGTTCGGTAAGGGCTCAATCATGCGCATGGGCGAGAACCTGCACATGAACATCGAGTCAATTCCTACCGGTGCGCTGGCCCTGGACATGGCGCTCGGCATTGGTGGCCTGCCGCGAGGTCGCATCGTCGAGCTCTACGGACCCGAATCCTCGGGAAAGTCGACGCTGGCCATGCACGTGGTCGCCGAGGCGCAACGCAATGGTGGGACCTGCGCCTACATTGACGCCGAGCACGCAATGGATCCGGTCTACGCGCGCGCTATTGGTGTGAACGTTGACGATCTCCTCATCAGCCAGCCCGACACGGGGGAACAGGCCCTGGAAATCACCGACATGCTGATTCGCTCCGGCGCGCTCGACGTTGTCATCATTGACTCGGTCGCGGCGTTGACGCCGCGGGCCGAAATCGAAGGCGACATGGGTGACACCCACGTCGGACTCCAGGCCCGTCTGATGGGCCAGGCGCTGCGCAAGTTGACGGGCGGGCTTTCGAAGTCGAACACCTTGGCCGTCTTCATTAACCAGTTGCGAGAAAAGATCGGCGTGATCTACGGCTCACCCGAAGTGACGCCCGGTGGTCGCGCGTTGAAGTTCTACGCCTCGGTTCGTCTCGACATCCGCCGCATCGAGTCGATAAAGGATGGTACGGAGATCGTGGGCAACCGCACTCGTGTCAAGGTCGTGAAGAACAAGTGCGCCTCTCCCTTCAAGCAGGCCGAGTTCGACATCATGTACGGACAGGGCATCAGCCGTGAGGGTTCAGTGCTCGACGTCGCCGTTGAGTTGGGTTTCGTGAAGAAGGCTGGCGCGTGGTTCACCTACGAGGGCGAGCAGATGGGTCAGGGCCGCGAGAACGTGAAGACCTTCCTGCGCGAGAACCCGCAGTTGATGGCCGAAATCGATGGGCGCGTTCGCGAACGGATGGCGAACGAGCTGTTGCCCGACGCGGTGGGCGTCTCGAGTGAGATCGACATCGACGTGCCAATTTCGCTCGACTAGGACCGGGCAGCACTTTTGGGCTGGACCGATTCACGCTGTGCTCTTGACGACGTCACGATTGCGCCTTCTGTGACGTAGCGTGTCGGCGTGAGTCAACGTCTTCGCTTTCGCCAATATTTGGGCGCGCTCATTCGACGTACCCGTCGCTACATGAATGAGGTAGCGACGGTAGGGCCCGATGATCCGTACGCGCGTGAGTTCCATTACTTCGGCAAGGGCGCGGCGCTGATGGCTCCCCAGGGCGTGGTCTATAATGAGCGTTACCTCTCAATCGGCGACGGCACGCTGATCGGTCCCAACGTGTGCCTGACCGCCGGCATCAGTGGTGAACAGGAGATGCTGGCCTCGCCAACGGTAACTATTGGCCACAAGTGCATCATTGGTCGTGGTTCGCACATCATTGGCCACTGGTCGATCGTGTTGGGAGACGAAATCCAAACCGGACCCTACGTCTACATCACTGATGAGAATCATTCGTACGAGAATCCCGAGGAACCTATTGGATGGCAGACGCCCAGCGAAGCGGCAGTCCGCATCGGATCGGGGAGTTGGTTAGGTGCGAATGTGGTGATCCTTCCGGGTACGATCCTGGGTCGCAATACGACTGTGGCTGCGGGTGCAGTCGTGCGCGGTGAGTTTCCCGATCATGTGGTGCTCGGAGGTGTGCCCGCCAAAGTCTTGCGCCATTACAGCGTTGAGGGTGGCTGGCAGCCAGGTGCGGCGGAAAAGTAAGTCAAGCCGTCTTCCATCCTTCACGATTTAACGTGCTCGTCACTTCCGAGGTCAAGACGTCCTAACAAGACGCCGTACGCTCGTGACATGGAAAGAACGACCTATCTCGTCACCGTGAGCGGACCGGACCGCGTCGGAGTTGGCGCGGAACTCTTCGCGGCATTGAGAGGGTTGGCCGAACAGGGAGGCCACATCACCGACGTGGCCCAGATCACCATCCGTGGTGCGTTGGTGCTGTGCGCCGAACTCACGGTGGGCAGTGAGGTGGGACCAGAGGTAATTAGGGCCGCTCTCGCGGAGCGCGACATCGTGGCCCGAGGGATAACGGCGAGCGTGGAGACGGTACTGCCGGTTGAATCGGGCGAGGGTCGACGCCTGTTGGTGACGTTGCTCGCTCCCAACATCAGTGCGGAACAACTGGAGAAAGTTTTTCGCGCAATCGCTGCGAGTGGCTCGACATGTGAGCGCATTGTCCACCTCGCGAGTTATCCGGTTGACTGCTACGAGCTCGTGGTGCTGGGTTCGGATCACGTGGCGCTGCGCGAAGGCGTGACGGCGGTTGCCGAACTGTGCGGACTCGACCTTGCGGTCCAGCGCGCGGGCCTGCATCGACGGGCCAAACACCTGGTGGTGATGGACGCCGATTCGACGCTGCTCCAAGACGAGGTCATTGACCTGCTCGGCGACGCGTGCGGCTGCGCCGATGAGGTGTCGGCGATAACCGAAGCGGCCATGAATGGAGAGATTGATTTTGCCGAGTCACTTCGCCGCCGGGTTGCTCTTCTAAAAGGAATGCCCGCGAGTGTGCTCGATGACGTACGGTCCAAACTCCGTCTCACACCGGGTGCGAGGACCCTCCTGCGCACCCTTCAGCGCCTCGGGTACGTGCCGGCCGTGGTCTCGGGCGGATTCGTTGAAGTGCTGGGTCCACTGATGGCTGAACTCGACGTGCATTACCTAGAAGCGAACTGTCTGGAGATCGTGGACGGCAAACTGACGGGGAATCTGTGTGCCGAAGTTATCGACCGTGCCGGAAAGGCCCGGGCGCTGGAGCGCTTCGCCCACGAGGTGGGAGTACCCCTGGAACAGACGGTGGCCGTTGGTGACGGCGCCAACGACATCGACATGCTTTCGCTCGCGGGGTTGGGCATTGCCTTTAACGCCAAGCCAGCGGTGCAGGAGCACGCCAACGTGGCCCTCTCGGTGCCGTACCTCGACGCCGTGCTCTACTTTTTGGGCATCAGTCGCGAAGAGATTGATGACGAGTAGTTAGTAGGGGAAAATCCTGGATAATCTGCCTGTCATATGGGCATTACCCGGTAGTAAGGTCACAAGTTGTACCACGAAAGGGGGCTCGTGAAGGTAGTAATCGACGCCGAACTGTGCCAAGGCCACGGGCGGTGCTTCACGATGGCGCCCGACCTCTTTTCCTTCGATGACCTTGGCAGCGGCGTGGTCATTGGCGACGGCACACTCAACGACGAGACCGTGGCACTCGCTCGTTTGGCCCAGCTCAACTGCCCCGAGCACGCGATTTCGATTGAGGAGTAGCGATGAGTGTCAATCCGCCCGTTGAAGATTTCGCGACTGACTGGGATCACGCTGACCCCGAGTGGGTCCATGACCCCTATCCCATTTGGCAGGACCTACGCGAACGTTGTCCCGTGGCGCACACCGAACGCTACGGCGGCGCGTGGTTCCCGGCGACGCACGAGGGTGTCGCCAAGATTGCCAACGATACGGAGAACTTCACCAGTCGCGCCGTCATCATCAACAACGGCCGCCCCGACGAGCTCGACATGCCTGCGCCCATCGGTGGCGCGCCGCCGATCACTTCGGACCCCCCGTTTCACCAAATCGCTCGTCGCCTGATTCTGCCGGCACTGGCTCCCGGGCCCATCAACGCGTTGGAGCCGCGAGTCCGCTCGCTGTGCGTTGACTTGCTCGACGAGATGAAGGACCACGAGGTTGTCAATGGCGGCATGGACTATGCGCAGCACATCCCGCCCGCCGTCATCAGCCGAATGCTCGGATTTCCCGAAGAGGACGAAGAACTCTTCCGCAGTTTTGTGCACCAAGTGGTCAATGCCATAGACCAACCAGTCGAACAGCGAATAGAACAGTTCCAGCCCATCATTGACTACTTCGAGATCCAGATCGAAGATCACCGGGCCCACCCTCGCGATGACTTGACGAGTTATCTCTTGGACGTCGAAGTCGGTGGCGAGAAGTTGGCGATCGAGCACGTGTTCGGCACGATGATCCTGATCTTGATTGCCGGCATCGACACCACCTGGTCGGCAATTGGCGCGGCGCTCTGGCACTTGGCGAAAAGTCCCGACGATTTGGCTCGCCTGGTCAACGAACCTGACTTGATGCCCATCGCGATCGAGGAGTTTCTGCGCTTTTACGCTCCCGTGACGATGGCTCGTCTGGTCAATAAGGACATGGAGTATCTGGGCTGTCCCATGAAGGAGTACGACTGGATTCTTCTGGGCTTCCCAGCGGCCAATCGCGATCCCAAGGTGTTCGAGGATGCCGACAAGTTCATCATCGACCGTTTGGAAAATCGCCACTTGGCATTCGGACTGGGAATTCACCGCTGCGCCGGTTCCAACCTGGCGCGCATGGAATTACGCGTCGCGATTGAAGAGTTCATCAAGCGCTATCCGCGCTTCGAACTGGCGGACCCCGAGGCGGTGACGTGGGCGCCCGGTCAGATTCGCGGGCCGCGCAACCTGCCTATCCGGATTCTGGCGTAGTCGCTGCTAGAGGTTGAGGTTGGTGGGGCCGCTGGCCCAGATGTTGGCCATCCACGCTTCGATGTCGCCGACCGTGCGCGGCAGAGCTGCCGATAGATTGCGCGAGCCGTCGGCCGTGACCAATACGTCGTCCTCAATTCGCACGCCAATGCCGCGATACTCTTCGGGCACCGTGAGGTCGTTGCGCTGGAAATAGAGGCCCGGTTCCACAGTGAGCACGTTCCCCTCTTCGAGATCACCGTGGAAAATCTCGTCGCGCGCATTCGCGCAGTCGTGCACGTCAATACCCAGCCAGTGGCTGGTGCCGTGCAGTGTGTAACGCCGGTGCAGCTGACGGTCGCGGCGCAACGCCACCTCGGGCTCCTCTTTAAGGATGCCCAACTCGTAGAGCCCTTCGGCCAGTACTTTCATGGCGGCATCGTGTGGCGCCATGAAGGCAACTCCGGGCCTGACCGCCGCGATGCCAGCCTCTTGGGCCGCGAGCACCAGTTCGTAGATGGTCTTTTGCGCCGGTGAGAAGGTGCCGTTAATAGGCATGGTGCGCGTCACGTCAGCGGTATAGAGGTTGTGGCACTCGACGCCGGCATCGAGCAACAGCATCTCGCCGCGTCGCACCGCACCGTCATTTCGCATCCAGTGAAGAATTGTGGCGTTAGAACCGCTCGCGGCGATCGTGTCGTAGCCCACGTCATTGCCCTCGACACGGGCGCGCAGATGGAAGACGCCTTCGATCACGCGCTCGCCGCGTCCTTCGGCCGACGGTAACGCTCGCACGACGTCTTCGAATCCCTTGACGGTGTAGTCCACGGCCAACTGTAATTGGGAAATTTCAAATTCGTCCTTCACCAAGCGGTGCTCGCTCAGTATGGCGATGAGCTCGTGATCGCCTTCGTGGGGTTCAATGAGTGCATCGACAGTCTTGTCGAATCCCCGAACGGTGAGGATGGTCGTTGAACGTAGCGACGCCAAGTCCTTTTCTAAATGTTCGAGTGGCGCGGTCTCAATGTCGTAATAGCCCGCGGCCTCGGTGACGCCCCGACGTGCGCCAACCCACAGTTCGCCGTATTGGGCGTTGGTGAAGAATTCGTGCGTCTGACTGTCGCGGCGTTGAGCGATGTAGAGCGTGGAACGCGGTCCGCTGGCACTCGGAGCGATGATCAGCACGGCGTCAGGATCGAGGCAGCCGGTCAGGTAGAAAAAGTCCGTGCCAGCGCGGAATCGGTAGTCGGTGTCATTGGCCCGCACCTTGTAGTTCCCAGTGGGAATCACCAGAGTCTTGCCGGCGAAGTGCTCGCCCAACTTCGTGCGACGGCGCGCGCTGTAGGTGACCGCCGGGTGGACTTCAATGACGGGATCGGCAACCCCCCAATTGCCGGTCATGTGATCAACGAGCAGACGAGGTGACGGCGGGCGATGGGGACCCGTCCATACCCAATGTTCGGAAACTGGGTTCTCGGCCGATACGTCGGGTTCAGTAATTTCAGAATTATTCTCGTTCACAACCGCCAACTTACTTGCTCATTTGGGCCAACCTATAGTCGCAACGTGGACATTGCGACCAGCCGTGATGGCGACGTCAGCGTCGTGACGTGGAACGAAGGCGAAAACCGCATAAACCTCGATTCCCTGGGCCGACTCCATGAGATTCTTGACGAACTCGATTCGGTTGAAGGTCCGTTAGCGGTCGTGCTCATCGGCGTGGGAAAGTTCTTCTGTAACGGCCTCGACCTCGGACGTTTTGAACCCTTCAGCGATGAGTACTACGCCACTTTGAAGGAACTCCGTCGAACAATCGGTCGAATACTGATCTTCCCCGCGTACACGGTGGCGGCAATCAACGGTCACTCGTTTGCTGGAGGGGCACTCATATCGTGCGCCTTTGACTACCGCGTCATGCGAGAGGATCGCGGCTACTGGTGCATGAACGAAGTGGGTATTGGACTGGCCGTCGACGTCGAGCTCTGGCCCATACTCACTAATCGTTTGCCGCGTGCGACGGCGGTGCACGCGGTCACCACCGCTCATCGATTCGCTGGACCCGAAGCGCTTGCTCGCGGAATTGCCGACGAGATCGTGGATGGCGAAGAGTTGCTCTCGCGCGCGGTTGCCGTGGCGCAGGGGTACGCCTCAATTGACAAGAGAGCGCTGCGATATCAAAAGAAGGTCACCCATGGCGACGTGGCCAAGAGCCTGGGGTTCGACTTTAAGCCGAATCCATAACGCGAACATCTGATTGTTTTGACGTTGGGCATTCTCGTCCCCCGCTATTTCAAGAGGTTCCACGTCGTGCCATCGAGGGTTCGATAGATCCCGTGTCCCACTACGACGTGCCATGCGTCGGAAGCCCCGTACGTTGTTATGTTGCCACTGACGCCAAACTTCACTCCCGCGGCAACGGTCCAAAGGTCGCCGCCGTCACTGCTTTCCCACAGCTTCGCGTCCATGCCAAAGCCCCACAAAAATTGACCTGTTGCTCCGCTCGCTGCGAGGACTCCATTCAGAGGTTGTTGCGTGATCTCGCGCCACGTGGTGCCACCGTCTGAAGATGAGAACAGTGCGTCATTCACGGAACCGAGTGATCCACTTTGGCAGTAGATAAAGAGCGTCGTGGCCGACGACGCAGAGCCTCCCGTGATTTGTTGCTGCTCACAGGGATTGGCGATCGCGCGCCACGAATGGCCGGAGTTAGAAGTCGCGTACACGTTGCCGCTGATGCCTCCGCTGCCAAAGACGTAACCCCGCGTCGGCCCCACGTGTGCGAGTGGAGGTTGATCGGTGGGCACCGTGGTGTTCATGAACGGTCGCAGGTGACCAACGCGGTAACTCTCCAGTCGGGTGACACAGGGCCCTTGCATTGAGTTTGAACCTTGGCAGTCCTCCACTTCAATCCACGCGATGTCGCCGTACACGCTAATTCCGACGGGACCAGCCGTCACCGCAACCTTCTGCCACGTGCGCCCGGCGTTATCCGTGAAGAGAGCTTGAGTGCCGTTGATCACGTAGCCCTCCTGGGGCGTCGTGAAGGCGGTCGTCCCCGGATAGAACTCCCTGGGGAAGGTCCCGGTGATTTTCCACGACGCTCCGCCATCACTCGTTCGCACCAAAAAGGCCCTGACGAGCTGACCACTGTACGTCGTGATCGGCGCCACGCCAACCCCTACCTGCGATGACAGCATCTGCAGACGCGTCAGTTTCAGTGCGGCGATCGATCCTCCCACGACGTAGTGATGTCCGCTGCTCTTAGAGCTCGCCGACGCGGTCGCGACGGGCAGGAGGAGGGTCGTCATCGCCAAAACAATGGGCAATACTGACCACGCTTTGAGAGACTTAAAAGCACGATGCCGCAACGGCTCGTCACTTTTTCGTCGCAGTAACAGCATTTCCACACCGTAGGTCCGTAAGTCCAAGAC
>JBEKQN010000010.1:0-29964 GCA_049519675.1 Acidimicrobiales bacterium | reverse complement strand
GGTAGTCATGACGTTGTAGGTCGAACCAGACTGGCTTGCGGCGCCCGCGTGGCGACCATCGGGCGTCAAGCACAGTGTGCGCAACTCCGACCGATAGATGTCGGGGAGTTGCGCGGCCTCTCTCAGCATCGCGCCGCACGCCCCCACCGGATCCTCACCGCGAGCCAGGGCGTCGACGACCATTTTTGCTCCGACGATCCGCATGCTCAATTCACCGCGGCCCGTGGATGCGGCGCCACCATAACGCAGGTCGCAGTAGTTGCCGCTACCGGGCAGCGCGGAGTCACCCACTCGACCGGGGTACTTCCACGGGTATCCGCTGGTTGACACGCCGACCACCATCTCACCGCTCTCGTCGAGCGCGATGACGTTCACGGTGCCCCACGGACCGTCGAAGGGCTTAAAACGCCTCACCAACTCCGTTGCGGCGGCGCGGTAACGGTCATCCCCGGGAGCGGCTTCGGTATTTTCTCCTTCGACAGCCTCGCCCGACGCCGCCAACGCCTTGCGAAAAATCCGCTTCGCCTCGTCGGTGAGTAACTCCGCGCGGACGAAGCCCTGCTCCAGCGCGAACAGCTCCGCCCCCTCGCCCACCAGCAATGAATGCTGCGGCAGTTTCTCTAATACAGCGCGCGCGATCGAGATGGGATTCGGAAAGTTGCGCACGGCGCCCACCGCGCCGAAGGCCCGGCTGGATCCGACCATGATCGAAGCATCGAGCTCCACTTCACCTCGCGCGTTGGGTAGTCCGCCGGTGCCGATGTAGTGGTCGTCCAGATTGTCTTCGCACGCGCGCAGCGCTACCTCGACCGCGTCGAGCGCGCTCGAGCCTTGACGCAAGAGTTCCATACCGAGCGCCAATCCGGCCTCGCTTCGTTCGCTGCCGATGATCACTGGACCACTAGTCACGTGGAGTCTCTCTCATCGTCCTGCAGCTCTTGATCTTCTCGAAATCTCTAATGATTGACGAATGGTTAGTCGGTGTCGCCACCCGAGATGTCACTGACCTTCTGCTTGCCCGCAGACACGAAAGGCATCATCTCACGAAGCTTCTTACCGATCTCTTCAATCGGGTGCTTCTTGCCGGCGTCGCGCAACTCGCGGTAGCGGGGACGGCCAATCTCATTCTCCTTCACCCATTCGGCGGCGAACGAGCCGTCCTGAATTTCGGTGAGAATCTTCTTCATCTCCGCCTTGACGTCGGCGTTGATGACGCGAGGACCGCGGGTGAGGTCGCCGTATTCGGCGGTGTCCGAGACGCTGAATCGCATGCCGGTGATGCCCTCTTCGTACATGAGGTCGACGATCAGCTTCAATTCGTGCAGGCACTCGAAGTACGCACTTTCGGGTTGGTATCCGGCTTCGACGAGGGTCTCGTAACCGGCTCGCACCAGGGCCGTCACGCCACCGCACAGCACGGCCTGCTCGCCGAAGAGGTCCGTTTCCGTCTCTTCGGTGAAGGTCGTTTCGAGCACGCCGGCCCGGGTCGCACCGATGCCGTGCGCGTACGCCAGCGCGATGTCGTGTGCGTGACCGGTGGCGTCGTGATGGACCGCGATCAAGGACGGAACACCCCCGCCCTCTAGGTACGTGCGGCGAACGAGGTGGCCCGGACCCTTGGGCGCGACCATCGCCACGTCGACGTCGTCGGGTGGGTTGATGAGATTAAAGCGGATGTTAAATCCGTGCGCGAACAAGAGGCATTTGCCCGCGCTGAGCTGCGGGGCGATGTCGGCGTCGTAGGTGCGCTTCTGTTCGGTGTCGGGCACCAACACCATGATGACGTCCGCTTCGGCACACGCGTCGGCGATGCCCAATACGCGAAGTCCCGCGTCTTCGGCCTTGATCACGGACTTGGAATCCGCACGGAGCCCCACTCGCACGTCGTAACCGCTGTCGTGCAGGTTGAGCGCGTGCGCGTGGCCCTGGGAGCCGTAACCCAAGATCGCAATCTTCTTGGCCTTCAGCAGGTCGGGCTGGGCGTCCTTCTCGTAGTACATCTTGGTCATGTGGTCATCTTTCTGATTGTTTGGCTAGGAGGCTGACGGGACTTTGCCAAGTCTAGGGAGTGCCACACGACCGGTTCGGTGCAGCTCTAGCTTCGAGTAGCTCTCCAGGGCACGTTCCAGATCGTCACAACCTCCCGGCGTGCCCGCCAGCATCACGGTGACCGACGTCGCGTCCACGTCAATGATCGCGGCGCCCGCGTTCGCAATGACGTCCAGCAACGTCGTGCGATTGTCGACGTCGGTCTTGATCGTCGCGAGCAGCAACTCACGCTCGACCGCGTTCTTGGGCGCGAGATCGGTGATGGCGACGACGTTCACCAGCTTGTCCAACTGGCCGACAATCTGCTCGAGTGGCGTTGACTCCGCGTCCACCACGATCGTGACCCGCGAAAATCGAGCGTCGCTCTCCGCTGGGGCCACGGCCAACGAGTAAATGTTGAAGCCTCGACGCGCGAACAGTCCCGCTATTCGGGCCAACACACCGGGTTTGTTCTCCACCAGCACCGACAGGATGTGCAGGCGAATCGGAGTGTGGTCGGTAATGCCGAGATACGGTTCGGGAGGTGTCACTGCGCGTCCCTATAGGACTGGTAGGTCATGATGTCGTCGTTACTGGCACCTGCGGCGACCATGGGAAAGACCTTTTCTGACGCGTCGGTGCGAAAGTCAATCACCACCGGCACGTCATTGATCTTGTTCGCTTCATCAATGACGTCTTCCATCTCCTTGGGGTTCGTCGCGCGCAGTCCCGCGCAACCCATGGCTTCGGCCCATTTGACGTAGTCGGGCAGGTCTGCGGAGAGGTAGACCTGGCTGTAGCGCTCGTCGTAGAACATCTCTTGCCACTGGCGCACCATGCCCAGGTTGGCGTTGTTAAGAATTGCGACCTTGATCGGTATACCCTGCGATCGGGCCGTGACCATCTCTTGGGCCGTCATCTGGAAGCAGCCATCGCCGTCGATGCACCACACGATCTTTTCGGGCCGTCCAACCTTGGCACCAATAGCGGCCGGTACGCCGAATCCCATCGTGCCGGCACCGCCCGAATTGATGAAGGTGCCGGGCTCTTCAAACTTCCAGTGCTGCGCCGCCCACATCTGGTGCTGGCCCACGCCCGCGGTCACGATGGTGCCCGGCTCAGCGCGCCTGGCGATTGATTCAATAACGTGCTGGGGACGTAGTGGACCCGTGAGTTCCGGTTCGGCAAAGGCCAGCGGATACTGCTCCTGCCAACCGTGCAGTTCCTTCCACCAGGCGTCCAGTGGCTGGGGCATCGCACTCGAGGCGTCGAGGGCCCGCAGCACGGCCGCGACGTTGCTCTGAATCGCGACGTCCGCCCGGCGGACCTTGTTGAATTCGGCCGGGTCAATGTCGACGTGAATGACCTTGGCGTTCGCGGCAAAAGTACTGATCTTGCCGGTGACGCGGTCGTCAAAACGCGCGCCCAGGGAGATCAGCAGGTCGCAACGCTGAATCGCGGTGACCGCCGAGTACATGCCGTGCATACCGGGCATACCCAGATGCAGGTCGTGCGAGTCGGGGAATGCGCCGCGCGCCATCAAAGTGGTGACGACCGGCATGTTGGTGCGCTCCGCGAAGGCGAGCAGTTCCGCTGAGGCCCTTGACTTCAAGGTGCCGCCGCCGACGTAGAGCACTGGTCGTTGCGACTGGCCGATGAGTTCCACTGCCCGAGCGATGGCATCTTCGTTGAGTACCACCTCGGGACGGTAGCCGGGCAAGTCGAACTCATCGATCGTCGAGGGGTACCACCATTCCATCTTCGACTGACTCACGTCCTTGGGCACGTCAATCAAGACTGGACCGGGACGGCCCGTGGTCGCCAAGTGGAACGCCGCCGCGACGGCCCGTGGCAGCTCTTGCGCTGACTGCACCAGGAAATTGTGCTTGGTGATGCCCATCGTGATGCCGGTGATGTCGCACTCCTGAAAAGCGTCGGTGCCAATGGAACCGGTCGCCACTTGCCCGGTGATGACGACGATCGGTGTTGAATCCATGTGTGCGTTGCCAATCGGAGTGACGATATTGGTGGCCCCCGGGCCGCTCGTGACAATGGCGACACCGGGCCGACCGGTCGCCAAGGCGTAGCCCTCGGCCATGTGGCCGGCACCCTGCTCGTGGCGCACGAGAATGTGGCGGATGCTGGAATCGAGCAGTGGGTCATAGACGGGCAGGATTGCGCCGCCAGGCAGCCCGAAAACGGTATCGACGCCCTGTTGTTCCAAACTCTTGATGAGTGCTTCGGCTCCAGTGAGTTGCACAATGTTCCTTTGTTATTCAGATAAACAAAAAGGCCTCCCTTTTTTGGGAGGCCTCCGATAACGCACGCGTGTGTCTACCGGCGGCTATTGCCTACTACTACCGGAATGGCACGAATGGACGTCACGCCCTTTATCTAAGCACAGGTGAGACGCCGACACAAGAAGGACCAGGCAGACGTGATCGCGCCCATCTCCGTCCTTTGCACCAAGCGCGCGGATTTCTCCCGCACAACAGTGCCGTACCGGGGAGTAAACGGTTTCACGCGCACGGACCGCTGAGCTAATTCTTCCTCGCTCAGAAGTAGGTCGTCGCCGTTGGTCGTGACGATGCGAATTTCGTCGACGTCCTCAACATGGGCACAGGACCCGTCGCCAAAGGCTTCGGGCACCACGTGAGAGCAGAAACCGCGCGTCTCTCCGGCGAAGCGGCGATCAGTGATCAACGCACTCGCCGCCACGCCAACACCGAGTGAAGAGCAGAGAGTCAGCGTCATGGCCGGTGACCCCTTCTCCTTGAGAGCCCGCAATAAATGGTGTAAATCCAGGCCAAAGGTACGCTGGAATGGTGCTCGAACGCTGGACTCGCGCCGTCGTGCGTTGGCGCGTCGTAGTCATCGCGTGTTGGGTCGCGATAATCCTGCTCGGTGCCTTTTCCGCGTTCAGACTGCCAGATCTTCTGACGACCTCGCTCACGGTCCCCGGCACGAGTTCGGCCCAGGCCAACGAAATTTTAGCCCGTCATTTTGACGAAAATATAGAGGGCAGCTTTACGGTGATTCTGCACCAGACCAAGCCCGGCGCCAGCGAACTCGTGCGTTTGAATCGCGAGTTCGCCATCGCGGCGACGTCAGTGCCGACGAGTCACGTCGGCAAACTCTCACTCACCGAGGGCGTGCTCTACGGCACCGTCACGACCTCGCTCAACCTGGCGCGAGCTGCCTCATTCACCGGGCCTCTGCGCCACGCGCTGACAAATGCGGGACTTGAAGGCGCGCTGGTCACCGGTGCGCCGGCCCTGCAACACGACATCACCCCCGTACTGACGTCGGATTTGCGCCACGGTGAGTTGTTGGCCGTCCTGGTCGCCCTCGTCGTCCTGATTCTCGTGCTGGGGCTTTCGTGGTCCGCACTGATCCCGCTCATCGTGGCCGGGTGCACCATGGCCGGTGCCCTTGCGGCCATCTACGCGCTGGCCCACCACTTCTTGATGGTCCTCTATATCCCCAATCTCGTGGAACTCATCGGATTAGGACTGGCGGTTGACTACTCGCTGCTCATTGTGCACCGCTACAAGGAGGAACTGGCCGACGAGTCGACGGCACCGACCGACGCGGTGGTAGCGACGATGCGCTCGGCGGGGCGAACGGTGCTGATATCCGGCTTTGCCGTCACGCTCGGCCTCGCCACGCTGTTTCTCGTACCGGTGCCCTTCGTGCGGTCCCTTGGTTTCGCGGGGCTCGTCGTTCCTCTGATTTCGATGCTCAGCGCGCTTTCGCTCCAGCCAGTGCTCTTGTCCTTGCTTGGCCGGCGTGGGGTCATTGCAGTCCCCTTTCCCTTCGGCATTGGTCGCGCCATCGAGGGACCCGGAGCGTGGGCCCGGCTCGCCCAACGCGTCACTCAGCGTCCCGTCACCGTGGCCGTGACGGCGACGGCGTTGTTGGTGGTTGCGGCGTCGTCAATCTTCTGGTTCCAACTCACCCCGGGATCACTCAGCGCTATTCCCCAGAACTCCCAAGCGGCGAAGGGACTCGCCCTCCTGCGCACTCGCGGAGGACCGGGTGTGCTCACACCAACCCAGATCGTCATCGACGCGGGTGCGCCGCATCGCGCTGTAACTCCGGCGGTGGTAGCAGCGACGCAACGTCTTGCGATCGTGCTTACCAAGGACCCGGGAGTATTTGTGGTCTCCATCGGCACCGTGGCTCCGTACGTCGACCCATCGCAGCGCTACCGTCAAATCGTCGTCATTGGACGTCATGACTTCGGCGATGAATCGTCCCAGCAACTGATTCAACGGATCCGCGGACACGACATCGCCAACGCTCATTTCCCGAGCGGCGTCAACGTCTCGGTGGGTGGCGCACCGGCCCAAGGTGTTGATTTTCTTCACCGCGTCTACGGCAACATCGTGTGGATCATGTTGCTCGTCTTGCTGCTGGCCTACCTTGTCTTGTTACGGGCGTTCCGGTCGGTGCTGCTCGCCCTCATGGCCGTGCTGCTCAATATGCTTTCCATCGCGTCGACCTACGGCCTCCTCGTAGTGGTGTTTCGCTTTGGCGTGGGAGCCAACACGATTGGCCTCTATAGCGTGTCCCAGATTGAGGGTTGGGTGCCAGTATTTCTCTTCTCGATGCTCTTCGGCCTCTCCATGGACTACGAGGTCTTCTTCGTCTCACGCATGCGCGAAGCGTGGGACCACGGCGCCGACACGAAGGACGCCATCATCGACGGGATGAATCACACGGGACGAGTGGTGAGCGCCGCCGCCGTCATCATGGTCGGCGCGCTGCTCGGACTCATTCTCGGCCGCGTTGCGGGCCTGCAGGAACTTGGTGTCGGATTGGCGCTCGGCGTGCTCGTTGACGCGACGATTGTTCGCGGTCTCTTGATGCCGAGCTTGATGACGCTACTGGGAAACTGGAACTGGTGGCTCCCCGAACCAGTCGCGCGCCTGTTCTTAGTAAAGGCCTCGCCCCTCGCTCCCGAGGGGCGAGGGGCGAGGCCCTAAAGCAACTGCGAACCGGTGTTAACTGCTGGGTGCAACCACCGTGATGGCGAATCGCATAGCGGGAAGCTGGTAACCGAGCGCCAAACCAGGATCGTCATTCGCGTACGAGAGCACGGGCACCATGCCGTACGGCGTACTGGCGAATGATGGCGAGAGCGTGTACAACATCGGGTAGAGGTCAATCAAGTGGGTACCGGGAGCTCCGGTGGCGATGAGGTTCAACACCACGTCGCCGTTGGAGTTGAATCCACATCCGTAACCGATGTAGCTGTTGTCGTAGTCAACGCCGACGGTGTTGTCGAGTTGCGTCCAACCAACACCCTCAACGTGGATCTGGAACGTCTGGCCTTGCACCACCGTCAGCGACGTGAGCGGCGCCGTTGACCCGGCGGCCTCGTAGCCGACGATGCTCTCCTTCACGTAGAAGGGAACCTGTCCCACGACCTTGCCCGCCTGCACGAGTTGAATCGCGTGCCACCCGCCCAGGGCCGGTGACGGTACGGTAAACGTGGTGCTCAACGCGTTGCCGGTCGGCGTCACCGCCGACCCGAGCGACTGGGTCGCGAAGGCCCAACACGTGCTCGTACAGTTAACGCGGTTGCCAACCACGGTGGCCCATTCAATCTGAGTCGACGCGTTAGATGCGAGACCGCTCGCGGTGACCGTCACGCTGGTGCCTTCGGGTCCACTCGACACTGATGCCGAGGCCTGGACGCTGGATTTGACGCCGAGACCGCCTTCATTGAGGGTCGTGATTTGGGCCAGTGTTGGCGACACGGCAGTTGGCCAATCGATTGACGCGGCCGGAGGACCGTCATCACCCGTGACCGTAAACGTGTCGACAGCACCGTTCGTATACGGAATAGGTGATTGCGGCACGTTGAGGTAAAGGTAGTTGATGGCGTTGCCGATTTGAATCGTGTGGGGCCCTACGGCGCCAGAAGCGCGGATCGTGGCCGTGGCCACACCCCTCGTCCAGTTCGCCATCATTTCGCCCACGTAGTGATTGTCATAGAGCAGCGACGCTCCAGCCGTGTAGGCGCTGTCGCCGAGTCCGCTGTAGGTGATGGTGATCGGCGTTCCTACCGGTCCGCTGGTGGGAGAGATGGTGACCGTCCGCAGCATCGTAAAGCTGCCCTCGCTCAACTCAGTGGTGCCGACCACGGCGAAGATACTGTGCGCTCCCCCGAAGTCCTTCGGGGCATCGATCGTGACCGAGAAGGCGCCCGCCGCGGACGTCGTGACCGTATCGAGCACGACGTTGATCTTGGTGTAATTGGCACCGAGGTAATTGACGGTCGACGGGTCAGCACCAACGACCCACGTCGCATTCGCGGTGGCCCACTGAATTTGGACGCTGGTACTTGCGGGAAGCCCCGCTCCCGCAATCGTCATAGGCGTTCCGATGAAGCCTGACGTTGGGGTGACGCTCAATGCGGAGATTGTCGTGCTGGGCGTCGACGCCGCAGCAACCGGCCCGGGCAGTGGCGCCACGCCCGGCAGGGTCGGCGACGTCAGGACAATGGGCGTAGTCGCCGTAGCGACGGGTGCGGCCGCCTTCTTCACGACGGTGGTCTTGGCCTTGTGCTTGTGGACCGTCGCCGAGCTCACGCTCGCGCCGATCATGATTGTGGAACAGACCAGTGCGACAGAGGCGAAGCCGACAGACATCAACTTCACCTTTCGACTGCTTAGGCGACTCTTCATAATTATCCCTTCGAATGTGACATTGATATTTGATACAAAACCTACGGGACCGAGTTGACCCATAACGTCGAATCAGTGGGGTCTAACGTCACATCGTCGGCCTTGCGGCCGACGATGTGCACTACAAAAAACGATGACTCAGGAATCCTGTGTTACGCGGGGTACGTGTACGTCATGGCTGGAACAGCCTTGATTGCCTTCACCGCTTTGATGGCCTTGTGCGTCTTGGTTGCCTTCACCGCAGCGTGTCCTTTGACGGCGTGCACTGGGTACGTCGTGACAGTGACGGTGTAGTTGTAATTACCGGGCGCGTAACCCGTGGTAACCAGCACTGAAGTCCAGTACCCGTCTCTCGTGCTGTACGCCATTGGCACTTTGGCGACGGAACCCGTCGTGATGCCGGGCATCGACACGACCACGGTGTTCACGTTGCCGGGCGTTGCGGCGGAAGCTGCAGCCCCTGGTGCCGCACCGGGAAGCAGGGTCTTACCAGTAAGCAGATCCTTGCCGTACATGCGCCACAGAACAGTCTGTCCAACTGAGAACGTGTTGGTTGGCGAGCACGCGGCATTCACCGCATCCGTCTCGCCCGAGGTCGTCGCGGTATCGATATTGATCGTGAAGTCACTAGATATTCCCGCCGATGCCGGAGGAGCCGTCGTCGTCGTGGTGGGTGCGACAGTCGTCGTCGTGGTGGCGAGGGTCGTGGTCGTCACGGGTGCGACGGTCGTGGTCGTGACGGGCGTGAGACTCGCTACGAGGGTGATCGTGTCCTGGTTGACGAAGCCGCCCTGTGCCGATGCCGTACTGACACCCAGCGCTGCGAATCCAGCTACACCTAAGCCGAGCGCCACTGAGCCGACGCCGACCTTCTTCATGAAATCCTTCATTTTCTGCTCTTTTCTCTTAACTGGCTAGGGGGGACAACTACTTGATGACGAGCGTGCCGCTCAATTTGCTCGTGAACGACTGGGTCTGACTTCCGCTGACTCCGTCGTTGGAGATTGCGAAGGCACCACTGAACTTCAAGGTGCCCGTGGCACCCTTCAGCTTTCCCGTGCCGCTTACGACGGTGGCCGTGCCGGAAATGCTGACGGAACCCGCCGCATTCTCAGGCGCGGCGCCCGTAGAGTTCTTGCTCAGAATTCTGAGCGTGAGTGTGCCGCCCGCGCCCGCGAGCTTGCCACTCCCCGTGAAGTGAAATCCAGAACTAGCGGCAGTGGCGGGCACGTTGCCGGTGCCGGTCAGCGTGGTAGTGCCAATATCGGTCGACGTGCCTTTTCCCGAGACCGACGTGACACTCGCAGCCGTTGAGGTGCTTGCGACCGATGTCAACAGGAAGGTCATCGATCCGCTGTAACTTCCGTGAAAGGCGACCTTCTTGGTCTTCGCGACGTGGCCTACGAGCACGGCGTGCGCTTGTGACTTCGATGAATGCGTTGATGCAGCGCTTGAAGTACCGGCGACACCCACGGTGGCGAGCAGGGCCAGTGCGCCCACTGCGCAACCCAACTGAGTCATCTTCGTGGTGAATTTCTTTGTCGAACGAGTCTTCATAATTTTCCTGACTATTGCCCCATTTGTGCAATGTTGTATAAAAAAAACCTTATGCATTCATTATGAAAAAAATCTGGGAAAACTGAGGTCGAAAGTCACATTGAGATTGCGCGGTGCGCGTTCCGTCAGCGTGTTCGACACGATCCATTCGATTCGTGTCGTGCTATTCGCGCGACGAATGCGAACCATCCGTATTGCGAATAGCGCAACGTCTAAAATTGGAAACGACGTGTCGCTACGTCGCGGTGGACAAGAGTTTCGTGGCCACCGCTACAAGCGGTTCAGTTATCGGCGAGCTTGCAGTTCGGCGACGACGGACTTGCCGTTGGCTTGGCCCTTCGTCAGCTTCATGACCTGACCAATAAAGAATTGCGCCAACTTTTCGTCGCCTTCGCGGTAGCGCGTCCATTCGTCGGGATGCCCTTCAATGAGTTCGGCCACGGTGGCACCTAACGAACTCGAAGAGAGCTGTTCGAAACCCATCTCCCGGGCCACGTTGTGAGGATCTCCGCCGTGCGTCAAGAGCTCCGCGAGCACGGTCTTCGCCTGCGTCGCCGAGAGCTCACCTCGTTGTTCCATGAGCAAGGTCGCGGTAAAGGACTCACTAGGGAGGTTCTTCACTTCGTCGATACCGGCGGCCAGTTCGTTGGCCGCCCTCGAGATCGCCAGCGTGACGTCGACGCCCTCGTCGACGGCCCGCTCCACAAAATCCTCGAGTCCCAGATCAATGACCACTTCTACCGCGTCAAGTTGCGCCGGTGTGGGCTCGCTCAAGCGTGCCGCAAGTTTCTGTCGACGTTCCGCCGGCATGGGTAGTAATCCCGCGCGTACTCGGTCTTGCCAGGATTGATCGGGCGCGAGGTCCACGAGGTCGGGCTCGCGGAAGTAGCGGTAGTCGTCGGCGTCTTCCTTCACGCGCATGGTTGAGGTTTCACCCTGGATCTCGTCCCAGTGGCGAGTCTCCTGGCGCACCGTCCCGCCGCCTTCGAGCAACTCCACCTGGCGCAGGGCCTCATAGTCAATGGCCCGTTGCAGGCTTCGTAGGGAGTTCAGGTTCTTAATCTCGCAACGCGTGCCGAAAGGGTCGTTGGCCTTGCGAATCGAGACGTTCGCGTCGATGCGCATGGAGCCCTCCTCCATGCGTCCGTCCGACGCGCCAGTCGCGATCAGGATGCCGCGAAGTTCTTGGGCGTAGGCGCGAGCCTGGGCCGACGACCGGATGTCAGGGCCGGAGACGATTTCCACCAGCGGCACGCCGGAGCGGTTGTAATCCACCAGCGATCGGTCGGCACCCTGCAGGCGGCCGGTCCCACCGAGGTGCGTTGACTTGCCCGTGTCCTCTTCTAGGTGCGCGCGCTCGATCGACACGCGACTGGCGTCGGGCAGGTCGAGGTAGCCGCCGACGTTGATGGGCAGGTCGTACTGGCTGATCTGAAAATCCTTGGGCATGTCGGGGTAGAAATAGTTCTTGCGGTGAAAGGTCGACGGCGCGATGGTGCTGTGCAGCGCCATGCCAATCGCCATTGCGAGGTCGACGGCACGCTCGTTGAGCACGGGCAAGGCTCCGGGAAGACCGAGACAGACCGGACAGATATTCGTGTTGGGTTCGGCACCAAAGGAGTTTGCGCAGCCGCAGAACATCTTGGACGCCGTCTTGAGTTCCGTGTGCACTTCGAGTCCGACGACAATTTCCCATCCGTTCGGCAGCGTCATGCTCGACCGTCCGCCATTTCAAGCACGCGCGCGGCGCTAAAGAGCTGGGCTTCACTGCGTCCGGGGCCTAGTAGTTGGACGCCAATCGGTAGGTCCGCCTCACCCGTGCCGAAGGGCACCGTGATTGCCGCTTCGCCGGTCAGGTTGGTGGGAATCGTGAACACGTCCGACAGGTACATCGCCATCGGGTTGCTCGCCTTCTCGCCAATGGGAAAGGCCACGGTTGGCGTCGTGGCCCCGACGATCAAGTCCACCTCACGGTAGGCGCGAGCGAAGGCGTCGATCATTTGCGTGCGGACCTTAAGGGCCTGGCCGTAGTAGGCGTCGTAGTATCCGGCCGAAAGCGCGTAGGTCCCGAGCATGATCCGCCGCTTCACCTCGTCGCCGAATCCCGCGGTGCGCGTGGCCTCATTCATCGCGGTCACGTCCTGCGCGTCCACCCGTAGTCCGTAACGTACGCCGTCGTAACGAGCCAAGTTGCTGGACGCCTCGGCAGGAGCTATGAGGTAATACGCGCTGAGACCCAGTCGAAGCTCGGGAATTGAGAGCTCAACGACAGTCGCACCGGCCTCGCGGAACACTTGCAGCGCTCGATGTACTTCATTCACGATCTCTTCGTCGGCCCCCTCGATCAGTTCGGTCACCACGCCAATTCTCTTGCCCGCGACACCATCGTTGAGGTGCGCGACCAACGACGGCGGCGGTTCGGGCAGGGACGTCGAGTCCATCGGGTCATGACCGGCCAGGACCTCGAGCAATGTCGCCGCGTCGGTCACGGTCTTGGCGAAAGGACCAATCTGGTCGAGCGAACTGGAAAAGGCAATCAATCCGTAGCGCGACACCAGCCCGTAGGTTGGTTTCACACCAACAATGCCGCAGAGCGCGGCTGGCTGGCGAATAGATCCTCCCGTGTCGCTGCCGATTGCGAGCGGCGTCATATCGCCGGCCACCGCCGCAGCCGAACCGCCCGACGAACCGCCGGGCACGCGCGACGGACACAGGGGGTTGCGCGTCGGACCATAGGCGGAGTTCTCCGTCGACGAACCCATCGCGAACTCGTCGAGATTGGTTTTGCCCACCGGTACCGCGCCCGCCGCCAACAATCGATCAATCACCGTGGCGCTGTAGGGCGGGCGCCAACCCCGCAAGATCTTTGATCCGCACGTGGTGGGTACGCCGCGCTGGCACACGTTGTCCTTGATAGCAATGGGCACGCCGGCGAGCGGCCCGGCGTTCTCGCCCTTGGCAATGACGCCGTCGACCCGGGCAGCGGCCTCTCGCGCGCCCTCTTCGTCTATGTGAAGAAACACGTGCAGTTCCTCGTTGCGCGCGCGCACGGCTTCGAGCGAGAGCGACAACTGTTCGTCCGCCGTGCTCGCGCCGCTGCGCACGTCACTGGCGATCTGCACCGCCGACTTCACGGAGCCTCTCCCATAATTCGCGGGACCGCGAACCGGCCGTCCTGCGCGTCGGGCGCCATCGCGAGTACTTCGTCGCGGTCGAGGCTGGCACGCACTTCATCCGAGCGAACCACGTTGGTCAGTCCGAACGGATGCGCCGTCGCGACCACGCCCTCAAGATTGAGCGAATTCATGTCGTTGGCGTGCTCGAGCACCTGACCGAGCTGCTCCGTGAAGAGGTCCAGTTCGCCCTCAGTCAGTGTGAGGCGTGCGAGTTTGGCGACGTGCGCGACCTCCTCTCGACGAAGTGGCGAGCTCATGAGCCAAAAACGCGGTGCAAGAATGCCACCGTCGAGGACTCGATGAGCGCGGCGTCGTTGTCCAGTGTTGCGACGTGGTACGAGTCCTCCAGCCAGATCTGCTCGACCGGACCCGAGGACGATTCGGTGATGGCCTCGCCCCGTTCCCAGTTGACCGTGTGGTCAATGCGGCTGGTAATGAGCAGACTCGGAGCCGTTATCTTGCCCAGGTTCTCTCGCACCACCGTCAGGCCGTCGCACGCACTCTTCACCTGGGCGAGCGGTGTTGCTTCGTAGGCCGCTTCCGACGTGTCCTCTTTCTTGATATCCGAGCCCACGGAGTCATAGGAAACTACGCCCGCCGCAATGAACTGATCCAGCCCGTCCAACAGTTCTGGGTTGAGCGGACTGATCCACGGATTAATGAACACGCAGCCGACGACCTCGGGCCGCGACTCCGCGATAAGTGCTGCAAGTCCGCCCCCCATGGAAAGGCCGACCACGGCGACTTTGCTGCATCGTGAGGCCAGGTCGTCAAAGGAGGCCAAGGCGGTTTGGGACCAGTCAGCCCAACCCGTCGTCATGAGGTCCTCGACGCTCGTGCCGTGACCCGGCAGTCTCGGCAACTCGACCGAAAATCCGCCCTTCGCGCACGCCTCGGCCAGTGGTCGCATGGACACCGGATTACCGGTAAAACCGTGCAGCACGAGCACACCGAAGGGGCCGCTCGCAAAGGAATATGGTTCACATCCCGGCATAATTGCGGTGGTCATAGGGCTCCAGCCTACCGGGCGACATGTCCAGTGCGATTTGTCAGCGGGCGAACAACACGCCTGGCGAGCACGCGCCACTGGGTTCAACACACGCAATCGCGACTAGTACAACTTAGGTAGCTCCTGGGCCAACTCGCTCACCGACCAACGATCATTCTTCTCGAGCGTCTCGGTCATGGTCCAGTTCTGGAACTTTCGCACGGTGCCACCCTGGATGAAAAATACCTGTCCGGTCGCGGTGCAGTCCTCCATGGCGAGCGTCGCCACCAACGGAGAGATGTTGGCGGGGTCCCACGTGTCAAAGACCGCGGCGTCACTGGGCTTGAGAACGTAGTCCATGAGTCCCGGCGTTGACTCCGTCATCCGGGTGCGAGCTGCCGGAACAATCGCGTTCGCGCGAACGCCGTAGCGGCCCAGTTCCTCAGCGATAATCACGGTAAAGGCCGCAATGCCCGCTTTCGCGGCACCGTAGTTCGACTGGCCAACATTACCCAACAGACCCGACGTCGACGACGTGCTGATGATGGAGGCCTTCACGGTTTTGCCGGCCTTGGCCTGCTCTCGCCAGTACGTGGCCGCGTGGCGCGTGGGTACGAAGTGACCTTTCAGGTGCACGTTGATCACCGAGTCCCAGTCATCCTCGCTGAGGTTGACCAGTACCCGGTCGCGCAAGATGCCGGCGTTGTTGACTAGCACGTGCAGGTCGCCGTACGTGTCGATGGCACTCTGTACCAGGCGTGCTCCGCCCTCCCAGTCCGCGACGTTGTCGTGATTGGCCGCGGCCTCGCCGCCCATCGCCTTGATTTCCGCGACCACCTCTTCGGCCGGTGTCGCGGACGTCGACGAGCCGTCCAGCGCGCCACCGAAGTCATTGACCACCACGCGGGCCCCCTCGGCCGCGAAGAGCAGCGCGTGCTCGCGCCCAATGCCACGTCCGGCGCCGGTGATGATCGCAATACGTCCCTCAAGAGCGCCCATGGCTATCCCCCTGGTTAATTCGTCGTGCACCGATTGTAACGATGTATGCAGCTTCCCTAGCGAGCCCGGTGGCGCATGAAGCCGGGCGGGCGAGCGTGGGCGTGGTAGTGATCAGGGATGTTGCGCATGTGGTCATCAAACGTCCAGATGCCCTCGCCAAGCTCTTGGTCAGCGACCATCGCGAGGTATCGGCGCATCTGTTCTTTCAACTCGCGCGAAGGATTCGCACCGTGTTCGCGCCACACCACCATGGGCACCTGGCAAATCTCGCAGTCACCTATCCAGCAGAGTTCGTTCTCCAGGTAGCGAGTGGTGATGACGGCCGCTTCACACAGATCGCATCCATTACTCACCAACGTGCAACGCGACGGTTGACTTGTACGGCACGAGCGTGCCCGCCGCCGGAGACTGCGAGATGACCTTCGTCCACTGGGTCGTCCCGGCCCCGGGACCGGTCGTCGAGAAGTAGAGCACGGCCTTTTTCATCGCGGCGTACACCTCGGCCTGGTTCATTCCCACGAGGTTCGGCACCGCCCGCACTCCCTGACCGGCGAGCGTGGTCGTTGTCGTGCTCGTGGTCGTGGCGCCGGTGGGCGTGGTGGTCGTGGTCGTGGTCGTGCCCGACGTCGGACCGGGACCAGTGCTGAGTTCTAGGATCACGGTCGCGCCCTTGGGCACGGCCACCGGATTGTTCGTTGTCCCGTACAGCACCCGCGCCACTTCGCCCGTCGCGATACGTGCGCTCGAAATGGCTTTGGCTGACGGGCAGGACGCGGTAACGCCGAGTCGGTGCAGTCGCGTCGTCGCGATGGTGCAGGTTTCACCAAAGAGATAGGCCGGCATGGTCACCATTTGCGGACCCTCGGAGAATTTCACCGTTATCGCGGTGCCGGCCTTGGCCTTCGATCCGGCCAGCGGATTCTGCGACATGATCTCATTGGCCGGCACCGTGGACGAGGTGCCCGGGGGGTTCTCTTTCAACGTGAACCCGTCGGCCTTTAGTGCCGTGGTCGCCTGGCTCAGGGTCTCCCCCGTGAGCGTGGGCACTGTGTTCTTCGCGGTAAACACGCCTAGCTTCCACACGACCGCGCCACCGATGGCCACAACGACAATCAGTATGGCGGCCACCAAGAACCCGAGACGGCGTTGGGGCGCGAGACGATTGGGCGGCAGCGCACCGTAGCCGCGACCGGGGCTCGAGCGAATCTGTCGAAAATCGCTGTCGCGACTGCTCACGCCCGCGACCGTGTGACGACCCTGATGCGGGAACTGGCTGGCGACCGGATGCACGCCGGTGCCGCTGCCCACAATCTGGTCGGCCGACGGCGGTCGAAAGCCAATGGAGGTGCGCGGCTCGTTCGGCGTGAAACGCTCGAGCAACGGCACGTTGGTCCTCACGGGTGCGACGACTAATGGCGAGGCGTCGTTCAGCACCGTGCTCAGGCGACTAGCGAACTGTTCGGCGTCAAGTCGCAGCAGTGGGTCAGGTACTGCCGCCTGGGCGAGCAGCATGTCGAGCGTGCCCAACTCTGGTCGCACCGGCAGTGGCGTATTGATCCGGCTGCGCAGCGCAATTTCGGCGGTCATGCCGTCAAAAGGTGTGGTGCCGGTCGCCGCCTCAAAAAGTATGAGCGCGAGGGAGTAGACGTCGGTCTTGGGTCCCACAATCTCGCCGAGCACTTGCTCAGGACTTAGGTAACGCACGTCGTCGAGCGTCTGGCGATCGCGATATCCGACACCGAGTCCCGAAAGCGCAATGTCCGACACGCGCACGTGGCCCTCGGCGTCGAAGAGCAATTTCGACGGTGACAGTGAGCCATGGATGAAGCCGTTGGCGTTGACGTAGGCCAACGCACTCGAGACGTCGCGTCCCAGACGAGCGACGTCGTCGAGACTTAATCGTCGACCCGACGTCAAGATGTCCTCGAACGAACCGCCGCTCAGGTACTCGCTGATCATGAAGATGGATCCGGACTCCTGGCCGCCGTCATAGACCCGAGCCAGGTGAGGGTGGCTCAAGGTGGCACTGCGCACAATGCGTTCGCGAAAGTTACGGCGCACATCTTCGTGTGCCGCGAGGTCGGCGAGCAGCACCTTTACGACCACCGAACGGTTCAGCGAAAGATCATCGGCGAGGTACACCTCGGCGGTTCGGCCGACGCCGAGCAACTCGACGATGCGGTAGCGACCAGCGAGTTCGTGACCGGGATTATAGGTATACGTCGGCATGGATTTCCCTAACCCTAGTGAGTCGGCGTCACGCGAGTTGGCTGGACCATGATCCCGTATTCAAAAGTCGCTGGAACTCCTCGGCGCTGACCATCGGAATGCCGAGCTCGCGCGCCTTGGTGACCTTGGCCGCTCCGGGAGCGTCGCCCACGACCACGCAGTAGGTCTTTTTTGATACCGAGCCGGGCGACGTGCCGCCCCGAGCAATCACGGCCGCTTCGGCCTCGTCGCGCGAGAAACCTTCAACCGAACCGGTCACGACCACCGCGCGCCCCGACAGCGTGGCGGCCGGACCGCCGCCGCGTTCGGGTTCACTGAGGGCGAGACCGGCCTCGGTGAGTCGGGCCATTCGTACGATGCTGTCCACTTCCCGGCACTCTTGGTAGACCGATCCGGCGATGACCGGTCCGATGCCGTCAACCGCCTCGAGGTCCTCGAGCGGCGCGCGCGCCAGCGCTTCGAAAGTGGAGAAGGCGCGCGCCAATTCGCGTGCGGCGACGGGACCAACGTGGCGAATCCCCAGACCCACCAACACCCGACTGAGGGGCGCGCCCTTGGCCTTCGTGATCTCGCTCACCAACGATGTTGCGGACAACTCACCCAGGCCCTCCAGCGACGAGAGGTCCTCGACGCGCAGGAAGAAGAGGTCGGCCACGTCACTGATGAGACCCTCCGCGAGTAGCTGCGCCACGCGTTGTTCGCCCAGGCCCTCGATGTCCAGCGCACCCCTCGATGCGAAGTGGATGATCTGTTGGAGCTGTTGTGCCGGGCAGGCCGGATTCACGCAGTACGTGTCGCTTTCGAGACCCACGCGAACCAGCGGCTCACCGCAGTCCGGGCAGTGTGACGGGAAGGACCACGGCTTCGCCCGCTTCTTTCCCGGCTCAACGACGGCACCGACGACCTCGGGAATCACGTCGCCCGCCTTGCGCACCACCACCAGGTCTCCGGGGCGTACATCTTTCGCGGCGACCTGGTCCTCATTGTGCAACGTCGCCATGGCGACGGTCGATCCCGCTACGACCACCGGTTCGAGCACGGCGTAGGGAGTGGCACGACCCGTGCGCCCAATCGATACCTCGATGGCCACCAACCGGGTGGTGCGCTCTTCGGGAGGAAGTTTGCGCGCGATGGCCCATCGCGGCGCCCGACTGGTGAAGCCCATTTTTACCCGCGCCGCGAGGTCGTCGATCTTGATCACGACGCCGTCAATCTCGTAGAGCAGGTCGTGACGGTGTTCTTCGAACCAATCGCTGCGCGCAATCATGTCGTCGACGCCAACTTCAACGACCATCTCCGCGGCGGTCAGAAAACCCCAACTGGCTAGTTGACCGAGGGTGTCCACGTAGCGCGCAAACGAGAGAGATCCGTCCAGATCAACGAGTTGGTAGGCCAGGAAGGAGAGCGGGCGCGATGCACTCACTTGGGAGTCTTTTTGGCGCAGACTTCCCGCCGCGGCGTTGCGAGGGTTGGCGAACTCCTTCGCGTTCAGCTCACGTTGACGTCGGTTCAGCTCCTCAAAATCGGCCTTGGCGAGAAATACCTCACCACGCACCTCGATTCGACCTCGAACGCCGTTGCCCAACGAGAGCGGGACATTGTGGATTGTTCTGACGTTGTCGGTGACGTCTTCGCCCACGCGGCCGTCGCCACGCGTCGCGGCCTGCGTGAATGTCCCGTCGACGTACGAGATTGACAGCGCTAACCCGTCAATTTTTGGTTCGACCGCGTACGAGAGCGTGGCCACGTCCTCACCGAGACTCCTGGCCCCTCGAAGCGCCCAGGCGCGAAGTTCGTCGACGTCAAAGACGTTGTCCAGACTGAGCATTGGCTCAGCGTGCTGGACCGCGCTGAAGACGGCTGATACGGGCGCGCCGACCTTCTTTGAGACTGATGTCTCGTCGCTCAGCTCGGGATGATCCGCCTCGAGCGCCCGCAATTCTCTCGCGAGTGCGTCGTAGTCCGCATCGGGAATGACCGGTGCGTCGTTCGTGAAGTACGCGTCGTTGTGCCGAGCGAGCTCCTCACGTAACCACGTGACGCGCTCGGCTGGTTTCACGAGCCGGTGACGATCGCCGCACCTTCAACGATCTCCGGTTCGTTCGCGCGATAGAGCACCACCGTTTGTCCCGGCGCCACCGGGCGAGCGGGCGCGTGCAGCTGCAGGGACCACGGTCGCTCATGCTGACGGTCATGACGCAATGTCGCGAGTTGGGGTCGCCCGTGCGCACTCCACTGAGCCAGCACCACCGTATTGTGTTCGACGGCTTCGTGCGAGAACGTCAGCGACGGCTCGTCCAGATGAATCGTTGAAATCAAAATCTCCTCGAGGCGACCAACTTCGACTCGCTGGGCCGCGATATCGACCCTGGACACGAAGCGCTTTTCTCCGTCTCGGCCGGGTAGTACTCCGCGACGCTGACCGATGGTCATGAGCTCGGCCGTACTCGTCTCTCCCAGGACCTCTCCCGAGACCCCATCGACAATGGTGGCTGGCGTGAGCTCAATACGACTGCGCAAGAAGACCTCGCGGCCCTTCGAGGCCTCGATGAAACAGACGTCCTGGCTATCGGGCTTGTCCCAAGTGCGCAGTCCCAATCGCTCCGCGTGTTGACGGACCTCGCTCTTTTGCATTGCACCGATAGGAAGCAGCAGGACGGCCAAGTGTTGCTCGTCGAGGTAGCCCAAGACGTAGCTCTGATCCTTCTGGTCATCGGCACCGCGAACGAGAAAATGTTGCCCGTCGCGCGATAGAACCTGCGCGTGATGGCCCGTCGCGACCGCGTCAAAACCGAGCCGGTCGGCACGCTCGAACAGGAGATCAAACTTGATGTGTCGATTGCACTCAATGCAGGGATTAGGTGACTCCCCCGCAGCGTGTCCCGCGACAAACGGCGCCACCACGTGTCGCTCAAACTCCTCGGTGTAATTAAAGACGTGGTGATCGATACCGAGCATCTGGGCCACGCGGCGGGCATCGTCGACGTCCGCGACCGAGCAGCAGCCCGAGTCCGACACGCCGCCCCACAACTTCAGCGTGGCGCCGACGACATCATGTCCCTGCTCGATGAGCAGTCCAGCGGCCACCGACGAGTCGACGCCGCCACTCATGGCCACAAGTACTTTCATGTTCCTAGTCTGCCAGCCTCAGCGCTATGACTCGGCGTGCAGACGATCAACCACTGACGTGAGAATCGTTATCAGCGCCACTACGTCTTCTTCGGTCGTTTCGGCACCCATGGAGAAGCGCAATGATCCTCGCGCGCGCTCGGGGTCCATTTCCATCGCCGCCAACACGTGACTCGCGACGGCTGCCCCGCTCGAACAACTCGACGCCGCCGCCGCGCAGACACCCGCTTGGTCTAAGAGAAAGAGCAGTTCGTCGCTCGCCAATCCGGCAAAGGTCACGTGCACGGTTCCGGGAAGGCGGCTGGCCCCCGCGGCCGTAATCACGCACCCTGGCAATTGGCGAAATGCGGCGAGCAGTTGGTGCTGGTACTCGCCGACACGCTGGTTCACGTCGTCGCGTTCAGCCATCGTCAGTCGCACCGCGGTGGCGAGACCGACCGCTGCTGCGACGTCGACCGTACCGCCTCGACGGCCGCGCTCCTGTCCCCCGCCCGGCACCACGGCGTCAAGAAGAACGTCACCGCGCACTATGAGCGCCCCCGCACTCACCGGCCCACCGATCTTGTGCGCGCAGATCGAAATCATGTCGATGGGCGCAGTCACGGCAGCGAGGTCCAACCACGGTGCTGCCGCCACCGCGTCGGTGTGGGTGACCACGCCCTCGAACATCGATTCCTTCACCGCAGCGTGCACGCCGTCGAGTGGCTGGATGACGCCTGTCTCATTGTTGGCCGTCATCACACTCACGACTGCCGTATCGGGACTGAGTGCCATCGTCAGTGACTCAAGGTCCACGACGCCGTCGCTGTCGACGTCGACATATCGGGCGCTCACACTCGGGTGGTCTCGGACGAGTAGTTCTACCGCGTCAATGATGGCGGTGTGCTCGACGCGCGAGATGACAATCGACGTGGTCTCGTGGTGGCGGCGATGGTGGTTGGCCACGCCGGTCACTGCGAGGTGGCACGATTCGGTGCCGCCGGCAGTAAAAATGACGCCGCCCGGCTTGGCGCCCACGAAATGAGCGATATCGTCGCGGGCCTCCTCGACGGCGCGCCGCGCTTCGCGCGCCGCGCGGTGCGATCCCGAGGGGTTGCCGACAACACCGTGCTGCCAGCGCGCCATAGCCTGGGCCACCTCGTCGCGCCGCGGTGCGGAGGCCGCATGATCGAAGTAGTACTGCGTGCTCATGCGATGTAGAAGGACTTGACGTTGGTGAATTCGCGCACGCCATATTGCGCGAGTTCTCGACCGATTCCGGAATTCTTGGTTCCGCCAAAAGGCAACTCGGGCATCGAGACGACGATGGCGTTTGCGAATACCATGCCCACGTCGATTCCCGCAATGGCGGCATCGATTTCATTTTGATCATCCGACCAGATCGAGGCGCCGAGGCCCCAGGGCGTCGCGTTGGCGAGTTCAATCGCGCCGGCGAGGTTGTCCACTACGTGCACCACGGCGACTGGCCCGAAAAGCTCTTCGCAACCGGCCCGGGAGGCGACGGGGACGTCGGTGAGCACCGTGGCCGGGTAGTAGTAGCCCAGGCCCGTTGGCGCCTCGCCACCCGTCCGCACCACCGCACCTTCGTGAACGGACGACGCCACTTGGTCACTGAGTAATTGCAGTTGGGCTTTGGTGGCGAGTGGACCCAGCACCGTATTGGGGTCCATGGGATCGCCCATTGGGACTTCGGCCATCGCGCGCGTAAACCGCTCGATGAATTCATCGGCGCGCGCGCCGACCACGATGTAGCGCTTCGCCGCGATGCAGGCCTGACCGTTGTTCTGCACTCTCGCGGTCACCGCCATCGGAACCGTCAGGTCCAGGTCAGCAGATGCGCCGACGATGAAGGCGTCGGACCCGCCAAGCTCGAGCACGCACTTCTTCAGGTTCCGACCAGCCAACTCACCGACCGCCCGTCCGGCTGACTCCGAGCCCGTGAGCGTTACCCCGGCGATACGAGGGTCACTGATGAGGCCGGGAATGCTCTCCACTTCGGCGAATACGTTGGTCACCACGCCCCGGGGAAAGCCCGAACGGACGAAGAGGTCCTCCACGAACTGCGCGCACCCGGGAACGTTCGGCGCGTGCTTGACCACCACCGCGTTGCCGGCCATCAACGTGGGCGCCAGAAACCGGAACACCTGCCACAGCGGAAAGTTCCACGGCATGATGGCCAGGATGACGCCGAGCGGCTCGTAGCGCACCCCACTGCGCGACCCACTGGTGGTGACCGTTTCGGTTTCGAGCAACGCCGGGGCGTGCTCAACGTAGTAGCGCATGATTGAGGCGCACTTGGCGACTTCGCCCTTGGCCGACGCGAAGGTCTTGCCCATCTCACTGGTCATGAGTTGGGCGATGACCGGAACCTCACCCTCCAAGAGTTCCGCACATCGCTCCATAAGGTGGATCCGCTCGCTCATCGGTACCTGGCTCCATTTGGCGAAGGCCGCAGTGGCGCCGTCCAGCTTCGCGTCGATTACTTTCGCGGTGTGCGCGTCAAAACGCGAAATCTCTTCTTCGTTCGCGGGATTGATGGCAACAAATGACATGGAGCCAGTCTGCCAGTATTTGGGCAAATTCGATTCGATCGAGCCCCCCGCAATGCGCTCTTTGCGTTCGTCAGCGGTGGTTTTCGTGAATTAGCGCAATAGCTCGAGGATCTCTCGCACCTCGCTGGGCAGGTCGGAGGATGGCGCGTAGACGCCCAAACGCGCGCCCGCGCGCCCGTGCAGGTGCGCCGCCAGCGCGCCCGCGCTTAACACGTCGTGTCCGCGCGCAATCGTCGCGGCGATGAGACCGGCCAGCACGTCGCCGCTTCCGGCCGTCGCGAGGGCCGGCGTCCCCGACATCACGACGCGCAGCGTCCCATTCGGGTTGGCAAGAATTGTGGTGGGCCCCTTAAGCAACACGACGCATTTGGTATCGCGAGCGAGCGCACGTACCGCGTCGAGGCGGTTGGCCGGTACGGCCCGGCCGGTTAAGCGGGCGAATTCTCCGTCGTGGGGCGTCAGTATCCACGGGCCGCCGGGTGGTGGCGCCGTGGGCAACAAGGAAAGATCGAGCCCGTCCGCGTCGAGCACGACCGGCACGTCAACATCCGCGAGTCGTTCTCGCAACCACGACGCGGCGTCAAATCCGAGTCCCGGACCGGCCACCACCGCACGACATCGTCGATCGGCCGTCAACTCGATGCCGTGCACCACTTCGGGCGGCAACCGCACGTGTCCGGAAATGTCGCCGCGACTGGCGAGGCGAATCATCGATGCCCCACCGGCGAGGGCACCTCTCACCACGAGTTCGGCGGCGCCGGGCATGAGCGGCGATCCAACGAAGGCCTCCACGGCGTGCACCCATTTATGGTCATGCCTACCAATCGATATCAGCGACTCCAGGTCGCGGTCTTCAACGAGCCCATCGTCGAATTCGCTCACGATGCCCAGACCAGCAAATCGAAGTTCACCGACCAGCGCGGCCCCCGGACCATTGACGTGCGCCGGCTTGAGTGCGCCCAGCGCCAGCGTCACGTCCGCGGTGAGCGGCGAACCCAGAATTTCGCCACTGTCGCTGTCCAGCCCCGAAGGGAGATCGACCGCGAGCACTGGCGTAAAGTCACCCACGTGCGGGGCAACGTAGGCACGCGAACAACCGAGACCAAACGCCGCGTCGATCACAAGGTCGTAGCCCTCGAGCGACGCTGGCTGCGAAGCGACCTCAATGACGTCAACCCGCGCGCCGCGTGACTTCAGCCAGTGTGCGCTGACCCGCCCGTCCCGTCCGTTAAGACCGGGCCCGGCGAGCACCGCGACACGAGCGCCGTAACAGGATCCCAGCATCGTGGCGGCCGTCAGGCCGACCGCCGTGCCGGCCGCGTTCACGAGTGCGTCAACCCCCACGTCGCCCACGGCGCGCGCGTCCGCGTCACGCATCTGGGAGCTGGAGAGAATCGGGATCATTTAAGTGTTCTCGTCATCGCGACATCCGATAAACGCCAGTGGACGTCGGCGGCGCCGTCACGCCGGGAGAGATTATTGATCACGCTTCTTGGAAATGGGGCGAAGCGCAAACCACCAAATGGAGATGATGGTCACCAGTGCGCCCAACACACCGAGCGATGATTTCACGCCCTTGCCTGAGGGATTATCCGTCACGCACCCATCGTAATGAGAGAAACGCCGGGGGCTGAAGCCCCCGGCGTTTCAACGACATCGCACTGCACCTAGGCCCGGATGTGAGCCTCGACGGCGATCTCCACAACAATCTTGTTGCCGACAATCAGGCTGCCGTTCTCCAAAGCCCCTTCGAAGTTGATGCCAAAATCACGACGATCAATCTCGGCGCGGGCTTCAAATCCAGCCACGGTCACGCCGGGTGCCATGCTCGGCCCTTCGCCCAAGAATTCCAGATCGAAAGCGACCGACTTCGTAACGCCCTTGATGGTCACGTCAGTCAGCATTTCGAACTCGTTGTCACCTTTTGCGGTGATCTTCGTTGATTTCAAGTCCAGCGTTGGGTACGTCTCTTCCTCAAGGAAGTCTGCGCTGCGCAGGTGGTTGTCACGCATTTCGTTGTCGGTCGTAATGCTCGCGGCCTTAGCCGACGCCTCGACCTTCGTGGTATCCAAACTGTCACCGATCGTGATGACGCCAGCGAAGTCGCCGAAGCGACCGCGAACCTTGGCGGCGACCAGGTGACGGGCAATGAAGTTCACCCCAGAGTGAACTGTGTCGACGTCGTAGACGCCGGGAGCGGGAAGGTTGCTCATAATCAAATCTCCTAAATATCTGGCACTTTCTGTGCTGCTACGACTATAGTTGCATATACAACTATTTGTCAAGCAACAATTGCAATACTAAGAAAGTGATAAAATTCAACAATGACCACGCAGCCAGTGACCTGTCCCTCGAGTGACGAGAGGGTGAAGCTTTTCGCGCTGCTGATCGAAACCAACGCTCGCCTCTCGCGAAGCCTGGGCACGCAACTCGAAGAGTCGTGCGACCTGCCCTTGGCGTGGTTCGAAGTGCTGTTGCAGCTACGCCAATCGTCCGACGGGCGACTCAAGATGAATCAGATTGCCGACGGAATTGTCCACTCGACGGGCGGTACGACGCGCCTCATCGACCGTTTAGAAGAGGCCGGTCTCGTCGAACGTCAGTTGTGTCCCAGCGACCGCCGGGCCATCCACGTGGCGATCACCAAGCGGGGCAATGCCAAACTCGACGGCGCCTTCGACGTGCATCTGGAGTATCTCGAAGAAAATCTCACCTCCCGGCTGAATAACACCGAGCGAGCCACGCTCACCAAACTGCTCACCAAACTGAACGGCGTGCGCTAGAAGCGCTGCACCCAGGCGTTGGCCTCGCGTCCGTCGTCAAGTTCGAGTGTCGTGCCGTCGCCGCTGCCTTCGCCCACAATGACTTCACTTGCGAGAACTTCGCTGGCCAGCAGCGTGAATCCGTCAGCCAGGTCGTCCAGTCCAGTTACGTGCAAGACAATGCGGTCACTCACGTCAAACCCGGAATTCTTGCGAAGGTCCTGGACTTGGCGGATTACGTCGCGTAGGTAACCCCGGCGGCGAAGTCCATCGTTGAGTGTTAGATCAAGCGCGATGACCTCGCCACCGTCGCGCGACACCGCGAAACCCTCCTGACCCTTGACCCGCAGTTCGATGTCGTCGTTGCCCAACTGGAATACCCCGCTTGACAATGTGACCGAGATCGTGCCGCCCGTTTCGAGTGACCGTGCGGCGGCCACCGAATCCAGTTCACGAAGGGCCGGCTTGAGTTCTTTCACCGCTTCACCGAGCAGCGGACCCACGGTGCGAAAGTTCGGCACCAATTCGAAACTCAGCACGTCAGACAGCTCGGTACCGAACTCGAGCACATCGACGTTGAGTTCTTCTTCGACGAGACCTTCGGGCGGCATGGGCGCCCCCGAGGGAAGAAAGACCAGCGCTCGCGCGAGGGGCTGGCGCACCTTGATGCCGGCATCGGCGCGCGCTCCACGGCCGAGCGAGGTCAGGCTGCGCGCGACTTCCATTGACAGCTCCAGCGCACCGTCACGAGTCGCCGGGTCGCCCACGGGCCAGTCAGCCAAATGCACCGAGGCGGTGTCGTCCTCGTCGAAGAGCACCGAAAACAGTCGCTCACTCAGGAACGGACAGAATGGCGCGAGCAGCAAGGTGATGCGTTTGAGCACCTCGAGCAACGTGGCCTGGGCCGCGAGCGAATCCGACGGCGGCGCCGTTGGGTCAGTGCGCCAAAAGCGACGACGACTACAGCGCACGTACCAGTTCGACATATCGTCAATCAGCGCGACCAACGCATCAGTGCCGCCGAGCGGTTCGTAACCGTCGAGGGCCGACGTCACCGACATCGTCACGCTCTCGAGGCGCGACAAGATCCACCGGTCCATCGCCGGTCGGTTCTGCGGCGTGGGAATCCCCGCGTCGCCCGGGTCGAATTCGTTGAGCGAGGCGTAGGTCGTGAAGAAACTGAACGTGTTCCACAGGGTCGCGAGCGTCTGGCGAAGCGAGGCGTCAATCGCGCCGAGTCCGGCGCGCGTTGACGTCCACGGCGAGCCTTGGGAGAACATCCACCACCGCAGCGCATCGGCCCCTCGCGTATTGAGGATCTCCCAGGGGTCGATGACGTTGCCCACCGACTTGGACATCTTGCGTCCGTTCTCGTCGACGATGTGTCCGAGACAGAGCACGTGTTGATAGGGCGACTCGCCGAAGACCAACGTATTGATTGCGAGCAAGGAGTAAAACCACCCGCGGGTCTGGTCGATCGCTTCGGCGACCAACTGCGCCGGGAATTGCATGGCTTCCTTGCTGCCCTCGACGTGGGGGAAACCCACCTGCGCCGCGGGCATTGCGCCCGAGTCGAACCACGCGTCGATGACCGGTTCTTCACGAATCGCGTCGAGGCCGCAGGTGCGACACGGCACCACCACGTCGTCGATCGTCGGGCGATGGGGGTCGAGTTGACTTAGGTCTGTGCCCGTGAGCTCGGACAGTTCGGCGCGCGATCCCACGCAGGTGAAGTGGTCGTCGCGGCAGCGCCAGATGGGCAACGGTGTCCCCCAGAAGCGATCGCGCGAAAGTGCCCAGTCGACGTTGTTTTCCAACCACTCGCCGAAGCGACCGTCGCGGATGTGCGCCGGATGCCAGTCAACCTTGGCGTTCTCGCTCAACATTTCCGTCTTGAAGGAGCTCGTGGCGATATACCAACTCGGTTTGCCCCAGTAGATCAGCACCGTGCTGCAGCGCCAGCAGTGTGGCAGCGAGTGGCTGAATTCGTGCCGACGAAGCAGCAGTCCCCGACGCTCCAGCTCGTCATTGATTTCTCCGTTCGCGCTACGGACTCCCTTGCCTTCAAGCCAGGGAATGGCTGATGTAAAGCACCCGTCGGGACCCACTGGGTTGACCGTGGGCAGTCCGTTATCCCGCGCGATCTGTCGGTCGATCTCTCCAAAGGCCGGCGACTGGTGCACGAGTCCGGTGCCGTCTTCGGTAGTGACGTAATCGGCTTCAACGATGTAACAGACGTCGACGCCGTCGGGAAACGGGACATCGGTGAATGGCCGTTCGTAGTGCACACCGCGCAACGCGCTGCCGGGCAAGAGGGCGCTCGCCGTCGCGCCCTCGCCATAGACATCTTCGATGAGCGCTTCGGCGACGATGGTGCCGTCGACGACGGCGTAGGTCACGTCGGGGTTGACGGCAATGGCGACGTTCGAAAGCAACGTCCAAGGCGTCGTGGTCCACACCGCCAGGTGCGTCGCACCAGATAGCCCGCCGTGCGCCTCGGCATCGGTGATGGCAAGTTCCACGTAGGCGCTCTCATCGATCTCATCGGTGTGCACGCCGGGCTGGCCGAGTTCGTGACTGGAGAGCGCCGTGCCACAGCGCGGACAGTACGGCACGACCTTGAGATCCTTATAGAGCAGCCCGCGATCAAAGAGTTGCTGTAGCTGCCACCACACCGACTCCACGTAGGACGGGTGGAACGTGTAATACGCGTGTTCGATATCGGTCCAGTAGCCAATACGTTCGGTGAGCTTCTCAAACTCGCCCACGTACGTGAGCACCGACTCGCGACACAGGCGGGTAAATTCGCCAATGCCGATCTGCTCGACGATGGCCTTCTTACCCGAAATGCCGAGTTGCTTTTCGACTTGCACCTCAACGGGTAGTCCGTGGGTGTCCCAACCGGCCCGACGCGCGACAAAGCGGCCCTGCATGGTTTGATAGCGACAGAAGAGATCCTTGTAGACGCGCGCCCACACGTGATGCAGACCTGGCATTCCGTTTGCCGTTGGCGGACCTTCGTAGAAGACCCAGGGCGCGGCGCCTTCACGATGCTTCATCGAGCGGGCAAAGACGTCATTGGCCTTCCAGCGTGCGAGCTCGACTTCTTCAATGGCCACAAAATCAAGATCGGGGCTGACGGGGCGAAACATGGTCTCCTTCAATGAATCTATTAATGGTAGTGAAAGTGACGAGCGCCACAGGCCGCCCTCTACTCTAAGGAGGTGTTTTCGCTCACTATTGACGACGAGCCAATTGAGTCAAGCGGGGCGCAGAGTGCGTACCAATCCGCCATCGACGAACTCACTCGCAGATACGGCGCGGGCGATGCCACCTGGCAGTTAGACCTTGAAGAATTCAAGCCGCCGCTGGGCATATTCCTCTTGGCTCGTGCCGACACCCATCCCGCCGGTTGTGTTGGGGTTCGGTCGATCGCGAACCCGGTGCTGCATATTGGAGAGGTGAAGCGGCTCTGGGTGCGACCGGATTTGCGGCGCAGCGGTGTTGCGGCAGCGCTCATGGAGAGGATTGAAGACCGCGCTCGAGGTACCGGATATGTGCAGCTCTATCTCGAAACTGGTGACGCGCAGCCCGAAGCGCAGGCGCTCTATGCAAAATTGGACTGGAATCCGATCGACGATTTCCCCGAAGGCTCATTTAGCCATCCCCGGGCCCTGCGCTTCACCAAGGTGCTCTAAGAAAAGCGCTCATCCAGCCACGCAACGCTCAACTCGTCAAGTGACTGCAGCACTAGATCAGCGAGCAAGAATGCGGGCATTGTCCGGTCGTCCGGCGACGGTACCGCAATAACTTCCATCGAAGCGGCCTTGGCCGCCAACACGCCGGCCG
>JBEKQN010000009.1:0-30213 GCA_049519675.1 Acidimicrobiales bacterium | reverse complement strand
GTCGGTGGGTAGTTGACCACATGGACGAGTTCCACGTCTCCACCCAGGAGTTCCTCACGACGGGACTCTTGGTCACGGCCGAGCAGTACCTCGAGGCGCGCCGACGGCGATACCAGTTCGTGAGAACAATGGACGAACTGCTCGGTGAGCACGGCCTGCTATTGACGCCCGCGGTCGCCAGTGAGGGTTGGCTCGCCGACGGCCGTCTTGATGAACGGTCCACCGTCCACGGACTACCGCCGGAGGTCTATTCCACGGCCATGCAGAACGTCACGGGCAATCCCGCGCTCACAATTCCTTTCGGCGCCCTGCCCACTGGCCTGCCCTTTGGATTGCAACTGACGGCGCCTCACTTTCATGACTACCGACTCCTCGACATCGCCGAAATTTTTGAAGCCAATTTTCCCTGGCGGCGAACGGCTCCCGGTTATGAGGGCTTGGAGACCGTCCTAGAAGGTGCGTAAGTCATAACCTCACGAATTGGTTGGCTTTCGTTTCCTGACGGCCCACGACAATCCCCGTGCACTCAGGGTTTCCCCCTAGTTCAAGATTCCCTTCGTTGGGTAGAATTGCACTGCTGCAACTACTGAAGGTTGAGATACGCACATGATGAGATTCGGCCACTTCGGCGGGCCAGGCCCCGGCAACGGAATTGGGTTCTTCTTTTTTGTTTTGATGATCATCTTCTTTGCGGCGGTGATCTGGGCGCTGCTGTCGGCGACCCATCATCGAGACCTGCACGGACACTCGCCGCTTTCGAGACACCCACACGGCCCCCACGCCGAGCACCACAACGGGCACGATTCTGAAGCACGCAAGATTCTGGACCGTCGATACGCGGCCGGGGAGATCGATGAGGAAGAGTACCTGCGTCGACGCAATGTGCTCGACGGAGGTTCGTAGATCTCGCCCCGGGCGCTCGACGAAGAAGTGTTCTAAAATTACCAACGCGCATTGCGAATAGTGCGACCTGAGTACTGGGGGCGGGAATGGCGGCACTGAAAGTCGAAGAGGAACTGCAGCGGGTGACAGTTGGCAAAGCCGGTTCGCTGACCTGGCTCGGCCACGCGACCGTTCTGCTCAACACCGAAGCCGGAACCCGCATTGTTTTTGATCCCTGGATCGACGGCAATCCCAAGAGCCCAATCAGCCTCGATGAGCTGGGCACTGTCGACGCAATCTGCGTGACCCACGGGCACTTCGATCACATGGGATCGGTCATTCCCTTGGCCGAAGCGACCGGTGCGACCGTCATCTGCGTTCCCGAGATGGCGGCCTATTTCTCGTCGGTGGGCGTTTCAAACCTGGTTGAGATGAATAAGGGTGGCACGGTGCACGTCAAGGAGGTGGCGCTCACCATGGTGACCGCCGATCATTCGTGCGGTATTTCCGCTGGAGAAACTTCACCCAGCGTCTACGGCGGCAACCCGGTGGGCTTCATCGCGACCCTGCCCAGCGGGCAGGGCGGGCCAATATACGTCTCTGGCGATACCAACGTCTTTGGTGACATGAAGCTCATCTGCGACCTCTACGCCCCCGAGATTGGGCTTATCCCGATCGACGGCCACTACAACATGGGTCCACGTGAGGCCGCGTACGGCGTGCAACTGCTGGGTCTCAGCCGCGTGGTGCCAATCCACTACGGAACGTTCCCAATCTTGACGGGCACTCCCGAAGAACTACGCACGCACTTGGCCAGCGCGAGCACGCTCACGATCGCGATAGAGCCGGGACAGTCGGTTGCCATAAAAGCCTGAACTGAACCTGGCTGGCCAACGCCGCGCCAAACCAGTGTGTGCTCGGTTGATCTAGGACGAGTTAGTGGGCGTCGACGATGTCCACAATTCCTTAATGAGGACCTGAATTGCCGCGGCCGCCGGCACCGCTAACAGTACGCCGATGAATCCGCCGAAGAGCCCGCCCACCCATGATCCAATCTCGGCGCCAATTAACACCGAGACCAGCACCGTGAGCGGATTTATATTGGCCGTGCGACTCATGACGACGGGATTAAGCGCGTGGTTCTCGACCTGGGTGTAGATGACAAAGACAATGGCCGTCACAATGCCTGACGTGGGTGAATGACCGAAGGCGAAGAGCACGGTCGGTATCCCCGCGAGCGCGGCACCGATCACGGGCAGGAAGTCAACGAGTGCGACCCATAGCGCCCACAGGAACGCGAAGGGCACGCCCAATAAGAGCAACGTGGCGAGCACCACCAGCCCGGCCATCAACGAGGTCAGCGCGTTTCCGAGGACATAACCTGTCGCCGACTTGCGCACGAGCGTGCTCACGCGAGAGACGCGCGCGGCGCGGGCGGGCGACATCAAGAGCAACACATTCGCTCGCATCTTGGGCGCCTCTAACAGGAGCAGAAACACGAACGCGAACACGGTCACGAGGGCCAGGACCACAGTGACCGCACCCTCCCCGAGCGCGAGGGCGGGCTTGCTTAATCCCTTGGCGAGCGAGACCAGCTTCGTGGAGTTCTTCTTGATCCACGACTCCACGTGATATTGACGCATCTCGCGCCCGATCCAGTTGTGCCCCCGCTGGGCCTTTTCTATGTACTTCGGCAACGTATTGGAAAGATTTGTCAGCGCGTGGATCAACGGATATCCGAAGGCAAATGCCAGGCCCACAAAAATGACGACCGCCCACAGCGCCACCAATGTGACGGCGTAGCCACGCCGCTTGATTTTCCAACGCTGCAAGAACACGACCTGGGGATTGAGAATCAAGGCGAGGAAGGAGCCCACGACCATCAGCATCACGATGTCGCGCAGACGCACCAGTACCTTGCCGGTGAGGTAGACCGCGACCACGATGAACACCGTGGTGAATATCGTTCGCAGCGGGACGTTGTGTTCGTCGGCTCGGCGAAACATCCTCGCTCGGCGTGTCTCTAACTCGCCCTCGGGGCCGGATGATTCTGCCATGGTGACCAAACTCCCTATCGGTCGAGATCTCTCACGCTGACGCTAGCCCGATGCGGCTCGTCCACGGAGTGACCCGACGAAGGCGACACCGCACCGTGGATGTCGAGAACGACGTTTCTCGTGATAGGTTTCGCCGCTCATGGAGATTCGCCCGATCCGAACCGACGAGCACGCCGAACTCGGGGAGATCACGGTCCGTTCCTACCGCCACCTCGTCGGCGCAGCATCGCTCGGCGGCTACGAGGAGGTACTTGTCGACGTCACCTCGCGCACCCTGGACTGCGACGTCTTGGTCGCACTCAATATTGAGGGCAGAATTATCGGCGGTGTCACCTACGTCCCGGGACCGGGAACGTCGATGAGTGAATTCAGCGACCCCACCGCAGCCGGGATCCGTCACCTCGCCGTGGACCCTGAATTCCAAGGTTCCGGCGCCGGCCGAGCCCTGGTGGACGCCTGCATCGAGCGCGCGCGCCACCAGCATCGTGACGTCGTTCGACTGCATTCCACCCCGCCCATGGTCATCGCACGAGCCATGTACGAACATTTGGGTTTCGTGCGCACGCCCGAGTTCGATCTCTTTTTCGACGAGGAGCCCTACTCGCCCGAGGAGCCACTGCACCTCATTGCCTACGCGCTGTTTCTGGTCGATTCGCAAAACAACAATCCAGATAGCTGAACTCGCTCGCCGGCGAAAGACCTAGTACAGGTCGGGACGGCGCAGCTCGAGCACACCGATCTGGGATCGGCGTCGACGCACCTCTTCGAGGTCGAGCGTCGCAGTGATCACGTCAGGACCGGAGGCGGTCGACTCGCAGATCACGTCGCCCCACGGTCCGACAATCAATGAATGTCCGTAGGTGGCGATGCCCTCGGCGGTGGTGCCCACTTGCGCGGCCGCAATCACGTAGGCGTGATTCTCGATCGCGCGAGCGCGCAACAATACTTCCCAGTGCGCCCGTCCGGTCGCCGCGTTAAAGGCGGAGGGAACGGCCAGGACCGACGCGCCGTCCACGGCCAACGTTCGGTAGAGCTCGGGGAAACGCACGTCGAAACAGACCGACATGCCGAGCGCAAATTCCGGCAGGTCCGCGACCACGAGTCGCTGGCCCGGCGAGATCGCGTCGGATTCTTGCGCCGCGTTGACACCGGGCACGTGAATGTCGAAGAGATGAATCTTGCGGTACGTGGCGCCAACCTCCCCGTCGCGGCCAATGACGACACTGGTGTTAAAGCACTTATCCGCGTCGCCCGATGCTTCGAGCATGCTGCCCACGTGAATCGTGACGCCCCGCTGGCGGGCAATCGCCCCTAGCAACGTCGTGGTTGGTCCAGGTATCGATTCCGCAACGGTCGAATTATTCTTCGCCGGTCCCAAGTAGTTGAAATATTCGGGCAGTTGGATGTACGTGGCGCCGCGACCGGCCGCTTCGTTGATGAGCTCCACCGCCGTCTCAAGATTGCTCGGCACGTCGGTACCCGAGCTGAGCTGCACCGCCGCCGCCACGGTGGTCGCGTCCCTCTCGTTCACTGATCCTCCAACGCTCGCGGTCGAATCAAAACTATCGTGGCGGTTCTCGAGGCGAAGTTCTCCCTGACCCACCGGGTGGCGATGCCGCTCTCGTACTCGTCACGACACGGGGAATCTCCGAGAGGACCAAGGAGGACGGTCGCGCACTTTGAGTAGCCTCAGCCACGTACCCGGATGTACCCAACGCAGACACGAGGTTGACCAATGCCCTACGAATTCACCCCGCGAGGTCTAGAAGTACAAGCGTCAGTGCGCCAGTTCATTGACGACACCATTTATCCCAACGAAGCGACGTACTACGCCCAACTCGAAGAAGTCGGAGCGCACGGTTACCCACCAGTGCTCGACAAGATGAAATCAGCGGCACAAGTGAAGGGACTGTGGAATCTCTTCCTACCCCACCTGCGTGCCGACGCGCCGGGCACCCCATTGTCGAACTTGGACTACGCGCCAATATCAGAGATGCTCGGCAAGGTGTCGTTCGCGTCCGAAGTGCTCAACTGCAACGCGCCCGACACTGGCAACATGGAAGTGCTGCATCATTTCGGGTCCGACGCCATCAAAGCGCAGTGGCTCGTGCCACTGCTCGCCGGAGAGATCCGCAGCGCATTCTGCATGACCGAGCCGGACTCCTCGTCCTCGGACGCGACCAACATCGCGATGTCCATTGACCGTGAGGGCGACGAATACGTACTGAACGGCCGCAAGTGGTTCAGCTCCGGCGCCCGCGCCGAGCGCTGCAAGGTGTTCATCGTCATGGGCAAGACCAACCCCGACGCGTCACGTCACTTGCAGCAGTCCATGATTGTCGTGCCCAAGGACACGCCCGGGGTCGAGTTAGGGCTCGACCCGCACGTGTTTGGTTACGTCGACCGCGGCGGTCACCCCGAGGTGATTTACCGCAACGTGCGCGTGCCGGTGGGCAACCTCCTGGGTGAAGAGGGCGGCGGCTTTGCCATCTCGCAGGCGCGCCTCGGGCCAGGTCGCATACATCACTGCATGCGTTCGATCGGCGTGGCCGAGCGCGCGCTGGAGCTCATGGTGATCCGCTCGCTCGAGCGCAGCACCTTCGGCACGAGCCTCGCGCAGAAGGGTCTCATTCAAGACTGGATTGCCGAGTCCCGCATTGAGATCGACATGGCGCGCGAATACGTGTTAAAGACCGCCCACCTGATGGACACGGTAGGCAACAAGGCCGCGGCGACGCAAATATCTGGGATCAAGGTCGCCATACCCAACATGACGCTCAAGGTCATCGATCGCGCCATCCAAGTGCACGGTGCCGCCGGCGTGAGCCAGTACTACCCGCTCGCTCACATGTACGCGGGCACACGGACGTTGCGCATCGCCGACGGACCCGACGAGGTGCACAAGATGACGATCGCCCGACGCGAGATACTCAAGCACCAGCCGGGCTTTCACATGCAGCGCCCCGCCGACAAGTAGAGCGTCGACGTACTCCGCTGCGATTAGGCGATATCGAACCGGTCGAGGCTCATCACCTTGTCCCACGCCGCCACGAAATCACGCAGGAATTTCTCCTGCGCGTCGCTGCTCGCGTAGACCTCAGCGATCGCTCGCAGTTGCGAGTTCGAACCAAATATGAGATCGGCGCGACTCGCCGTCCACGTACGTGTGCCGGTCTTTCGATCGACGCCCTCGTACGAGTCACCAGCCGGCTGCCATTTCGTTTTCATGTCCAGCAAGTTGACAAAAAAATCAGTGGTCAACGACTCGGGCCGCGTGGTCAAGACTCCTAGTGGGGACTGTTCAAAGTTGGCGTTGAGCACACGCATGCCACCCAACAGCACGGTCATCTCTGGAGCCGTGAGTTTCAAGAAGAACGCCTTTTCTAGGAGTAACTCCTCCGCGCTTCGAGGATGTTCTGGACTGAGATAATTCCGGAAGCCGTCCGCATTCGGTTCCAGCACCGCGAACGACTCAACGTCGGTGTGTTCCTGGATGGCGTCATTGCGACCGGGCTCGAAAGGAACCACGACGTCGTGTCCCGCATTCTTGGCGGCCCATTCGACACCAGTGCAGCCGCCCAGCACGATGAGATCGGCTAGCGATACTTGCTTCGCGTCGTTACGCGAGCTGTTGAACGCTTGCTGTATCCCTTCGAGCGTCGACAACACGCTCTCGAGCTCCGCAGGACTATTCGATTTCCAGTCCTTCTGCGGTTCGAGGCGGATGCGCGCTCCGTTGGCGCCGCCGCGCTTGTCGGTGCCGCGGAATGTTGCGGCCGAACTCCATGCGGTTGAGACCAGCTGGGGAATCGAAAGCCCCGAAGCCAGGATCGTCGCTTTCAGCTCGGAAATTTCCTTTTCGCCAATCAACTCGTATGTGACATCGGGAATCGGGTCCTGCCAGAGCTGGGGTTCACTGGGTACCAACGCACCAAGCCCCAGCACGTAGGGCCCCAGGTCGCGATGCGTCAACTTGTACCACGCCTTGGCAAAGGCGTCGGCGAACTCGTCGGGGTGCTCATGAAAACGCTTCGAGATCTTCTCGTACACCGGGTCAAAGCGCAGAGCTAAGTCCGTGGTGAGCATCGTGGGCGCGTGTCGCTTGTTTGGATCATGGGCGTCGGGCACGGTGTCCGCGCCCGCACCATCCTTGGGCTTCCACTGCGTGGCTCCCGCGGGACTCTTGGCTTGCTCCCACTCGAAGCCGAACAGGATGTCGAAGAAGGTGTTGTCCCACTTCGTCGGGGTGTACGTCCACGCACCTTCAAGTCCGCTGCCGATGGTGTGCACGCCGCTGCCGGAACCGAATTTGTTCGACCACCCAAGACCCTGCTCTTCGAGCTCCGCGCCCTCAGGTTCGCGCCCGCCGTACACATTGGGGTCGGCCGCCCCGTGGGTCTTACCGAACGTGTGACCACCGGCAATGAGCGCCACCGTCTCTTCGTCATTCATCGCCATGCGTCTGAACGTTTCGCGAATATCTCGCGCCGAAGCAAGCGGGTCCGGATTTCCGTTGGGCCCTTCGGGATTCACGTAGATGAGGCCCATCTGCACGGCGCCGAGCGGATTGTCGAGTTCGCGGTCGCCCTTGTAGCGTTCGTCGGCGAGCCACGTCTCTTCTGGTCCCCAGTTCGTGGCGTCGGGTTCCCAGACGTCCACGCGACCGCCAGCGAATCCAAAGGTCGAAAACCCCATTGACTCCAAGGCGCAGTTTCCCGCGAGGATCATCAAGTCGGCCCAGGAGATCTTTTGCCCGTACTTTTCCTTGACCGGCCACAGCAGTCGGCGCGCCTTGTCCAGGTTCACGTTGTCGGGCCAACTGTTCAGCGGGGCAAATCGCTGCAATCCCGATCCCGCGCCACCTCGGCCATCGGCGATGCGGTAGGTGCCGGCGCTGTGCCACGCCAGGCGGATGAAAAACGGCCCGTAGTGGCCGAAGTCCGCGGGCCACCATTCCTGTGACGTGATCATTACTTCACCAATGTCGCGCTTCACCGCATCGAGGTCGAGGGACTCGAACTCTTCGGCGTAATCGAAATCCTCGTCCAGCGGATTTGAGAGCGGGGAGTTCTGGTGGAGTAGTTGGACATTCAGTTGTTCCGGCCACCATTTGCTGTTCGCCTGGCTACCCGCCAGGCGCGTGTGCGCTACGCCAACTACCGGGCATTTGCTTTCGTCTGTCATGTCCATTCCTTTGGTGTCATCGATGGTCTTGAGGGGACTTCATTGCCCAACGTGCGGGCCTGGTTAGCCAACTTCAGATTTCGCCGCCATCTTAAACATGGCTGCCGAGAACGGTACGGCGCCACTCTTCGCTTTGGCGCACCTGATTGAACGTGAACACGTGTAGGCCTTCGACGATGGACGCAGGATCGGCGAGGGCGACGCCCGTTTTCGCGAGTAGCCGGCTGGGGTTATATCCGCCGGGTGCGCCCATCCGCACGAACCACTCCGCGTGACCCGACAGAAAACGGGCGGACTCACCAACCCCGATTTTGGTCGCCATATTGAGCAATTTTGTTCTCTCCACGGGCCCCGCCAGTCCAAAGTACAGCGGCAACGTCACCCCGCGCGTTCGCACGCGCTTGATCCAGTTCTTGATGACCGACGGATCAAAACAGAGGTTGCTCACGATGTAGGTCGCGTAGTGGCGCTTGTCCCACATGGCCTGGACCGTCACGTCGTCGTCGATGTTGGGATGACTCTGGGGATATCCGGTGATCCCGATACGGTCGAACGGCCGACCGAGCGCGTCGAGTTGCACGAGCAGCGACAATGCGCTGTCGAAGCGGCCTGCGGGTGGGTCAGCGTCGCCGGCGGGCACAAAGATGTCGTCTATGCCGCATCCACGAAGCCGCGCCACGATCTCATCTAAGTGCGTGTCGTCAACCACCAAACGTGCCGAAATGTGCGGCACCACCTCGTAGCCGTGTTGACGCAACTTTTCGGCGAGGGAAATCGTCGCGTCCAGCCCCTTGGTCGGCGACGCGGTTACCGTCAGGGTGACCTCGCGCGGCACCGCCGCGAGGACTGACTCTTCGATCGAGTCGGTCGGGATGACCTCGAAACGTGAATTGGCGACCAGCTGTCCGGCCGCCTTGAGGCCCGCACTCACGATGACACCTCCGCAGCGTCGCCAGCACCCGGACCGACGAGTTGCGCGTTGTTGATGAGTTCTTCCAGTTCCCTCTCGAGCGAACCGGTACCGACGTCGCGAACGGTCAGTGGCAGTGCGAACATCTGAGCGATTGCCGTGGCTTCGCGTACTAACTCTTCGCTGTGGTCCTGCGCCAACCACACCACTCGGCGGTAATTGGCGAAGTAGTCGGGCCACAGTTCGGGGTGCTTATCGAGTCCGAGCTCGCGCAACACCGTTCGCCGAAAACTCTGCACGAGAAAATCGGTGAGCACGTAGGTGCCGGGTTCTTCGTCGAACAGTTGTCGCATCTGTTGGGCTCCCGCGAAGACGTCATAACAGTGAAGTCCGCGAAGCCGACCCAGGTGGAGTCGTTCGCACACGTCATCGAGCGCACCGTAGGTCCCGCAGTCGGCGTAGGCCAGCACCACTGGCGTGCCACGAGATTGCAGCGTGATCGCCAAGCGTTCAGCCCGCGGCGCGATCAAGTGCGGTCGATTATGTAACAACGCCGGCATGAGATGAATCTCGACGTTCCATTCGCGACGATCAACGATCTCGCGCAGTGGTGGTGCCAAAGCACCACAGGCAATGATGGCGGTCGTCACGTCGACTCAGTCCGGGAACGCCAGTTGATCGACGAACCGGTCGTTGAAGTCCGGCCGGTCGGAGAGCTCGACGTACTCGACTTCTTCGAGCAGCGCCATGGCGCCGGCGCGCTCGCGCAAGCTGAGCAGCGCCATCTTGGCGCCTTCGCCGGCGACGTTGCCGGCACTCACTATTCGCAACACCGGCAACTTGGGCACGAGTCCGATTCGCACGGCGCTCGCGGGCGAGAGATAACTGCCAAACGAACCGGCGAGCAGCACTTGCTGCAGGTCCTCGGTTTTCAGCCCCGCCTCTTCAAACAGGATCTGCCAACCGGTCGCGATAGCCGCTTTGGCGAACTGCAACTCTCGCACGTCACGTTGGGACAGGTAGATCGACTCGGCCACGTCGCCGACGTCGCCGCGCCAGTGCAGCACGAAGACACGTTCCTTGCCCAACTGCGTGAGCCGGTCACCGATGCCCGGCGCCAGTTCGATCGCCCGCTCGTTGTCAACGAAGCGACCTGAGGAATCGAGCAGTTTTAGTTGCACCAGTTCGGCCACCGCGTCGACGAGTCCCGACCCGCACAGACCCATGGGTTGTGCGTCGTCAATGACACCCAGGGACACGTCGTCGATGCTCAACTTCACCACCTCGATGGCACCCGCGGCGGCCCGCATGCCGCAGCGAATCGCCGCACCTTCAAAGGCCGGACCGGCCGGAGCGGCCGTGGCGAGCAGGCGGTCGCTATTGCCCAATACCAATTCGCAGTTGGTGCCGATGTCTAAGAAGAGTCGCATCCGCGAGTCACGGTCCATGCCCGATGCCAGCAGTCCGGCCACGATGTCGCCGCCCACGTAGGCGCCGAAGGAGGGGAACATCACCGCTCGAGCGCGTTCGTGGACCCGCACGCCCACGTCAGCGGCGAGGACTTCGGGAAAGAGTTTGGTCGACATGATGAATGGCGCGACACCGAGAGGCTCGGGATCGATGCCCAGCGCGATGTGGGTCATGGTGGCGTTTCCGGCAATCGCAACCTCGTAGACCTCGCTCGCGAGTACGCCGCCCTCCGCGCACACCGCGCGGGCCAGTTCGTCCATGGCGTCGTGCGCGAGATCGGTCAGTTTTCCCAGCGCGTTGTTGTCCATCATGATCGCGCTGATTCGGGTTATCACGTCCGCGCCGAAGGGCTGCTGCTTATTGAGCATCGAGTGAACCGCGACGGGCATGCCGGTGGTCAGGTTGAGCAGTGTGGCCACCACTGTCGTTGTCCCCAGGTCAAAGGCAATGCCGAAAATTCGCTCCGTGGTGTCGCCGGGCTCCACGTCAATCAGCACGTCGTCGACGATGACCGCCGTCACGCGAAAGTCATTGGCTCGTAGGGTCTGGCCCAGGTTGCGCAGCACGTGCAACTCCGCTCGTAATTCAAGGTCATCGAGTTTCGCCAGGAGCCGCTCTAAATCCGTGCGTTGGTCGCTGAGTGAGGGTTCGGCCATCTCGACGTAGCGTTTCTGCACCGCGGGACGAAGGATGACCTTGCGGCCGACGCCAACCGTCGCCGCCTTGGGCCGGGTCACTAATTCGGGAACATCAATACGAAGATCGCTCGACACTTCAACACGACAGGCCAGGCGCCAGCCCGAGCGGAGCTCTTCGGTGGAAAAGGCGCGAGTGTCGAGATTCGTGATCGGCGCAATGCCATCGAGCACCTGGACCTTGCACTTACGGCACGTCCCGTGTCCGCCGCACGTCGAGTCGATAGCGATCCCGTTCCAACTGGCCGCGTCAAAGAGCATCACGCCGGGCGGCACGCGAACCTTGCGTGCCGACGGCTCGAAGAGCAGGTCGAAGCGCCCGCGACCATCGTGTGTCGCGTCGCTGCCAACGAGCGAGACGCCGCCATCCTGCGCGTCATCGCGAGCGACCTGCGTCGCGCCCAGGTTCGTCATGCGCTCTCGGCCGCCTGTCGGGCCCGGTGCGATGCGATCCACGACGCCCCCCACTCGTCACGATTCAGCAATAGATCCGTGGCCTTCATGGCGCGCACCAGTTGCGCGCCGCGCGCATCCATGATGGCGCTGGTGAGTCCCGACCTCATGGCCATTGGCAAGAACGACGACACAATCGTTTCTCGATCGGGCATGCCGAAGGAAACGTTCGATGCCCCCAGGGTCATGTTGAGTCCAAACTCCTCGTGAATCATCCTGATCGTGTCGAGCGTGCGTACAACCAGCGACGTGTCGGCGCCGATCGGCATCGCCAGCGGGTCAATGACGATGTCCTCCATGGCAATGCCGTAGTTGTTGGTCGCCACGTCGATGATCTTTCGCGTCAGTTCCACACGACGCTCCGGTTCGAGCGGTATCTCGAATTCGTCGTTCGGCAACGCGATGATCGCGGCCCCGTAGCGCTTCACGAGCGGCAGGATTGCTTCCATGCGGTCATCTTCAGCGGTCACCGAATTCACGAGCGCCTTGCCCTGATACGTGGACAGTCCCGCTTCGAGTGCCTCGATGACTGACGAGTCAATGCACAGCGGCACGTCGCTAATGCTCTGGATGAGCGTCACGGCATCGACCATGAGCGCGACCTCGTCGGCCAGCGGCACGCCCATGTTGACGTCGAGCACCATGGCCCCGCCCGCCAACTGCTGGGCCACGTCCACGTGAATGCGCGAGAGGTCATTGGCCCGCAACTGCTCTTGGAAGATCTTTCGTCCGGTGGGGTTGATTCGCTCGCCAATGATGCAGAACGGTTGGTCGTGACCAATCACCACCTCGCGAGAGGCAGAGCGCAAAATCGTGTGCACGTGAGCTCTCCTAGAAGACCACTAGGCCAGCACGCTGGCGCGTTTGCGCATCAGGAGGTCTTTGGCCAACTTCACTGCGGCCGACGCGTCCGACGCGTAGCCGTCGGCCCCCACCGCGTCGGCGTACTCCTGGGTCACCGGCGCGCCACCGACCATCACGATGACCTGCTCGCGCAGACCGGCCTTTTCCAACGCGTTCATGTTGGCCTTGAACATCGGCATGGTCGTGGTGAGAAATGCCGAGAAGCCGACGATGTCGGGCTTGTATTCCTGAATTGCCTCGATGAACTTTTCGGGGGCCACCTGCACGCCCAGATCGATGACTTGGAACCCGGCGCCCTCCAACATGATGTCCACCAAGTTCTTGCCAATATCGTGCACGTCGCCCTTGACGGTGCCCATGACGAAGGTCCCGACGGGTTCGACGCCGGTTTCAGCGAGCAAGGGACGAAGTAGGTCCAACGCTCCCGCCATCGCGCGCCCCGCAATGAGCATTTCGGGCACGAAGAAGTCGCCGCGCTCGAACCGGGCGCCCACTTCTTCGAGCGAGGGGATCAGGGCGTCGAACAACAACGTCTCGGGATCGAGCCCCATCTCCAGACCGGCCTGGGTGAGCTCGAGCACCGCGGGTGCGTTGCCCACGAGCGTGGAGTCGTACATCTCCTTGAGCAGTTCGTCTCGATTCACGCGACACCCACTTTCTTTTGTTGGTAACCCAGCAGCGACGAGAGGGCGTTGGCCTCCAGCACGCACTGGTCGGCCACTTCATTATTCTTCGTCGCACTAAAGCGCGTCGATGGACCCGAGACCGAAATGGCGGCGATCACTGCCCCTTCTCGGCGCCGCACCGGTGCGGCGAGCGCCGAAAGGCCCACCTCGAGTTCCTCGTTCGTTACGGCGTAACCGCGGCGGCGAACTTCGACCAGCTCTTCTTCAAGCCGGGTCCGCACCGTGATGGTCTTGGGCGTGAGACGTTCAAGTCGTCCCGGCGGCAGCACCGCGGCGTCCGTGGCGAGGAATACCTTGCCCAGGGCCGTGCAGTGCATCGGCACGCTGCGTCCCAGCCAGTTAGTGCCGCCCAGGACGTAGCGGCTGTCGACCTGGGCAATCTGCTCGACCATGCCGTTTCTCACCACGCCGAGGTTGATGGTTTCGTGGCTGAATTCACCGAGACGCTCCAGAAACGGCAGGGCCAAGGCCACGAGGTCGGTCTCGGCGTTGCCGCGCAGCGCGTACTTCACGAAGGCCTCGCCAGGGCTGAAGGCACCGCCGCGTTCCCGGCGAAGCAGCCCATTGCGTTCGAGCGCGGCGAGAATGCGCGACGTGGTGCTCTTGGCGAGGCCGGTCGTCGCCGCCAACTCGCTGAAGGTCACCGAGTCGTTCGCCTCCACCACCTGCAAGAGCAGGACGGCGGCACGGTCAATGGCTTGGGCTCCCGATGGTCTGGTCATGGCACTCACTTGCACTTGTTCCACACTACAATACGTTGTTCTACAATGTGAATCAAAAGTTCTCCCGTGGGAGTGCTTAACTAGCAGCGGTCCCCAATGGAACGAGGTGGCGATGTTCGTCAACAAAATGGCCCGCTACGAGATACTCTCCCCCGACGCCATCGACGTGCTCGACCGAGGCTGGCGACGAATTGTCTCCGAGATCGGCGTGCAGTTCGTCAAGCCCGAGGCGGTCGAACTCTTCCGCCAGGCGGGCCAAGAAGTTGACGGCCAGACCGTCAAGCTCGACCCAGAGTTTGTCCTCGAACAAGTCGCCAAGGCGCCCCGCGAATTCGACGTGCAGGCGAGGAACCCGGCCAACAACGTGCACATCGGCGGCGACAACATGGTCTTTGGCGGCGTCTACGGGCCACCCTTTGTACGAGAAGGCAACGTCCGGCGCGAAGCCACCATGTTGGACTTCCGCAAGTTCACGATGCTGGCCCAAAGTTTCCCCGAACTCGACACCGCGGGCGGAGTGATCTGCGAACCGAACGACGCCCCGCTCGACTCGCGGCACCTCGACATGATCTTTGCCTTGCAGACCCTGACCGACAAGTTCTACATGGGCAACGTCGTCTCGGGCGTCAACGCGCTCGATACGATCCGGATGACCGAAATCCTCTTTGGCGGACGCACGACCATCGAGGAGACCCCGGCGACGATTTCGCTCATCAACTGCAACTCGCCGCTGCGCTGGGACGACCGGATGCTCGACGCGCAGTTCGAATACAGTCTCGCCAATCAGCCCGTTATCCTCACGCCCTTTTTGCTCATGGGGGCGATGTCGCCGGTGACCATACCCTCGGCGCTCGTTCAACAACTGGCCGAAGCGTTGTCGGGCATTGCGCTGTCCCAGCTGATCCGGCCGGGCTGTCCCGTCATCTTCGGGTCCTTTCTTTCCAACATCGACATGCAGTCGGGATCGCCGTGCTTCGGCACACCCGAGTCGGCGATTGGACTGCTCTGCACCGGTCAACTGGCCCGCCACTTCGGCCTACCCTTTCGCACCGGCGGGGGGCTCAACTCGAGCCAAATGCCCGACGCGCAAGCGGCCTACGAGTCGCTCATGACCTTGATGCCGACGTTTCTCACCGGTACCAACATGGTGATGCACGCGGCGGGGTGGTTAGAAGGCGGGCTCGTCAGTTGCTACGAAAAGTTCATCATCGACGTCGAGTTATTGCGAATGCTGCGCGTGGAGTTCACCCCGCTGCAGATAGACGAGGCGGCATTGGCCTTCGACGCCCACCTCGAAGTGGGCCACGGCGGACACTTCCTCGGCGCCGAGCACACGATGACCCGTTTTCGTGACTGTTTCTACCGGCCCATGCTCTCGTCATCGATGAATTTCGAGCGATGGTCGCGCGAGGGAGCGCTCGACACGAGTGCCCGGGCCGCCGCACTCTGCCAGAAGACCCTCGACAACTACGAGCCGCCGCCGCTCGACGAGGCGATCCGCGCCGAGCTCGAAGAGTACGTCACCCGTCGCCGCGCCGAGCTGGGTGACTGATTCTTGTCGAACTGTGGTTTTTGCATTGAGAGTGCGCGCCGAGTATCGCGACATAATGGACACTCGCAGCCGAGAGATTCTGCGGCCGACCAGCGGGAAAGGCAAGAATGACCAGCATGAGTGAGACCACTTCACAAGCCCGCGCCGTCATCATCGGTGCGGGCATCGTTGGCAACAGCCTCGCCTGTCACCTGGCCCGTCTGGGTTGGCGCGACCTGGTCCTGGTTGACAAGGGCCCGATGCCCAACCCGGGCGGATCTACGGGACACGCGTCGAACTTCATATTTCCGGTCGATTACTCCAAGATGATGACCCAACTGACCGACGACAGCACCCGCCAGTACAAGGAACTCGGGGTCTTTACCGAAAGCGGCGGGATCGAGATTGCCCGCACGGATAACCGTCGTCAAGAGCTGCGCCGTCGCGCGTCGGCCGCGACCGCCTGGGGCGTCCCCCACCGGATGCTGAGCCCCCAAGAGGTTCAAGAACTCGTGCCCTACGTGGACACCGAGTTCGTCATGGAGGGCCTCTACTTTCCCACTGTCGGCGTCGTTGACTCGCTGCGCGCGGGCACGCTGATGCGCGAGGAGGCCCAGTCGACGGGCGCACTCGAGGTGCGGGCCAATACCGAAATCCTGGGCATTGACCTCTCCGAGGACTTACGCAGCGTCAGGGCCGTGCGCACGACGTCGGGGACCATCGAAACCGAGACCGTCGCGATTTGCTGTGGCGTGTGGAGCCCGCGGATCGCCCACATGGCCGGCGCGTCGATCCCGCTCACCCCGATTGTCCACCAGATGATCAGCGTCGGGCCGATCCCGCTCTTTGCCGACACCGTCGGAGAGATCTCGTATCCGATCATCCGCGACATGGACACCAACATGTACGAACGCCAGCACGGCGGGGACATGGAGGTCGGCTCCTACGCCCACCGTCCCATCATCGTGCGCCCCGACGAGATTCCCTCCATCGAGCAGTCGGTGCTCTCGCCCACCGAGATGCCCTTCACGCAGGAGGATTTCGACCCTCAATTAGAAGAGGCGCTCGAGTTGATGCCCTCGCTCTTGGGCGACGAAAAGGTCGGCGTGCGCTACGCCATCAATGGCCTCATCTCCATGACGCCCGACGGACACCCGGTGCTGGGAGAAACGCCAGAAGTGAGGGGCCTGTGGTCGGTGGCGGCCAGTTGGATCAAAGAGGGCCCGGGCATCGCCCGCATGGTCGCGCAGTGGATGAACGGCGACGTGCCCGAGATTGACCTGCACGAAGCCGACATCGCGCGCTTCTACCCCCACCAGCGCACCCGCGAACACATCGCCGCGAGAGCGCGCGAGAGCTTCAACAAGATGTACGGCATTGTCCACCCCATGGAGCAGTGGGAGTCACAACGACCCACTCGTCGCAGCCCGGTGTTCGAGCAGGAGTGGGGACTCGGCGCGGTCTTCTTTGAGACCGTCGGCTGGGAGCGGCCCTACTGGTACGACGGCAACGACGAGTTGCTGGAGAAGTATGCGGACCAGGTGGTCGTGCGCAATGGGGAGTGGGAGTCGCGCTGGTGGTCGCCCATCATTAGTGCCGAGCACCTCGCGATGCGAGAACACTGTGGACTCGTCGACCTCTCGGCCTTCGTAGTCTTTGACATCACCGGACCCGGTGCGCTCGACGTCCTCCAGGGTCTGTGCGTGGCCCAAATGAACGTGGCGGTGGGAAAGGTCATCTACACCTCGTTGCTCGACGAGCGCGGAGGATTTAAGTCCGACCTCACCATCATGCGCCTGGGCTCGCAGTGGTTCCGAGTAGTGACCGGCGGATCCACGGGCATGACCGAGAAGAAGTGGTTCGCCGACCACTTGCCCGAGGATGGTTCGGCCCAGTTGAGCGACCTCACGTCCGCGTGGACGACATTTGGGTTGTGGGGACCGCGCGCGCGGGACGTATTGCAGGCCTGCACGGACGACGACGTCTCTCATGAGGGCTTCGCCTTCGGCACCTGTCGCTCAATCGAACTTGCCGGCGTGCAGGTCCTCGCCTCGAGAATTTCTTACGTCGGTGAACTCGGATGGGAGATCTACGTACCCATTGAAGAGGGCGCAATTGTCTGGGACACGCTCTTTCAGGCCGGCCAGGACCACGGACTTGTTGCCGTGGGCATTGGCGTCTACGCGACGACCGGACGGCTGGAAAAGGGCTACCGGGCCTTCGGCAATGAACTAACCGGCGACTACAACCTCGTCGAAGCGGGCATGACCCGTCCCACGGTGAAAAAGGAGCACTTCGTCGGTCGCGACGCGTACCTCGCGCAGCGCGAACAGGAACCAGTAGCACGGCTCTGCACACTCACCGTCGATGACCACCGCTCCTCGAGCGGCACGCTGCGCTACATGCTCGGCGGTGAACCGATCCTCAGTCTCGACGGGGAGTTGCTGGTGGACGAGAAGGGTCGCCCGTCCTACGTGACCAGCGCCGGATCGGGTCCCTCGGTGGGCCAGCACATCCTGCTCGCCTACCTGCCCGCGGCGAATGCGCACGCGGGCACCAAGTTGCTCGTTCAATATTTGGGCGAGCGCTATCCAGTAACGGTCGCCATCGTTGGATCGACCCCGCTCTTTGATCCCGGCAACGAACGGGTCAGAAGCTAACGCACGTGAACGTCCTGGTCTGTATTAAGCGCGTCGCCATGGTGGGCGCACGAATCGTCGTCACGCCCGACGGCCAAGAAGTCGACACGAAACAGCTCGGATTCACGGTCAGTCCGCACGAGGAGTGCGCCGTCGAAGAGGCGGTGCGGATCGTCGAGCGCGTCGGCGGTTCGGTCTCCGTACTCACGCTGGGTCCAAGCGAAGCCTCAGAACAGCTGCGCGACGCGGCCGCCCTCGGCGCGACGCACCTCGTGCACTTAAAAACCGACGGACGCGAATTCGACCCCATCGCCACATCACACGCAATAGTTGACGCAGTTCAACAACTCGAGAGTGACCGCGGGACCTACGACCTCATCCTCTTCGGTAACGAGGCGCCCGACACCGGCGACTACCAGGTCGGCATTCGCGTCGCGCACCGCCTTCACCGACCCTGCGTCGCCGGCATCAAGAACCTAGAAGTGTCCGAGACGTCCGCACGAGCGCGCCGCGAGTTCCGCGGCGGCGACGAGCTGTTCGAACTCGAGCTGCCCTGCGTGCTGAGCGTCAAAGAAGGAATCAACCTGCCTCGTTATCCCAGTCTGCCCGGACGCATGCGAGCGAAGAAGGCAGTCATTGAGGAGTTCGAACCATCCGCGCACGCCAGTGCGGTCGTCAAAGAGGGGCTGCGAGTGCCCCGCGTGACGCGCGAGCGGGCCGAGATACTGGGCACCGGCGTCGACGCCGTACCGGCGCTACTGGCCCTGCTCGAAGAGATCGGCGTGCTGTCGTGAGTTCGAGCGTGCTCTGTCTCATTGAAACCGACGGCGACGCCGTCATCGAAGCGTCATTGCGCGCACTCAGTTTCGCCAAGTCCCTGGCGCGGTCCTCGAACGCTCGACTGATCGCGGCGCACGTGGGCGAGATCTCCGGGACGACACTGGCGACCCTGGGTTCCTTCGGGGTTGACGATGCCTACGCCATCACCTCAACGCGGCTTAGCTCCTACGCACCCGTTGCCTGGGCGCAGTCACTTCGCCAATTACTCGAGACGTGCGGGGCGACGACGCTGCTCGCCGCCGGCAGCGACCGGGGCAACGAAGTGATGGCCCACGTCGGCGCGCTGAGCGATCAACCGATGGTCGCCAACTGCTTTGGCGCCACGAGGGTTGATGATGAGACGGTTCGTCTCAGCCGTCAACGTTGGGCCGGCAGTCTCATTGAAGACGCACTACTCCGGGCGTCACCGTCCCTCATGACAGTCGCATTCGACGGCGTGTCGTCCGAGCGCGCCGAGCAGCCGACGACCACCCACGTCAGTGCCTTTGAACCTGACCTCGACGAGTCCGATCTCGTCACGCACGTGGCCCAATGGACCGGGCGAAGTGCGGGCATCTCACTGGCCGACGCCCGCGTGGTGGTGGGGGGCGGACGTGGGGTCGGCAGCGCGGAGGGGTTCGCGGCGTTGGACGAGCTCGCCGACCTGCTCGGCGGCGCCGTGGGCGTCTCGCGCGCGGTCACCAGCCTCGGCTGGCGACCCCATAATCAGCAGGTCGGCCAGACCGGCACGCGGATCGCGCCCGATCTCTATCTGGTCAGCGGCATCAGTGGCGCGACCCAGCACCTGGCCGGGTGCCAGAGCGCCAAGCGAGTGGTCGCCATCAACACGGACCCCGACGCGCCCATCATCTCTCGCGCCGACTACGCGGTGATTGGTGATCTCAATGTGATCATCCCGGCCCTGGTTGCCGCGATTCGTGAACGCGGTTCACTGACTAAGTAGTCAGTCCTGGGACGCATCCCGCCGGTGATGGTAGAAGCCAACGGTCGAGGGAGCCAACGGCGTGTTGCCCAGGATCAGGTCAGCGGCTTTTTCTGCGACCATCATCACCGGCGCAAAAATGTTGGCGTTGGTGACGTAGGGCATGACCGATGCGTCCACCACCCGCAGCCCCTCGATGCCGTGGACCATGAGGCTGCCCGGATCCACGACCGACATGTCGTCGACACCCATTTTGGCCGTGCACGACGGGTGCAGCGCGGTTTCCGCGTCGCGCGCGACCCAGTCCAGGACCTCTTGGTCGCTCGAGACGTCCGGTCCGGGTGAAATCTCGCCGCCGCTGAACTGATCAAAGGACGATTGCTCCAGGATCTGTCGCGCGACGCGAATGGCTTCAACCCACTCGCGCCGATCCTGATCAGTCGAGAGATAGTTAAAACGCAACTGTGGATGGACGGTCGGGTCGAGTGACGTGATCTTGACCGAGCCACGTGAGTCCGAGTACATCGGTCCAATGTGGACCTGGTAGCCGTGCCCGCCCGCCGGGGCCGAACCGTCGTATCGAATTGCGATGGGCAAGAAGTGGAACATCAGGTTGGGGTAGTCCACGTCCTCGTTGCTGCGCGCGAAACCACCGCCCTCGAAGTGATTCGTCGCACCGGGTCCCTTGCGCAAGAAGAGCCACTGGGCCCCGATCATCGGTCGATTCCTCCATTTGAGGGCCGGCGCAACTGAGACCGGCTGCGTGCAGGTGTGCTGGATGTACACCTCTAAGTGGTCCTGGAGGTTTTCTCCCACCCCAGGAAGGTTCTGGACCACGTTCACGCCCAGTGCGCCCAGTTCGTCCGCGTTGCCCACACCCGAGATCTGCAGCAACTGCGGGGAGTTAAAGGCGCCGCCGCAGAGGATTACCTCTCCGGCGTGGATCCGATGCGAAACGCCACGTTGTTGTATCTCTACGCCCACGCAGCGCTGGCCGTCAAAGAGGACCTTGCTCACGGCCGTGCGGCACTGCACTTCGAGGTTGGTTCGGCCCATGACCGGGTGCAGATAGGCCCGAGCGGCGCTTAAGCGTCGCCCGCGATGGATCGTGCGGTCAAACGCGGCGAATCCCTCCTGGCGGTACCCGTTCACATCGTTTGTTAGTTCGTAACCGGCCTCCTGCACGGCCCCGAAGAATGCCTTGAACAGAGGGCTGCTGGCCGGACCACGCTCGAGCACCAGCGGCCCCGTCGTGCCGCGATAGTCGTCACCGCCCGACAGGCAGTTCTCCATTCGTTTGAAATAGGGCAGGCAGTGCGCGTAGTCCCACTGCTCCATCCCCGCGTCGCCCGCCCAGCGTTCATAATCCAAAGGATTACCGCGCTGGAAGATCATGCCGTTGATGCTGCTCGAGCCGCCCAGCAATTTGCCTCGAGCGTGGTAGATCTTGCGTCCATTCATATACGGTTCGGGCTCGGACTCGTATTTCCAGTCGTACAATGCATTCCCGATCGGGATAGTCAGCGCCGCCGGCATGTGGATGAAGATGTCCCACTTTGCATCCATGCGTCCCGCTTCGAGGACCAGGACCTGTGTCGTGCCGTCGACCGAGAGTCGGTTGGCCAATGCGCTGCCCGCTGAGCCGCCACCCACAATGATGAAGTCGTACGAAGTTCGCTTCATGAGCCCCTCTCGTTTTCGCAACCCAACTTGAGGGCTTCAACAGTTCTGGTCGCCATACTGCTGGCCTATAGTTTTAGGCTGGTTTTTCGACGGCGTCAAATACGCACGTTTTGATCGAGCATCGTCAAGACCAGCGATTCAAAGGAAAATCCTCGATAGTTATCTATTGATAGATATCTATCGAGAGAGTACGCTTGAGGAATGAGCAATCCCCACGAAAAACCTCCCGCCGCCTCGTCAAACCTCAAGGTTACGTACTCCGAGCCCCGCGAACTAACCGATCCCAAGACACTGCGCGCGCTCACGCACCCCGTACGCCTGGCACTGCTGGAAGTCCTGACGCTCGAAGGACCGCTCACCGCGACCGAGGCGGGCGAACTCATTGGTGAGTCCTCGACCACGTGTTCGTTCCACTTTCGCCAGCTCGCCAAGTACGGGTTCGTTGAAGAAGCGGGCCACGGCCCCGGTCGTCAACGGCCGTGGAAATTGGTCCACATCGGCATGAGCTTCAGCGACGTCAATGACGATCCGGAAATGACGATCGCGGCCAAATCGCTGGAGAAAATGATGATCGACCGCGCGTTTGGCCGCCTGCAGAACTTCTATAACACCCGCGCCAGTTACCCCACGGCGTGGCAAAAAAATTCGGGGTCGTACGAGAACATCCTTCACGTCACCGTCGAAGAACTGAAGCAAGTCGAACAAGAGTGCTCAGCGATCTTCACGCGATTTCGCGACCGTCTGGCCGATCCGACGCTGCGCCCTCACGACTCGCTGCCCGTTGAAGTGCTGCTCTTTGGCTTCCCTATGAGATTGCCAGAGGCAGCACAATGAGTATGCGCCAACTCGCTCGGACCCGTGACATTCGCGTGTACCTCATCGGACAGAGCTTTTCCATGTTCGGCGATACGTCCATGTTCCTCGCCATGGGCATCTGGGCGAAGGAATTGACCCACTCGAACGGTGACGCCGGACTCACGTTCTTTTTCTTTGCCCTCGCGTCGCTGTTCTCCCCCGTCGCCGGGATGGTCGTTGATCGAGTTCGCCGTCGCCCGACACTCATCGTCGTCAACTTCGTCAGCGCTCTGATCGTGCTGGGCCTGCTCGCCGTGCGCAGTTCTTCCGAGGTCTGGGTCATCTACTCAGTCATGTTCCTCTATGGCTTCGCCGGCAACTTCATCAGTTCGGCGCAGTCGGCGTTCTTGACCCTCTTGGTACCAACAGAACAACTGGGCGACGCCAACGGCTACCTTCGCACGGCGCGCGAGGGACTGCGGCTCATCGCTCCCCTGGCCGGCGCCGGTCTGTTTGTCCTCGTTGGCGGCCACTGGATTGCGGTGCTCGACGCGGTGACGTTCCTCATTGCCGGGTTCTCCGTGCTTGCGCTGCACGTGCGAGAAGACGTGCCGGTTCGAGTGGCCCAGCACTTCAAAGAAGAACTGACCGCCGGTTTCCGTCACGTCTTTGCGACGCCCGTGCTCAAGCGAATGGTCATTGCCTTGGCCGTTGCCTGCAGTGTCATTGGATTTGCCGAAACCGCAATCTTTGCGATCGCCAGCGTCGAGCTGCATAAGTCCGCGAGTTTCATCGGCGTCATCATGGCGGCCCAGGGCGTGGGGGCGCTCATTGGTGGTCCGCTCTCGGCGCCCACCATGCGTCGAACCGGTGAGCGGTGGCTCAGCGGCATCGGATTAATATTGGCCGCCGTTGGCTGCGTGCTGTTTGAAGCCGGTTCGCTCCCGCTCGTCCTCGCGGGCGCCGCGGTCTTTGGTCTGGCGCTGCCCCCGCTGCTCGTGGGCGCCTACACCTTGGTCCAGACGCGCACGTCCGGAGATCTTCAGGGTCGGGCCTTCTCCGCGTTCGACCTCCTCGCATCGTTTCCCCAGACCATTTCCATTGCCCTGGGCGCGGTGTTGATCTCGATACTGGGGTACCGCGGCGAGCTGAGCATCATCGCGGTCGTCGTTGCCTTCTCCGCACTGCTGCTCCTGCTGCCGGTACCGGGCGAACCCAACTTCGGCCCGCTCGCAAAAGACAATGCCGTTGAAGTCGCTGCGCCCGCATCAACAGAAGAATTTGGCGAGGTCCCTTCAATCACTCCTCTAATCGAAAGGTAAATATCTTCTCGGCGATCACGCGCGCGCCGATTGATTGAGATCCAATAAGCCACTCTTCGAATGCCGGACCCTGCTTGGGTAGGTAGTAGTCCAGCATCGCTTGACGCAACTCGGGATGTTCGTCACCCATGATGTCAAAGAGTTCGGCCCTGCCGTGCACGGTAATGGCCAACTCCTCTCCGGGCAGGTGCGTGAAGCTCAACGACGGTCGTTTGGCTAAATGACGCATGCGCACGGAGTCATGGCCGGAACTGAAATAGAAGTGTCGGTGAATCAAGTAACCGTCCACCGGTCCCACGAGCGGTCGACCGTCGGCGGTCACCGTCGCGACCACGAGCAGTCGCATGCCCTCGAGCACTTCGCACAGTTGGACCGCGCTCAGTCGGCGGTCGTCCGTGATGATGTCACGAAGGTGGGGCCCGGCGTGCGCCGCACTCTCGTCGAGCAACTGCTGCAGTGCTTCGATCTCCTGGGGCGTCTCGTTCACAACACGGTCCTAGCACAACAAAAAGCAGCGGCTCGTAGCGAGGGCTACAGAGCACGATGGGGATGTCGCGAGTCGTACGTCGCCGGTAACCGGCGTAGAACTTGTAGGCGGCGTCAATGCGCGGCCGGAGTTCCACCTTTTAACGCCGATCCTCCAATCCGACCGCGACTGGCGTGCACGATCACGCGATGCGTTCGGTTCAGAGTTCGAAAACCCATGTCCTTTAGGTTGGTCGACAGCAACTCATTATCCAATTATCAGTAATGCCTATTGCAACATGTATTGACGGCCATCAAACAACTCTCTCGTGGCGTCAAGGTGACCCGCGTGACACGCCGTCTCACCAATGACGTGGAGAATTATGAATCGCACGTTGGGTACTGACCATTCGCCCCACCACGTGTCGCGTTGCGCCGGTGGGTCCAGCAGCGGCGTCGACGCAATGATCTCATTCGACCGCTCGATCTCGCGGCGATAAAGATTGAATGCGTTTTCGACAGATTCATTCTCTCCGAGTCGCCATTCCCCGCCCTCATTCCCTTCGACGGTCGGAAAGAAACTCAAAGGTTCACCGGCCACGATGCAGGAGAACCAATAGTGCTCGTCGTCCAGGGCCGGGTGACGCACCATACCCAATGGGCTCCAACCTGAGGGCAACTTGGATGTACGCAACTCCTCATCCGAAAGTCCATTAAGAATGTCGAGCACGTGCTCGCGATGTCCGTCGAGGCAGTCAATCAGGGCTCGATTTTCGTCGTTCATGAAGCCACAGTAATACGTTGAATTCTTGTGAGCCCGAGCAGGAATCACTGGTTGGCGATACAATACCCATGAATCTGCGTGGGCCCACAGATGATTTGGCAGTACCAGTCGCTAGTGCGCAAATCAGTGGGGGGCAGATGAGTCGGTTAACTACACGCGAGTGTTCAAAGCGGACGCCCCAACGCTTTGGCTGGTCACGGGGCGTGATATTCACCACCATGGCGCTCTTGTGTCTGTTGCTGCTCGGGTTACCACCCACAACGATGAAATTAGCTGCGGCAAGTGTCATTGGTGGATCTGATCACGCCAGAGAGGCGACGGTGCCACCGAGCGGTACAAATCCGACTCGCGCCACTCTGCTACCTCGGATAACCGATCTCTCATTCGCAACGCCAACGCCCGTATTACCCGACGCGACTGGAAGCGGCCAATTATTCGGTCTTAGTTGTCCTTCCGCCACTACGTGCGTGGCCGTAGGATACGACGGAGTTAACGCCATTTACTCGACCGGCACACTGAGTAGTGGGACGTGGACGTGGACGCAGTCAACTGCGGTCGCTCCAGTTAGCCCTGGCGGAGGAGAGTTTTTTGGGGTGAGTTGTCCGAGCGCAACATTTTGTGTTGCGGTCGGAACCGACATGAATGGTGGAGCGATTTTCGCCACCGGTGCCGAATCGGGTAGTACGTGGACTTGGTCGCCATCGGTATTGATTCCTCCAGATTCCTATGGCAGGGGCTTTCTAAACAGTGTGGATTGCGTAAGTACAACATCATGCATAGCGGTGGGCGGCAACTACAACTCCGGAGGCATCTCGGCAATTGGCACTGAATCTGGCGGCACGTGGTCATGGGTGTCGAGTGCCGTCGCGCCAGACAACTCCGATAACGGTTATTTGACGGGTGTGAGTTGTCCGACTCCCACCGCATGCATTGCCGTCGGAACTAACGAAATTGTTGAAGGAACTTTCGCAACTAGCTCATGGTCGTGGTCGTCGATCGACGCGGGTGTTTTTGGACTTTCAGCCGACGACTTCTTTAGAGGAGTGAGTTGCGCGGATTTGACCGATTGCGTCGCTGTAGGTGGCAACAGTATTACTCCGCCCATATACGCCACCGGAACGTTCGCCGGGAGCGCGTGGGCATGGTCAATAAATTCAATTGTTCCCGTGAGTACCGACAGTTTGTACAGCGTCGATTGTGGCGGGGCTACTTGGTGCGTCGCGGTAGGGACTGCAGGTGCGAGTTTGATTTATTCGAGCGGCAATGATTCAGGCGGCTCATGGTCGTGGTCACCAGACTTTTCCGTTTCGCCAGACGAGAGCGCCGGCGCTGGAGAGTTCTATGGCGTCGTCTGTACGAGCCAACTGTCGTGTGTTGCCGCCGGTCAAGGTGGCCCCCAAGGAGTTGTGGACGCCTCTCTTTCTTCAGCAACGGCGCCAATCACACCTATCGATGTTGGAGCTACGGCCGGTGTTGAATCAGCGACGGTCGATTGGACAGCGCAATCTGATGGTGGAAGCACCATTACTGGGTACACGGTGACCGCTGATGACACGACAAGCTCGATAACTGTGTCCGACGCGTGTCCGACATCGGACTCCAGCACTTTGACTAGCTGCACGGTGAATGGGCTCACCGACGGAGACGACTACGAGTTCGCCGTGGCTGCAATCAACGCCGTCGGCACGGGACCACTTTCGTTTTATACGCAGCGGGTCATCCCATCTGCATCGTCCAGCGGCGGCGGATCGGGCGGAGGTTCGGGCGGCTCGGGCGGCGGTTCGGGCGGAGGATTAAGTGGGGGCTTGGGCGGCGGGTCAAGCGGCAGTGGGGGTACTCCACCAACAAGTTCGACACTGCCGTCATCCGCATCTTCTCCGCCTCCACCCTCGACCTCTATCCTCACGGCATCTCCTGTACCGACTCCTCGCGAAGTGACGTATTTCGCTAACAGCGTCTCACTGAGCGCGAATGCCAGAACAGTACTTGGTGCTCTCGGTAAGAAGCTCGAGAAGGGTGCTCGAGTCACCGTTGTTGGCTACGCACATCATGACGCCGCCCTGGCAAAGAAGAGAGCGATGATCGTCGCTCAGTTTCTTGAGAATAGAGTCGCGATTCACGTGACCTTGAAGTTATCTACTGCCTCATTTCTGGCAAAGGTCCTCGTCACTACGACGAAGATGTAGCGGCCGCAACTTCGAAGCTCGCGGCTCCTTCCAACGTTTCCCAAACACTGGGCCCGACAGAAAATCAAACACTTGCTGTTCCGCGCACTTGACTGTACTTAGGGGTTCATCTCTAACTCCATTCCACGTAAATAAGGTGGCCAATGTGCTATCGGTGATTTCCAAAATAGGGCAACGCTGTGACGGAGTAAATTTGGTCACGCGAGATGTCCTTCCCGCTATCGAGACGGCAACCAGGTTTGGCGTTCACGCCAGTGGTTCCATCGGTAGGTGGCGTGGTGAATGAACCAGCGCCATCTAACGTCTCGCCACTGAGCCCTTGACACATCATTGGCAACTCCCTAGCATTCGGACGTTCTCACGATTCAGGAGGAATCCGTGAAGCGTATAAGTGTCGTTCCTGTGCTATTCATCGCCACTTTGTTCCTGACGTCGTCGACTGCTGGCGCGATCAGTACAAAGGCGGCGGCCAAGCAGTACATGAGGGATGTGGCGACCGTCAACGTAGCACTCAAGACATTCGACTCGGAGATAAACGCTTGGAACAACTCCACCGTCGACATAGAAGGCGAACAGCAGGCAGCGTCAGTCCTTGACGCCCTAGGAAAACTCCGTGAGAATTTTCTGAATCAGACGTGGCCACAGTTCGTTAAGAGTGACGTACGGTTCATCTGCGCGGAGGACATATCTTCACTGGATGAGGATCTGAACCAGATTGACAACAACTCGTCACTCGGCAATGGCGCATTTCAATTTACGTTCCACGAAGATTCGAAGGTGACGCACTTGCACGCCTCCAATGTTCGCAGGGTTCTTGGTCTGCCCAGCAGTCGCGCTCTGTAGCAAGAGAGCTCGGCCGTCAAACTCTGGCCACCTGGCTGAACGGCACAGGTGCTCCGCCTGAAGGGCGGTATAGGTTCTTAGTTAAACAATCTCCAACGAATCAGCCTCCACGAGGAGAATCGGAAGGGCTTTGACTGCCAGTTCGAATTGGGGCATCGTTCCTGTGCTGCCCTTCAAATCTTTGTTATCGAAGCGATTAAGGGGTGGGTCGGCAAGTCACTAGCGAGAGCTGCGTTCCAACTTCTTGTCAGTCACTTAGCGATATACGGACGTCACGACCAATTCAGTTAATTTGTAAACGGCCCTATATTTCGTAGTCGGTCGATTCGATCAATCATTGGAGGGTGCGTGGTTGGCGGTATCGAGTAGGGAAAGTAGGCCCACTTCAATATCGACCGTCCGTAAATTTGGTCACGAATTTTTTGAGCGATTCCAGAGACGACCTGGAGACCCCGAATCAACGCTTCGGGGTCGCCGATGGCGTTGGCTCCCTCTAGATCTGCCCGCGTCTCTTGTTTGCGATACAAGAAACCGACTGGCACTGCCAGTATTCGAACGGCCGGAAATAGAAACGCAAAATAGAACGCAAATGGGAGCCAACCGCCGTGCTCAATGACACCAGCGAGCATGACTAGACCAGGAATTAAGAAAAGGAGCCGCGACATCAGCCGCGCCGCGGCGATATCGCCACTTCGGATATGTACGACTTCATGTGAAATAATGGCTCGCAGCGCAGCATCGTCAGTTAGCGCGAGCACGTCCGGCGTAATGATCAGCGTTGAGCGACCGTCTTGACGAAGCACGCCCACTGCGACCCAATATCGTTTGATGGAAACCCTAGGAAATTCACATCTTGCACCAACGCACAGTTCCATCAGAGGCGCAGTTACTCGCGACTGGGCATCATGATCGCTACGAACCGGACCATCCATCCTGAGCATCCGGAAATTCAGGATGCCTCCCTGAATCGCGAGTATCGCGCCAAGGATAAAAAGTACGCGAAAACGATCATCGACCGCGAAGATTATGCACATGACGAGTTGCGTGAAATAAATGGTGAGAGTGATCCTCATTCGCGTTGCGCGTTTGTCACTCCGGTCGACACCATCCGCAAGTTCGCTCTCGTAAATAATGCGTGGAGGATCAGGTAGCGCTGTCAATGGGACATTTTCGATTGTTCCATTCAAAACTAGGGCATCACGCCAAGGATCGAACTGTCCTGTTTCATGACCACACGTAGGACACGTCGCAGAGTCAGTTTGACGACCCTTGAATTCGCAGGACACTTCGGAACACGTTCTAGACACTGTCCCCCTTAGCCGTGGAAGCCAGATTAAACCTCACACTAGATTCGCGCGCGGGAAGCCCAATTTGGGTATTGGAAGTCGACGAGTGGGCGACCACACACCTCATTCCGGAAACTCTTTGGATAACGCTTTGGCACCACCACTTCCAGGTAGCTCACGACCAAACTCTCACATCCGTGGACCGCTTTTTGGGGTATAGGTCACACATGGCAGTCCCAACGGGATTCGAACCCGTGCCTCCACCTTGAGAGGGTGATGTCCTAGGCCACTAGACGATGGGACCATGAAGCGAGCAGAAGTCTTAACTCCAACTCAATTCGCTCGGGGGCAAGGACTCGAACCCTGAATAACTGGACCAGAACCAGTTGTGTTGCCAATTACACCACCCCCGAAGGGCTTGGCAATCTTAGCCAAGTGTGCTCGCTACCCGCCAGAGGGAAAATGGACTTTTGAGGTCGACGTCGTCCACGAACTGAGTGTGCCGTAACCAATGATTCGCCCCACCCCCACTGACGCGGTCTCTTTCAAATAGTAGAGCCACAACGAAAAGTGAATCGTCGGCGAGTTCGACACGGGCGAAGGTTGCGGTTTGAGACCTTGGGCCGACGAAATCGCCATCGCCCGATATTCGTGAAAAGGATCAGTCACCGTCAATACCGTGACGATGTGATGTTTCTCTAGCGCGGGCATGATCGTCAACACGTTCTGCCACGTATCGTTGCCTGCGCCGATGAGGATCCTCTTTTTTGGCACACCACGAGCTTCGAGGTACGTGGCCGACACGCCCGCTTCGGTGTAGTTGTCGCCCGGCTTGTTGCCTCCGGTGACGGCGATCCACGGCGCCCGACCATCTCGGTACAACGCGAGCGCGTGATCGAGGCGAACCGTGAGCTCCGGCGACGGCGTGCCGTTGTCTTCCGTGGTGCCGAACACGAGAATGGCCTGCGCATTCTCCTTTGAATGTTCGTGACCC
>JBEKQN010000008.1:0-32450 GCA_049519675.1 Acidimicrobiales bacterium | reverse complement strand
TTGATTCATCAGCCTCCGGTCGCACTGCCAGCTGTCGTGATGATACCGACGACCCTCGTCATCCTGGTCCAGGTCACGCGCCATCGTCTGCGAGGACGGGCAATCACTGGATCTCTCGCACCCGTTCTCGAATAGATATCGACGACGCGAGAATGATTGGCGGAACAATTACGGTCGACGACGCGAGAAGAAATCTTGAAGTAGCAGAGCCGACTCACTCGCCAAGACGTCGTAGGTGAGGTCGCACTCGTGCAAAAGCCGCGGATCACTCAGAAGGTTGTAGCGCGATCCCACGGCTCCGGCCTTTTCGTCCAATGCGCCAATAACCACCCGCGAGACGCGCGCATTTAGGAGAGCTCCCGCACACATTGCGCAGGGTTCCAGAGTGACGTAGGCCGTGACGCCGTCCATACGCCAACCATCACGCGCGCTGGCCGCACGACGCAACGCAACCACCTCGGCGTGAGCGGTGGGATCTTGATTAACTTCGCGTCGATTCTCGCCGATCGCAATGACCACGCCCTCGTGGACTAACACACATCCGACGGGCACGTCCTCGTGCGCGCCGGCATCGTTGGCGGCTTCCAGCGCAACACGCATGAACGCTTCATCGCTCGCTACATCAACCACGTGATTACTCCCTCGGGCAAAACTTGACTGTCTAACACTCTCACAACTCGTCAAAGGGACGGCCCCGAGAACGAGCTCAGACCCCGTTGTAGGCTGGTCGACGGAGGGGTGCGAGAGCGGCCGAATCGGGCAGTCTCGAAAACTGCTGTGTCTCCGGGCACCGTGGGTTCAAATCCCACCTCCTCCGCCGCACAGAAACGGGTGACTTCGGTCACCCGTTTCTGCTCTCGGTAACAGTTGCGTCCCACAGAACTAATCTGGTCATATCTGACACGTGTCAGCGCAACAGGGGAGTCGTAATGGTTTCGTCAATCCAGTCTGAAGTCGGTACCGAGCGCAAGGTGATTACGGAACTACCTGGACCCAAGTCGCGGGCCCTGCACGAACGTCGCAAGGCTGCCGTCAGCGCGGGACTCACCAACGGTTTTCCCATTTACATCGAGCGGGCCGAAGGCGCCATCCTCGTCGACGCGGACGGCAACCAGATTCTCGACCTTGGCTCGGGCATCGCCGTGACCACAATTGGCCACGCCGTGCCAGAACTCATCGACGCGGTGAGCGCTCAAGTGGCCGCCTTCACCCACACCTGCTTCATGGTCACGCCCTATGAGAGTTACATCGAAGTCTGCGAAGAGCTCGCCGCCCTCACCCCGGGCACGCACGCCAAGACGTCGGCCCTCTTCAATTCCGGATCGGAAGCGGTGGAGAATGCGGTCAAGGTGGCGCGTCTCGCGACGGGTCGCCAAGCCATCGTCGTCTTTGACCACGCCTATCACGGACGCACCAACTTGACGATGGCCCTCACCGCCAAGAACATGCCCTACAAGGACCGCTTCGGCCCATTCGCTCCCGAGATTTACCGCGTGCCCATGAGCTATCCGTTCATCGACGGACTCACCGGCGCCGAAGCCGCGGCCATTGCGATCAAGGAGATCGAAACCCAGGTGGGCGCGCACAACGTCGCGGCCCTTCTCATAGAGCCCATTCAAGGCGAAGGCGGATTCATCGTGCCGGCCGACGGATTCTTGCCGGCGCTGTCCGAGTGGACCACCAAGAACGGTGTGGTCTTCATCGCCGATGAGATTCAGAGCGGTTTCTGTCGCACCGGTGACTGGTTTGCCGTTGACCACGAGGGCGTCATACCCGACATGGTCACGACCGCCAAGGGCCTCGCTGGCGGGATGCCGCTCGCGGGCCTCACTGGACGTGCCGAACTCATGAACGCCGTGCATGAAGGTGGCCTCGGCGGCACGTACGGCGGCAATCCCGTCGCGGCGGCGGCGGCGTTAGCGACCATCAAAACGCTGCGCGATCGCAATCTCGTCGCGCGCGCCCGTGAAATTGGCGAAGCACTCCTGGCGTTCCTTCGCTCGTTACAGCAAGACGTGGCCATTATCGGTGACGTTCGGGGCCGGGGTGCGATGATCGCGTTTGAGCTCACCCAACCTGGCACCAAGACGCCGAACGCGGTGGCCGCGAAAGCGATCGTCAACTACTGCAACCAGCACGGCGTCATCGTGCTCGCCTGCGGCACGTTCGGCAACGTGATTCGCTTATTGCCACCTCTGGTGATCACCGACGATCAATTGGCCGACGGGCTCGATGTCCTGGGCTCGGCCGTGCGCGGCGCGAGCTGATCTCACTATTCGCGTACAACCTGCGACACCGTTGAGCGAAGTCTTCCCTGACATCTCGAGACGCCATTCGTACTATCGACAAAGCGGCACGTGCCGAGAGAAGACCGGGAACGCCATGAGCCGAGCAACAGCCACCGCGCGCAGGTCGTGGCGGGGCGCGCTGGTCGTGGGCGTGACTGCCGTCGTGCTGGCGGGGTGCGGTAGCGCAAAAGTCGTGGTGGGTCCTCACCTGACCGGCACGCCGTCGCTCAGCATCGACGTGGCGCTGCAGAGCGTGGCGTGCACGACGTCAGGCACCTGCGTCGCCGCCGGAGCGAACGGATCCCCGGTGGCACCTTCGGCCGTCGTGCAGGTGAGTCGCGCCAACGGCGACTGGAGCGCCCCCCGCGTTCCCAGCACGCTCGTTAATTCCATCTCGTCGGCTGCCTGTTGGAGCAGCGCATGCCTCGTGGGCGGTACGCAACTTTCCGGTGACACCTTGTGGCTCGTCAGCCCCCGCACGATGACCGTGACCACGTCGCCAACACCCCACGCGGGTAAGGGCGTGAGCGCGCTCAGTTGCTTCGCTGCTTCAACGTGCGCCGTGGTTGACACCACCGGCATCACCGGCGACGCACGACTCTCCTTTACGAGCGACGCGGGCACCACGTGGACAACGCCGGAATCAATGTCGTGGACCACCGGTGTGTCCGTGACGGCGCTGTCGTGCACTGACACAATGAACTGCCTCGTCGCCGCGACCAACTCGAGTCGCCAGGCGCTACTAGAGGTCACCCACGACGGCGGGATGACCTGGGCCGTGCGCACGGTGCCCAGCACCTGGATATCCGTTAACTCCTTGACCTGCGTAGCGTTACGCTGCGTCGGACTCGTTACGACCGCCGCGCAGTCCCTGGTGGAGCGTACGAGCACCTTCGCCCGAGTGTGGAAGGGCGTAGCGCTCAGCGAACAGGCGAACGATGTGGCCTGCGCCCGGCTCTCGCGGTGCACGGTGGTTGGTCAAACAGCGAACCAGGCGCCGTGGCTCGCGACGCTGCAGGGCAACCACGTGACCAGCGTCGCGCTCAAATACGTGCCGTCGCCGCTGCTCGGCGTGGCCTGCGGCGTCAAGGTGTGCTCGGCGATCGCCGCGAGCACCGTTGTGTCGCTTCGGCCCTAACCCTTCATCGCCGCGGCCATCAGCCCCGGCAGTTTGGACCAGGAAGGATCGACTTGAAAGGCGAGAAGTTTGCGCATCACGACGCCCGCGTTGGCGTTGGTGGCGAACCAGGCCGGTGCGGGCCGAGCAACGAACGGCCCACGCACCACTGACTTTTGGGGATGGGCGAAGAGGTAACCGTTACCCACGAACCCGCTGCCCGACTGAATGTCGGTGATCGTGTGACCGGGATACGCGCCCCACACCGTAGTGCCGAAGACAAAACTCATGGCGTGCCAAATGTTGACCCCAATGGAGCCGTAGCGCAGATCGGAAATGGCCTGTTCTATCGCCGGGCCCGTCACGGAATCCTTCATCGTGCGCGGGTCGGCCAGCAAGGTCACCGACAGCGTTCCCCAGACAACGTCGTTGCAAAACGTCACCGCTTTGGCCACGAAATCAGCCGGCGAGCCGGCCGGTAACGCCGTTTCGCTGGTCAGCGCGCAGAAGGCCTCAACGTTAAAGCAGATGTCATCAACGTTGCTCGGGTCCACGTTGCGCACGATGGTCCACGGCATTCTTTTGTCGTCACCGTCACCAATCTGATGGGCGTCGGGATGCACGTTAAGGAACTCCGAGCGACGTTCTTGGGCGCCAGGGTAGTAGGCGTACCGTGAAGGAATTGCGGCAAAGACGTTCTCTAACGCCGCGAAGAACTCTTCGCGCTGTGGCCACTGTTCGTGCGTGATGATTACTCGCGGACTGAGACAGTTGAATCCAGCATTATTGGCGAGCATGGTCGCGACGTGCTTGGCCTGATACTCAATCTCTTTGCTCGACCACGTGCCGGGCACGATCACTACCGGCGAGACGTTGCCCAATTCACAGGACACGGGCTTGGTCACGTCGGGATCATTCTCAGCCTTGCGACGGGTCCCTTCGGGACCAACGCCAAACACGATCGCGTCATGCGTCTTGTCCGAGCCCGTCACGTGGATGTCATCAATCCCCACGTGATGCGTCAAATATCCACCGACCTGTGCGCCGCCACTAACGATGCGCAGGAAGCCGGCGTCGATCAGCGCCCGCAGCGCACACTGCCAGAACGGCACGAGGTAGTCATTGACGGGATTGGCCTTTAAGACCACGACCTTGCCCTCAACAAATAGCTTCGTCAGCACGTCGCGCGGTCCGAGCGAGCCGACGTTGCCCGCGCCTAACACGAGCGACACGCCGAGGTGCTCATGAGGGTTGCGATACGTTTGCGCTTGCGTGGCCAGCACGTCAGACTCCGTGACGCCGGGTTCCATCCACACTTCACCGGACACGCCGCTGAAGAGGATCTTGTCAAATAAGGTCGCGGGCACGACTTGGACGGCGATGCGGTCACCGGGCTTGTGGCGAGCGGGACCCGGGTACTGCGGACGACCCTTGGACGCGAGATCGAGCATCGACTGGCGAAACGCCTGCGCCATCCGAATGAAAGTGCCCACACCACTGAAGAGTTCTTCGCCACCTTCTGGACTGCGAGAGTCGTAACCTTTCGCGACGCATCCCGCCGCGGTCCATTCCTCGGCAACTTCGTACGTGTCGCGAACGATTTGGGCGAGCAGATCAGCGCGTTCACTCGGCGACGTGCTGGCCCAGTCATCCGCGTGACCGGTGACGTCAGCGATCGCTTGATCCAGCGTTGATTCCAGCACGGCGACGTGGTCTTGGGTACCTGAGGTGGGAGCGACAGCTCCTCGTGATTGGCTCATCGGTGCTCCTTAACGTATTTCTATGGCAGGCTAGTGCGGTGAGTATCGCACCGCCCCGTACCGTTCCGCCGGGCTGGTACCCAGATCCGAGTGGCGCGCGCCAATGGCGGGTGTGGACCGGGACGGACTGGTCCGAGTTGACGCGGCCCTACGGTGAGCCAGTCGTCACGACGCCGATAGTCGAGTCATTGCCGCTCATCAACGCGCTGCACCGACTCGTGCGTTACGGCATCGTCACGTTCTTCGCCGGTCTTGGTCTCGCGGTGAACGTGCTCGCCCACTGGCGAGGCACCGCCAAACCGGCACCGTTCTGGTTCGCCAGTACCGGACTCGACGTTGGCATTGGACTACTCGTCATCGGCTCACTTTGTTTCAGCCTGGCCGCGCGACAACTCGAGGGCCACTGGACCCTCGAGTCGTGTATTCCCGGCGTCAACGTGCTCGTCGTGAGCTTTCACGTGACCCAACGTCTCGGCGGCCGCTCGCCCATTTGGCGAGTGGTCACCGAGACGATTTTGATCGCCCTCTTCATCGGTCAAAGTCATGCGGAACTGTGGCTCGGCGTGGCCCCCGCGCTCGTGACGCTTGACCACATGCGTTGGACTTCCGCTCTTCTGGACCGACTCTCCGGCTCACCCGTGAGCGTGTCGCGCGCCCTTTCGTAGGATGACAACACAGTCGCCAACGATTGCGCTCGGAGGAGATTGCCACATGGCGAACGAGTTGTGGGGACCGCTGGCCGGTCTCATCGGGACCTGGGAGTCAGGATATGACGGACTCGACGTCTCCTTCCACAATGACAGCGGGAAGATAGGCGAGACCCCATTCCGCGAGCGAACCTCCTTTGTCCCTTTTGGACCGGTCGAGAATGGCGAACGAACGCTGTTCGGGCTTGATTACCGCACCAGCGCCTGGCGAGAGGGTGACGACGATCCCTTTCACACCGAGGTGGGCTACTGGATGTGGGACGCCACGAACCAGCAGGTGATGCGCTGCTTCACCTCCCCGATCGCCGTCACGGTGATCGCCGGAGGGACCGTCCCACCGGGCGCGACGTCTTTTCGATTAGAGGCGGTGCTCGGTTCAAACACCTACGGCATCCTGTCGAGTCAGTACCTCGACGACGTGGCCCGTGCCACCAGATTTGAAGTGACGGTCACGCTCGACGCAGGCACCTTCTCCTACGACGAAACGATCGTCGTCGAGCACCGAAAGAGTCAGGCGGTCATCATGCACACTGACCGCAACACGCTGACGCGCGTCGGGTAGGGGCCATGTACGAGTGGTCCGAAGAGCAGTTGGCCATCGCCGCGGTGGTTCGTCGCTTCGTCGACGAAGAGATCCGCCCGCATCTCGATGACCTCGAGCACAATGGCGTGGCCCCGTTTGACATCATGCGCAAGATGTACGAGACGTTCGGTCTTAGGGAGATGGCTCAGGAGAACTTCAAGCGACAGCTCGAACGAAAGGTTTCGGGTGAAGAGCCTGCTCGAACGTCGCGCGGCGGCGATCCTTCCGCGCAACTCATCTCGACGATCGAACTGTGCCGCGTCAGTCCCGGTTTTGTCACGTCCTTGGGGGTGTCGACGGGTCTCGCGGCGGGCACGATCAACAAGTTGGGCACGCCGGCACAGATGCAGCGTTGGGGCCTCGATTTGATGACGCTCGACAAGATCGGGGCGTGGGCCATCACCGAACCGGACTCGGGCTCGGACGCGTTAGGGGGCATGCGCACGCGCGCGACCCGTGACGGGGACGAATACGTGCTGAATGGTCAGAAGACCTGGATCACGAACGGGCCCTACGCGGACACGATTGTGCTCTACGCCAAACTCGACGACGGTAGTAACGACGAGGTGCGCAACCGCAAGGTCCTCACCTTCGTGCTTGACAAGGGAATGCCCGGGCTCGATCAAGCCCAGCCCATGCGCAAGATGGGTCAGCACGCGTCACCCACGGGCGAGGTGTTCCTCAGCGACGTGCGCGTCGGTCGCGACCGACTACTCGGCGAGACCGAAGAACCACAGGGCGGAGGGCGTGAGAGCGCGAAGGACAACTTCGTCGCCGAGCGCGCCGGCGTCGCCGCCATGTCACTGGGCATTATCGAAGAGTGCGTGCGGCTGTGCATTGAGTACGCGAAGCACCGTACACTCTGGAACAAGCCCATAGCCGAGTTCCAACTAATTCAACTCAAACTCGCCAATATGGAGATCGCCCGCGTCAACGTGCGCAACATGATTTTCTCCCATATCGAGCGTTCCGCGAACGGCGCAGTGCCGACGCTGGCCGAAGCCTCCGCGATGAAGCTCTATTCGGCCCAGGCGGCGTGCCAGGTCGCCGACGAGGCCATTCAGATATTTGGCGGCAACGGCTATATCGCCGAGTACCGCGTGGAGCAGTTAAGTCGCGACGCTCGGGTGCTGCGCATCTACGCCGGCACCGACGAGATGCAGGTGGTCGCGATTGCGAAGGATCTGCTGCGCTCGTAGCGTCCTCGCTGTGACCTACGTGCCGCGACGCTTCGTGAGCCACCACAAGCCCGTCAATATGATGATCGGCACCGTGACGACCACCACGCGGGCTGCCGGCAACGCGGACCCGTTGTGCACGAACCGCACTGTCGTTGACGTATTGACGGCCCGAATCACACCTGAGGCAACGAGTGAGCGCACAATCCACTCTTGCACGCAGTTCGCTTAGGCGACTATCCCAATCCAACGAACGGAGCAATTGGTTACGGGGCTTTGGGACCGTTCTGTTGCAGCATCGTCTCCATGCGCTCAAGGATGTCCGAGATGGCCTTGTCTTGAGCGAGCAAGTGATTTTGAATTTCTTCGGACTCCTTCAACACCGCTTCGGCGTCCTTGTACGTATCTTCGGCCCGCTTGTCGGCGGCGGCGGCTTGAATGTTTTGGCCCACAATGATGATCGGCAACAGCACTAACTGCAAGAAGCTGCTCGACATCCACACGATGATGAAGTACGTGCCCTGCTTGATCGCCGACGGCAGCGCGAACAGCGCCAGGAAGGTGAAAATGTAGGCGCACCACATGGTGCCCACGACCAGCGTGATCTTCAGGCCGAATTTGGCGTTGAAGCGGACCAAGAAATTCGTACTATTGGTGCGCAGCAGGTCCCTCGTCTTGACCGGACCGTGGGCGCGAAGTTCCGCTGAGCGGGGATGACGTACGTATTCGTAGATAGATGACATGGACGAATTCTCACACGCTCGTTCATGAAACACGGGCATTCTTCGGCGCTACGAAGCCCGCTTACAAAACGGTCGTCGCAGTGCTGCTCGCCTAGACGAGGTCGGGTGAGGTCTCCATGCCGGCGCGCCACACGGAACGCGCAATGATCTTGGTGGTGTCGGCCCGATCACGATACTTAACCGCGATGTCACGAGCCTCTTCTAACAGGCCCTCAGAGAGCACCGTGGGGTTGAGTCCCAGTGCCGAGAACTTCTCGCGGCTGACGTTGAGTTCGTTCTCGACCGCTTCGCGGCGCGGGTTCGGCAGATTGGCGATCTTGGCGTCCATCAATTTGGCGATCAGTTCGGCCAGGTCGCGAAGTCGGTAGGTCTCGGTGACCTGGTTAAAAACCTTCACCTTGTCGCCGCGCTTGGGCGGGTTCTCGAGCGCGATTTGGACGCAGCGCACGGTGTCACGGATATGAATGAAGGCGCGAGTCTGGCCACCGGTGCCGTGCACCGTCAACGGGTGTCCAATGGCCGCCTGCATCAAGAATCGGTTGAGCACCGTCCCGTAGTCACCGTCGTAGTCGAAGCGGTTGATCAAGCGCTCATCCAACGACGTCTGGGGAGTTTGCGTGCCCCAGACAATTCCCTGGTGCAGATCGGTAATGCGCACCTGGTCGTTGACGGCGTAAAAGGAGAACAGCAACTGGTCCAAGGTCTTGGTCAGGTGATACACCGAACCGGGATTGGCGGGGTGCAAAATCTCGCGGTCAATGTCGCCGTCGGGGGTGGGCACCTTCACCGTGAGGTAGCCCTCGGGAATCGGCGCCGAACCGGACCAACCGTAGCCGTAGACACCCATGGTGCCCAGGTGCACGAGCGCGATGTCCAGACCGCTCGACACAATCGCCACCAACACGTTGTGCGTCGCGCGGACGTTGTTGTCCACCGTGTATCGCTTGGCGATGGAGTTACGCATGGAATAGGGCGCGGCGCGCTGTTCTGCGAAGTGGACGATCGCGTCAGGGCTGAGTTCACGCAGCAGAGCTTCAAAGCGCTCGTACTCTTCGGCCAGGTCGAGATTGACGAAGCCAATCTCTTTACCGGTCAGCTCCTTCCACACGCGAAGACGCTCGCCCATGGGTCGGATTGGCGTGAGTGATTCCACTTCGAGCTCGATGTCGATCTCCCGACGGCTCAAATTGTCAACAATGGTCACGTCGTGACCAGCGTCAGAGAGATGAAGTGAGGTGGGCCAGCCACAAAATCCGTCGCCGCCAAGTACCAGTACCTTCATATCGCTCCTTCGTAAAGCGCATCGTTGCAGCTTCGTAACCTGAAAACCTTACCAGCCCAATTTTGACGGCCTGACCGAGCACAAGGTCCTTTGGGGCGTTATGAACGTTCTCTTTCGGTAACGCGGCGACCAAACTCACTCAGTGCGTCGCTATAAAGAACTCGGCGTGACTTGAGGGGATTTCGCCAATCGAGGATGCGCGTAGCGCAAGTGCAAGGCAATGGCGCCGCTCAGTAGCGCCGCGTAGAAACACCACAGTGAGGTGAATCCACTGGCGCACAGCAGGGCAAGTGCGATTACGGCCGCCACGTTCGCTAACCCGAACCAAAAGACCGTTCGGAAACCCGACACGAGCAGCGGTCCACAGGTGGCGACGATGTACAAACCAAAGATCGCGACACCGTGGTGCAGACCAATCGAATAGGCCAAGTGGTACGTGGCGAGTTTCACGCTCGGATGACCCACCAGCATGGCCTCAAGCAACACCATCGACACCGCCGCACCCAACAACAAAAATGGCACCATTCGCCATCGACTCGGCCCTCTCGGTTCGACAAAGAAGAACATCAAGGGCACCAAGGTTGGCAGCACCACTAAGGCGAACAGAAGATAGATCCACATCGCGACGTGCCCGACCGATTGCGAGGCGTGCCCCTGCAACCACCACCACACGAACGTCTCGTCGATCTGATGCAGTCCCAGAACAATCGGCAATGCGGCGACCGCCATATATTCCGGTCGGCCCTTCACGTGCAGACAAGCGTCAATGCCAATCGCCACCACCACGCTGCCGCCCACGAGATCGCCCGTTGGAGAAAAGCACATTGTTGTCCTCCGGCTGATTTGACGAGTTCAATCGACATCGTTTGGTGTCGCTACGCACCAATTACGCACGCGCGGACATCGCTCAACCATAGGTCGGACTCAACTTGCGCGAGCGACCAACATCGCTTCGCCTACGCGGTGGCTACCAACACCACACGATAACTTCTGACCGGGAATATGGAACTTGCTGACACGCACCGCAGTTGCGTTCTCCCCACAAATGACTCGTCCAGCTGCTCCGTTCGAGAATCGAAAACACGGAACAGCTGGATGAGTAATTTAAGAAGGAACTACGTTACCGGCGAAAGTTCCCGTGCTGACGTGAACCATGTCTCGAGAACCCCTGGTTATTCGATCCCTGGTTGCCGCCATTGCCATGTGAGTCGTTACCGTGATTGCCAAACGGAACGTGCACCGGTTGACCCCAATGGTCCGAAATGCTGACACTGGACGCGTCAAGCGTCGTCGGCGTGGTACCAATCAAGCCCTGGGCACTGACGAAGTCGCCAGCCGCAACATCAGTAAGTCCCGCGGTTGCCCCGTCCTTGGTGAATGTCGTCGTGGTTGGATCCGTCACGATGCTGCTGGTGACGCCCTTGAACCCCTCGACGGTGATCGTGTCACCGGTAACCATCGTGACCTTGCCGCTGACGCGGACCAGCGAAATGTTGATGCTGGTCGCCGTCGTCGGTGCACTCGGCAGTGCCTTAATCTGCGCATCCTCGCCAGCTACCAACGCGGCGGGCAGAACCGTGGTCTTGCCCTCGGCAAAGGTCGTCGCTCCGTTGATCGCGAACGTCTCAGGCGTGCCGTTCTTACCAGTCACCGTGACCGACGTCAAGCTGGCCGCCGTAACGAGGCCACTCACGCAAATTGGACGGGGCGGCGCGATCTCGATGCTCAGCGCGGTCATCAGCGAGCTCGCCGACACCTGAATCGCAACATGACTACCCGTGACCAAATCCGTCTGCGGCACCGTGGTCTTGCCTTCGAGGAACGTGGTCGTTCCGGTAATGGCGAACGTCGACGGTGTTCCATTGTGGTCAGTGATCATGACGGAAGTCAGGCTTACTGTGCCGACAACACCGACCTCCCATATCGGACGGGGCGGCACAATTTCAATGACGCCCGCCGTGGTCGAACCGGTCGCGATGACCTGAATGCCGACAAATGATCCATTTACCAAGGCACTCGGCAGGACCGTGGTCATGCCTTCAGCGAACACGGTCGTGCCCGTGATGACGTAGGTAGTGGCGGTACCGCCGCGTGGCGTTACCGTTACTGACGTAGCGGTCACGCCGGACGCAACACCATCGAGAGAATTATTCCAATGTGACTGGCCGAAAGAATCGTGCTGACTCGAGAGGCGTGAACCGTGGTCTGAGGCTGCAGCAACGCTCACTGCGCTCGCCGCGAGGCCAATGCTCAAGGCTGCTGCCGCAGTGATGCGACCTACTGTCTTCGTCTTGATCTTGTTCATACCAAAATCCCTTCATTGCCTTCACCCGAGATGATCCCGGACAGTTTCAAGTCTCCTGTCAAATATTGTGAAATGCCTGTGAAAGCAGAGTGCGGAGCGTCTGTATGGCGACAACTCTGAGAAAACTCTTGTAAACACCGGCTTTTCGCGTGTGGCGAGACGAATACCGCGACGGAATCCCGACACGTGGGTCGACTCGGGGCGACTGAATTGAATGTCCCAAAAAATGGGCTTTTTCGGCGCAGGCGAGGGTGCGGTCGCCTGCGAGAGGCTATTTGGTTGGCGGGACCGGCTTTGGCCCCAACGCCGTAATGGCATTCTGCTGGGCCAGCACGGCGGCGGTCACTGCCGCGTTAAACGTGGATAACGCCGCGCTCATGGCCGCGGTGTTTGATCCCGACAGGGCATTACCGTAGTTTTGCCAGGCAGCGGCGACGGCCTCGGCGAGCGCTGCACGAGCGGCAGCCTTGGCCTCGGGCGTCGTTGCCGCCGCGAGGGCCGACTTGTAGCGAGCTTCCGCGGCCGCGACCACGGTCTTTTGCGTCGAAGGAGACGCCTTCAGTGCGGCTTTGTAGTTGGTGGTCGCGTTCTGGATAGCGAGTTGGAAGGTGAGGTTGATGGCCTGAACTTCAGCCTTGTAGTTCTTCAATTGCAGTTCATATTGCGCCAGTGTGCGCTTGGGGGTACCCGTCGCTGACGCGACGCTCGCCGACGCGGCGAATAGCCCAATGCTTACCAACCCGACGGTAAGACTCCGAATGATCCTGCTTTTCATGAAAATTCCTCGACACTGCACTTCTCGGCCAATATGACCACTGCATCAAAACTATTGGCTCAGGGTGTGAGATTTCTGTGAATGGCCAGTGCGTCGCATGTTAACTGGAAGGTTCATTCCCTCTAGGTTCTCGCGGCCGGTACCCTTGAGAACGTGGCTCGAGCGCATAAGTCCCTTGTCTTTGTGGTCGATGACGAAGAGGGCGTGCGCGATCTGCTGTGCGACGCCCTCTCGATTGCTGGTTTCGAGACTATGGCCGCTAAAGACGGTGAATCGGCCCTGGTGGCGCTGAGAACAGCCAAGCCAGATTTGCTGATTCTCGACGTGAATATGCCGTTTCTCAACGGATTCGAGCTGCTGGCCCAGATTCGAGCCAAGGGGAACCTGACACCAGCCTTGATGCTGAGCGCGCGGGGCGACCGCAGCGACGTGACCCAGGGGCTCCGACTCGGCGCGGATGACTACGTCACCAAGCCCTTCGGACTCGAAGAGTTGTTGTTGCGCGTCAACGCGATTCTGCGCCGCACTCAATTTCTAGACGCCGACGCCGTCATCACGTGCGGACCGGTCACGTTAGACGTTAACCAGCACGAGGTATTTGTCCAAGACGCGCTGGTCGAGCTGTCACCCACCGAATTTCGTCTGCTGGAATACCTCATGGCCAATCAGAGTCGAGTGGTCACCAAATCCCAAATACTTGACGACGTCTGGGGGATCGATTTCGAATCAAACACGTCCATCGTCGATACCTATATCTCTTACCTGCGACGCAAATTACATCGCGACGGCTTTGAAGGAATTACCACTGTCCGCGGTGTCGGCTATCGAATCGTGGACTCTACGAGTCACCCGTGAGGCTGAGGACCAGGTTCACCCTGGTGTTGATTGTCGCCACCACATTGATTTCGCTCTTGATCGGCGGTTACGCCGTCATTGCCACGAAGAACTCACAGCTGTCAGTGCTCGACCACAATCTCAATCAAATCATTCTCAGCACCAAGGGTTCTAAGAGCGACGCCATCGGCGCGGCGCTGCTCGCGGTGCACCAGAACAACTTCAACGCGGTGGTCGACTTCGTCAACGCCGGCACCATCTCACAACTCTCACTCGCCACGTTCAACGTGGCCACATTGCCGCGCAAAGCGCTGCTCAACGCCTCGGTGCACTCAATTCAGTCCTCGACCGACGGCGGCGGCATTCGCTTCCGCACGGTGGCGTTGCCCGGTGGCGACTCCCTCTTCATTGCGATGTCATCGGCCGACGTGAAACGCTCGACGCACAACCTCATCCTGCGCCTGCTGCTCTTCACGGTCGTCGCCGACCTCTTGATGAGTGGCGCCGCGCAAGTCGTCATCCGACGTGACACCAAGAAGATTGAAGAACTCATTGGCCTCGCCAATGACATCGCTGACAAGAACGAGGACGTGACGCTGCCCGAAACCAGTGGACGCTCCGACGTCGATCAACTCTCCAGCGCACTTGGCAGGATGGTCGGCACCCTCAATGACGCCGTCGTTCTCGAACGCAACATCTCACAACGAATGCAGCAGTTCCTCGGCGACGCTTCGCACGAACTGCGAACACCGCTGACGGTCATTCGCGGTTACACCGAGTTACTACGAAGCGACCGCGTTCCCTCACCAGAGGTCCAGCTGCGCGCCCTTGACCGCATGGGCGAAGAGGTCCAGCGCATGGAGCGATTGATAAGCGATCTGTTACTACTCACCGAACTGGGAGAGCAACGCGCCGCGCACGACGAGCGAATCGATGTGAGCGCGATTCTGCACGTGCAGCTCACGGACTTTCGAACGCTCGAACCGCATCGCGCGATTCACTCTCAAATTGACAAAGACGTGACGCTCGTGGGCTCAAAGAGTCGGGTCGAACGGCTGCTGCAAAACCTCTTCTCGAACATCCGTCGCCACACGCCCGCAAACGCGCCCGTGCGCGTGATTCTGCACACGCACGGCGAGACCATTGAACTATGGGTCGAGGACGGTGGGCCGGGCCTGCCCGAGTCCGCGTACGAAAGCGGGCCACAAGGTTTCATGAGATTCGACAAATCACGGTCACGTGAATCAGGTGGCTCGGGGCTCGGCATGAGCATCATCGCGGCGGTGGTAAAGGACCTCAATGGTTCCATAGATTTTCACCAGAGCAGTTTGGGCGGACTCGGAGTCTGCGTGCGCCTTCCCATCACCCCTGAACTTTCGCACGTCGTTTGATTATGTCGCGTCCGAAAACGTTAGAAGATCAATCGCTCAGGGTGACATTGCGGGGCACCCGACCACGCCGACGTCGATCGTGAGAATTCGAGCCGACGGTTTCGGTGTTCGCCCGGTGCTCGGATTCAAGAAGCCGTCGATACGTCCCGTGCTCGTTGTGGCGAACCAGGTACCGCCCTGTTCAGTCGAAGAGTGCAGCGACGATCCGTAGAGCGCCCGCGCGCGTTCCAACGTATCGCCAAGTCTCAGTCCACTTGACGTTCTGCCCGCTGGCGTGAGACCGGGACCGAGTGACAGTCCGACCAAGCGACCGTGATCAAAGTACGCGCTGAAACCGCGCCAGGACGACATCGCGCCTAGCCCGCAATTAGAGAGTCCGGGTGTCGACGTCAACGGTATTGACGGCGGACCGAGCAGTCGCTTCAATCTCATCTCCGCCGTTGCTTCTCCGGTGCCGAGATGCGCCACATTGAGACCTCGCGCGCTCACGACCAGTGACACCGGTGGCGCGGACGTTGCTGCGGTTTCAAGTCCCAGACTCGTCAGTAGCGCCAGCGCAGCCAAGGTAACCACTCGAGCACGCATCACACCTCATTTTCCTGAATCGGCCGCACTCTCAAGAATCGTACTGAGGTTCAACAATTACATTGCAGCAATGAATTTCGCTATGGCTAAGTTCTTCGCCACAAGTGGCTAGAGTCAGCCAGATGGCAGCTTTAGTGAAGGTAAGTGCGAAAAATGACGCCGACAAAGATGTCCATTATCGTGCGCCGGGCAGTGGAGATAAGACAATGTGTGGGATGGAAGTGGCCGAGGCACCGGTGAAAGGTGAAATGTCCTGTCATAAATGTCACCAATTCGCTTCGGGCGGCATTTAGTCAATGCGACGGACGTTTTGTGACGTCCACTTCGCGATAACGGATGCCGGACAGCATGGTGGGGATAGGTGATAGGGACGACCGAAACGTCTGTTGCAAACGTGAGTCGGAGGCGGAGCCGATCATATTTCGTGCGTGGACGTCATCGATCTAGGTGTTCGATCCCGACGACAGGTGGCCGCTAAGAAGTCCGATGGACTCTCAGGCCAGAAGGGTGTTGCCGTTGGGGCAGCCGCTCTGTTGGCTGCCCCAACACAGCGTCAATCGGGCTTAGCTGGGTTACAGGTGTTCTGTGCTCCGGATTTCACGGCATTGAGAGTGCCGGTGATTCCCGGCGTGTCGCTGCCGAGCTGACAGTTCCCGCCAGTGCTCGTGTTGTCTGTGAGCGTGCCCCCGCCGGTGTTGTGTTCAACTTGGATGTTGCCAGCAGCGGTGTTCCCATAGCCCGTGCCCGCCCCACCAATCGTCAATTGGGCGGTGTTGTCTTCGACCTGGATGTTGCCGCTCACGGTGTCACCGGTACAGCCTCCACTCCCGCCGATCAGCGCGGGGTCGGCGTTGTCCTCATAGGTCAGGTTCCCGCTCACCTTGGTGTTGCAGATAATCGCTGGGACCGTAGCGGCCCCAAGTTGCTCGACCTGGAGGTTGCCCATGATCGTGACAGCGCCGTTGCCGTTGCCAGAAATGCATAGTGTCGTCCCGCCGGTGACCTGAACGTTGCCACTCACCTTGGTGTTGGCTCCGAGGGCGAGACCGGCGTTCTGGGTCTGAACGTTGCCACTCACGATCGTGCCCTGGAGCGATACCGGGCCGCCTGAGGAGGTGACGTTGCCCTTGACGCTGCCGCCGCTGGCTGCGAACTTGCCGGTTGCGTCAATAGTCACATTTCCCGTGATAGTTCCGCCGTCAAGCCACAGCGACGTGCCGTTCTTTACCTCGATATTGCCCGAGTAGGTACCCGTGATGATCGTTGTGGCACCGGTGGTGGGGAGGGCTATTTCGCAGTTGCCAGCCGCGCACGAGGTGGCGCCACTACTACTGGTTAGCCCCGCCGGACACAACATGGGTGCGGTATTTCCGGTACCCGAGTCGTAGCTGCCGGCCGGAGCCGGCGTGCAGGAGGAGGCACCGCTCGTAGCGCTAAAGGTCCCCGCGGGACACGCCGTGGCGGCCCTGTTGCCGGTACCCGAGTCGTAGCTTCCGGCCGGAGCCGGCGTGCAGGAGGAGGCACCGCTCGTAGCGCTAAAGGTCCCCGCCGGACACGTCGTGGCGGCCCTGTTGCCGGTACCCGAGTCGTAGCTGCCGGCCGGAGCCGGCGTGCAGGAGGAGGCACCGCTCGTAGCGCTAAAGGTCCCCGCCGGACACGCCGTGGCCGAGGTACCGCCGGTCGTTCCTACGAAGCTGCCGGCCGGAGCTGGCGTGCAGGGTGCCGTGCCGGATGCGCTAAAGGAGCCTGCGGTGCACTGCGCCGACCACTGGGCGTAGAGAGTCGCCCCGCCTGAGGGGATGGTGTAAGAGTCGCCGGCGAAACCAACCAGGGTTCCGCCGGGCGCGTCGAACCAGCCGTCAAAGGCGTAGCCCGGATAGGTGTCGGAGGGAAGGATGATCGAGCTGCCGTCCCGGCCGCTCACCGATGCGACTGCACTGCCACCCTCGGAGTTAAAAGCGACGGTGTCTTCCGTCGCGACGGACGCGGCGGTCGCGACGGTAACGCCGTCGAGGATGGTTCGCTGAATCCCGGCAACACCACTGTCGACGACTTGGATCGAAGTCAGTGTCTGCGTTGCAAAGACAGGCGGCAACACGATGTGCTGCATGTCCAGAAAGCCTTGCGCCCCATTGATCGGGGAGGACGCTTCGGAGTAGACGTTAGTGGTCGAGGTCCCGTTAATCGAACCCACGCAGCACCAGCCACGAATATCCGAGTCCAAGAAAAGTTGATCGGTATACGTCGCGCCTCCGGACCCGGTGAAAACCAGGGTCGTGTAGGGGCCGGACGGAGTTCCCCAGTACGTGTTAATGAGGGTGTAGACGTCGGTGGCCCCGTAGTCATTCACCGGCATGGTGATGCTGACCGTGCCGTTCTCTCCCCCGGATGCCGTCCAACCGTTCCACGCCTGGAAACCGGCAGCGTTCGTCGCGATGTTGAACGGTATGCCGCCAAGAGTCACCGAGCCCACGGGGCCGCCGGGAAAATACGTGGCCGTCGCGCCGTCCGGATCCGTTTCCTGCGCAAGCCAAGTGAAATTGGCCTGAGAAGAGAAATCCACGGGAGAATAGGTTGATGGGGCGTTAGCCGTCCACTGGGCGTAGAGAATGGCCGAACCGGTAAGGGTGTAGGGCGAGGTGAGCGCCGTGCCACCCGAAGAGGCGGCGAACCAGCCGGTGAAGGTGTAACCGGGGTCGGTGGGGGCGGCGGGCAGGTTGATCGTCGTGCCGCCTGGGCCGCTGATCGAGCTGACTGCACTTCCGCCCTCGGAGTTGAAGGTGATGGTGTCGGGAGCAACAGTCACGGCGGACGTGGCCCCGATGTCACAGGGGTCCGGCCACGGCACTCCCTGCTGGTCAGTGCCAGTGCAGTCCGCTGGGTTGGTCACGGCGTCGATGGCCGGGCTGTCGGTTTCGAGTGCGATCGTCGGGGTGGGCCCCCCGTTGTTCTGCAGGCCGGCGAGGTCCGCCGGGGTGTCAGAGAATGAGTCGTTGGCGCCGCTGAAGCCGCAAGTGCCGTCGGTATCGAGGTTGTAGCCGCCGTCGGTGATCGGGCTGCTGCAGTCTCCGCCACTGCTGTTGGCCACGATGGTCGCGACCAGGGTAGCGGAACCGGAACCGTTGTAGATCCCGTCGCCGCTGTTGCCGGCCAGCGTTGAGTGGGTGACGGTGGTCGTGCCGAAGCTGCCGATACCGCCGCCGTAGCTGGCGCTGTTGTCCGAGATGGTGCTGTCGGTGACGGTGGTCTGGCCACCATTGAGGATCCCGCCGCTGTGCGCGCTGGCGCTGTTGTCCGAGATGGTGCTGTCGGTGACGGTGAGGATGGCGGAAGGACAGTTCGTTATCGATGGGTTGCACACGTTGGAAATCCCGCCGCCGTAAACGGCGCTGTTGTTGGACACCGTGGAGTCGGTGACGGTGAGCGTGCCCTCGTTGAGGATCCCGCCGCCGGTGGCCCCCCCGACGTTGGATGGACTCTGAGTGGCGTAGCCGTTCTCGATGGTGAGCCCCGAGATGGTAGCCGTGACACCAGCGTCGACGACGAAGACGGAACTGGCGTTGTTGCCACTCACCGCGGTGTTGCTCGGTCCGTTGCCGTTGATGACCAAGGTGACTCCCGAGGTGGTGTTGTCAATGGCGGTGGGCGTGCCCACAATGAAGGTGGCGATGGCCGAGCTGAAGACGATGGTGTCGGCGTCGCCTGCATTGGTGTCGGCGTTGAAGGCAGCAATGGCGTCGTCGATGCCGCAGTCGGTGTTGGTCGCGACGGAACAGTCGCCGGCGCCGGTATCGGTGGCCGAGTTGACGTAGTAGGTGTTGCCCGACGGCGTGGCCCCCGCCAACTGGGCGGGGCCGACTGCGAGACCGAACACCATGAGGAGTGTGGCGATGGAGACGACTTTGAGTCTGAGACTCGTGAGTCGAACCAACCGAACCACGTCGAACATACGTTGCCCCAAATTCATGTCGGCTTCATCGTTAACCGGCTCAACCGCTTTGATGCTGGAAATACGTGCCGCCCCGCTGATTATTCTCATGTTCGAGCCCCCCGCTCCATAAGCAAAATGAAACTTCGACCTTGGGAGCATTTCGGGCGCTGGATCAGTCCGGAAGGCTCTGTGTGCCTCGGAAACATTGACAACTGAAATCTCGCGAAGGATAGTCCATCGAAATCACCAACGTACATTTTCCTTGTGAACTCCTTCACTACTTCTTCGTTTTTGAGATTGCCTGGAAACTGGCCTTAAATCAATTGATTTGGAAGGATTGGAGGGGCAAGTACCGGCGAGTGACCCCTCTTACCGGTGCCAACATCAAGTAGGCCCACGGGGAAGTGAAGAGGCGTAAGACCCAAGTGGCCATCTACCAGAACGTCTTTACGAGGAGGCACCGCGGCTTAAACATGGGCCCAGTCAGGATGAAAAACAAACCCTTGGTAACTGTCGTACCCGCGGGGGACCACTGACCATGGACCAGCTTGTCAACTGTCTTGAAATTGAGGCTTGAGACCAAAATGCGGATGTTGGTTCGACATTCATGCGTTTAGTCATGGCAACAAGGACTTACTTTCCTCGATGGAACTTGTTACCTACTACTTCGGACGTTTCAGACGTTCCTAAACGTATCCCCCGGATGCCATGGTGCGGCTGGAGGGATTCGAACCCCCGACCCTCGGTTCCGTAGACCGATGCTCTAATCCGCTGAGCTACAGCCGCAATGTTGCAGGCCAGATATCTTATCCGACCCAGTTCACCGTCGCGAAGGCGTTCTCAGTACCATGCGTCCATGACTAGAACATTTTCTGACGAACTACCAGGCTTCATCCACGAGGCGTACGGTCCGATGGTCGACATCCGCCACGACTTCCACGCTCACCCGGAACTTTCCTTTCAGGAGCATCGCACGAGCGACGTCATTCGCCAACGATTGGTCGAACTCGGCTGGGAACTGTCGCCGTGTCCCACTGATACCGGGGCCGTCGCCACACTGCACGGTGCCAAGCCCGGCAACCGGATCATGCTTCGCGCCGATATCGACGGTCTGCCCGTCGATGAAGAACGTCAATTTTCGTACGTGTCAGTCAACCCAGGAGTCATGCACGCCTGCGGACACGACGTGCACACGGCATCTTTGCTGGGGGTGGCCGACGTACTGAGTCAATTTCGCGAGGATTTAGCGGGCGACTACACGCTCATCTTTCAGCCGGCCGAAGAGAGCCTCGGCGGGGCCGAGGCCATGATTGCGGGTGGTGTATTAGACAATCACCCCGCCGACTTTGTCATTGGCGCTCACGTCACGTCCTTCCTGCCGGTGGGTTTTGTCGCGACGCGACCGGGTGTCTTGATGAGCCAGGCGAATGCACTCGCGGTCAACATCGAGGGTAAGGGCGGTCACGGCGCGATGTCGAGCGAGGACGGAAACGTCGTCTTAGCGGTGAGCGCCCTGGCTCCGCGTCTCGGTGAAGTTGTGGCCGGCCTGGAATTCGAAGGCGGTACGTGCGCGTGTTCGGCCGGGGTCATTCACGCGGGCACCGCGAACAATGTGGTACCGCGTCGTGCGCAGTTGCGCGGCACGCTGCGCACGTTCACGCCCGACCAGCTCGTGGTCTCGCTCGGACGGCTGAGAGCCATCCTGGACGAGATTGGTGACCACTTCAACGTGACGTGTTCGTTGTCGCTCGAAGACGGCACGCCAGCTGTGGTCAATAACATCGACGTCGCTCGCCGAGTGATCGAGAGCGCCGGCAAGGTCGTCGGCAACGCGAACGTCTTGGACCTGCCGCCCGTGTCACCCAGTGACGACATGTCCGAGTTCCTCAATCGCATTCCCGGTAGTTACATGTTCATCGGCGGCGCGTTGGCCGACGGAACCAGCGGTCAGCACCACAGTCCCGACTTCGCGGTCGATGATGAGGCCTGTCGAACTTTTGCCAGTGTGCTCGCCACTTGTGCGGTGGATCTCGCTCAGGCGTAAAAGAGCTTGGCGACTCCCCGCAGTGAGGCGTCGTTGCCGTGAATGACCACCGGAGTCGGCAGGTCAGCGAATGACACGGGGGCCAATCTCTTGGCGTTGCCTCCCGCTAAGTGCACGATGGTGGCGCCAAACTCCTGGGCGAAGTCGTCAACCGCGCGAACCACCGATTCGCGCCACTCGACCTCGTTCTGCGCTCTCGAGCGTTCACCGAGCACCACGTCGAATGTCCGCCCGTCAACAGACGATCGCGCTCCCACGCTCTCGACCTGCTGCAATGCTCCCTCGATCATCAGCGCGTTTCCCACACCGGTGCCCAACGTCAACACCATTTCGGTCCCCAATTCTCTACAGCACCCGAGGGCCGCGAGATCCGCATCGTTCACCACTCGCACATCGCGGTCGGTCGCGTCTACCAGGGCCTCTTGAATCTCAAACCCGCGCCACAGTTCATCCAGCGCAATGTCAACGTCCGTCGTAATTCCTCCGGGGCGGGCGAGATTGAACGCATTCGTAACCCGACCGTGCTCGACATCACCGGGAAAACCGATGCCAACTTGGCTGCACTTGGAGCGAGTAATCCTCGCGCTCAGGACCTCGACCAATTGCCATGGCGTACAGGGATAGTGCGTTCTGCGACGCCGGACGACTTCAAGAAGTGCGCCAAACTCGTCGACGTGACAGAACTTCATGTTGGTCGCGCCGACGTCAATCGCCAAAATCCTCTCGTCGATTGAAACTCTCGTGATGACCATGTGCGCATCGTAGTTACATCTATCGCTCGCCGCGTTTTCGCAGACGACGACTGCGCCACCACGGTCGGACGTGCACTTCGAAGAGCGGACGGCGCCCCGATACCACGAGCGCGGTGCCCGGCGATCGCTGGCGCAACGGCATTGTTCTGGTGTCATCTTTGGCCACGACCATCTCCGGGAAGTACTTGCCCACGGATGGATCAGACAGACCGCCCATAACGATGCGCGTGGTGTGGTTGTTCACGATCGTAGGCGCACGCGCACCCCATCGGGCGACCAGTTGCGCGAAGTCCTGGACGACCGTCACCAACGTGACGTCCAGTCCGCTCACGGTCGCGGCTAACTGATCGAGTTCATCGAGCGGCGCTACCGTTGCAGCCTCATCGAGCACCAGCAAGAGTCGACGCTGACTTCCCTCGTCCACTAGCCGGTGTTGTTCTTCGAGCACCATTCGCAGTGCGCCGCGGAAGAGCGACTCGTAGTGTTGCTGCTCGCCGCGCGGGCTGCAGAGATAGAGCGTGTTGGCGCCCGCAACGACCGAGCGAACGTTGGCGAGCGGTTGGCGAAAGCGCCACGGCAGCAGCATGGTCTCGGCCGTGGTGAGAACGCCGTCGAGGGTTTTATGTTCGTGTTCTAGAAAAGTGCGCAGCAATTCGCTCGCTTCGTTGGTCACTACGTGAGACATCCACTGGTCGAACTTTCGATTCTCAACGAGCGCCGCCACGTCGAAGATGCTCTGCGAACGTTGGTCCGCCATGACGAAGAGCGCTGCGACCAACTTGGTCGCGAGCGCATTCCAAAAGTCCGTGTCGCCCTGTCCTCTTGAGCCGATCGTGAGGTCGCGCGCAACACGCAACGCGTGACGCAGCGACGTCACTCCCTCCAACGGGTTCCACGTCAAGCCCGAGTCTCGGCCCGGCTCAAGAATTTGCACCTCGCCTAACGACTGACGCCAGCGCTGCGTGGATTTGATCACGTCACGCTTCACGCTGGTCACCACCAATGCGTCGTTCCAGCGAAGTAGGGCCGGCATCACGAGCGATGACGTTTTGCCCACTTGTGTCGGGCCCACGATGAGGAGCGAGCTCTTCGGCATCAACGTCGCTTGACGTCCCAGGCCAATGCCTCGGTAGGTTCGTTGGCCCAATACCGGCCGGTCATTGCGCGTCACGACGTCGCGTGATCGCGCATCGCCGAGTCCGTATCGATGAAGCGGCCGTCGCGATCGTCAGGTATGACGCGCACCACCGAGCGAAAGGCACCGTAGCGCACGAGCGCCGCTCCCTTGGGTAGTGCGGTCAGGTATCGCTCCTCGCGTTCGTGCAGGCCGAGGGCGACCGACATCTCACGCGCCTCATCGGGCGGCTGGCGAAAGAGCAGCGCAGTCTCACACTCGCGCAGCAAGCCTTGAGCCCGTTCACGCTGCGCGCTGCCCGCGTCGCCCGCCGCGGCGACATCAGTCCAGCGGTGCAGCACCAGCATGTGACTGAGACCGCGCGACCTCGCCAATTTCCACGATCCCTGCAACCAGCGAAGCGCGTGATCATCCGACAGCAGGGCCCAGGCCTCGTCGAGTACCAGATAACCAAGCTCACCTTCGCTAGCCACCACCTGTTGCGCGGCTGCGACGGCGCTTAATGCCGCCACGGAGAGTGAATTGGACGACCACTGCACCGACAGGTCCAGCACGATCAGTCGGCCGGAGAAAGCCAGTGGATCACCGTCGCCATCAAAGAGTCCGGCGAGATCACCGTGGATGAATCGGTACAACGTGAGCGCGAGAGAACGCTGCGCCGTTTGGTGCGTACCGGCGATATGGGTCTCCAGCTGTTGGTACAGCGCTCGCAACACGCGGGTTGGTCGCGAGGCGGGTAATCGTTGCCACACCTCATCAATGACGTAGTGCTGGTCACTGGTGAGCGGCGAACCCTGCGCGCTCGCAACGAGAGCCCGCAGCAGATTCCTGCTCTCGCGGTCATCATCGGGGAAGGGACTGCACCACCCGTCGCGGCCGAGCGTGACCGGCGCGACCCCGTATGACACGGCCAGTTGCTGGTACTCGCCCTTGGGATCAATCACGACCACCCGGCGCCCGCGCACCAGCGCGCGATCTAACAGCATCTTGACCACGGTGCTTTTGCCGGCCCCGATCGACCCGGCCACAATCATGTTGGGATTGGACACCAGGCCGGCCGCGTACGCGTCAAACGGATCAAAGACAAAATCAAAACCCCGTAGGGCCTTTCCAAGCGGACGGCCCGCAAGTCCAGTACCCGCGTCGTGAGCCGGCAGGCGCAAACTGTAGAGATCGTTCGACGTCGACCAGTGGGTCCAGGGCCGACTCACCAGCCCGGTCCGCCGGGCAGTTGGAGGCAGTACCAGAGCGCCTGGCGACCTAGACCGCGCTCACAACGAAGGCCCGCGTCGTGGGCGCGACGTTGTACCTCCTTGACGCTCTGGCGCAGCAATCGCTCGGACGTAGCGCCCACGCTCACGTAGACCGCGCAACGCAGCAACGCCCGACCGCTCGCGACGAGGACCTCACGCTGGGCCAGGCGTTCGAGCGATCGTTCGGCGCGTGCGGTGCGGCGAAAGCCAACCGAGCGCGAAGCCGCCCCATCGCTTCCGGTGCGGTGCACCGCGCGTTCGACCATACGATGGGCCCGTTGTCCACTCACGACGTCAAAGTGCAACGCAACCGTTACGTCGTCGCTCGACTGTTGTAAGCGTTCGAGCAGGGCGCGGCCGTCGGGCACCGCCGTGAAATCACGGACGCGCAGCACACGAACCAGTCCGCCTGCTGTTCGCAGGTAGCTCCATCGCTCGAGTAGCCACATCGAACTCTTGGCCCCGGAGAGACCAATGATGTCGAGCAGGAGTTCACTGCTTTCTCGCCAGCCGTCGGGTGCACTTGTTCCCTCACCGAGCGACAAGAGGGTGTCGGCGCCTTCGCGACCCGAACGCACGTGCAGCCCCACGTGGACGGATCGGTCGCTCGTTGCCTGAGCGTCAGCGAACGCCGCCAGGTCGTGGGCGCGCATAACGTCGTGCCCGGAGAGATCGAGTCGTCCGCGGTGCAGCAGTGAAAATCCCTGCACCGCTGCCTGGCCTCGCGCGCGTAACGCGAGTGCCGTGCGCGCGGGAACGAATGACACCTGCGTCCAGCGCGACCGGCTGACGTATCCCAGCGCCACGACAGCCAATTCGCCCACGGTCAAGTTGTCGTGTCCGGGCAGCGCGCAGATGAGCAGCACCAGTCCCGTGATGAGTTCTGCCGCACTGCTTTGGTTTCGAACCAGCCAATCGCCGGCGAGGCCAATACCGATCACCACGACAAACGCTTGATGGCGACGAATCCCAATCCAGCGGACCTGAGCGTCGGCGTCGCCGAGCGCCAGTAGTTCACTCATCGAAGTGCCAGCCAACCACGGGGCCCATCTCGTCGGTGTGGTACGCCACGTGTCCGCCCCTCACGTGTGCTTCGCCGATCGGCGGCGGAAGCTTCGGTCCGTTCCACTCCGGGTCGGGCACGTCGGTCGTGGTCTCCCACATGCCAAAACCGAGGTCTTCGGATCGGGGCGTCGGGCCGGGCAATGGCGCGTCGGGCGTCAGTGCGCGGGCCGCCGCACCAAGGGGTGAGGAAGGTGCATTCTGAACCGAGCGAGTGAACCGCTGTCGGATTCCTTCGAGATTGTGAAGCGCCGACTGCTCGACGAAGGGAATGACTCGCAGCAAGACAAAGGGGGTACACGTGGCCAACAGCAGCGTCACCGCGCCGGTGATGGCCACGGTCACGGAGCCGCCCTCTAGTTCATCGAGTCCGAGTGAGAGCGCAATCACGATTAACAACTTGCTCGACGCCACCGCGATGAAGGTCTCGGCCAGTCGCCAGCCCAATCGACGCATCGCGGGAAATGTCGACAGCGGCACGATCACCGGAACCAGCACCAGCAGGAGCGTCAGGACCACCGAGCGGATGATGAGTTCGCACCACAGCAGCCAGCCGCCGATCACCACGACAACGCAGAGCACGAAGACGGCGAATCCGGGAATGGTCGTCGAGAGCGAGAGACTGGAGAACGCATTGATCAACGAGGTCTCGTGTCCCACGGCCGAGGTGGCCGCCCCGCTGGAAAGTTGATCGACCGCCTGGAGGATCAGGGTGGCCGCGGGTCGGGCAATGACGATGGCTAGTACGCACGACGGTGCGACGCCCAGGTAGACGCGCCAGAGCGACGCGCCATCGGCGTGGCGCAGCGCTTGCAATGTTGCCACCAGCAATCCCAACATCATGAGCACGGGCGCGGCCACGATCAAAACCTTGAACTCCGGAGTCGCCGAACCAACGATCGACGAGGGTTCGCCGGCCTTGGTCAGCACCCCACCCACCGAATTGAGTAACCATTCGACGCTCGTCAACACCCAGTTGGTGAGTGCGGAAAAGAGGTCACCGAGCGTGGATTTGGCGACCGAGGTCGTAATGCAGCCAACCGGGTTGAACAGGCATGACAGGTGCTTTATCAACTGACGCTGAGCCCGGTCTTGAAGAAGAAGTTGATCAAGGCGGGAGCCGCGCCAATTAACACCGCCGCCACGAGGGCCGTCACGACGGCACGCCTTCCCGCCATTGACTGGTGGGCATTTTGCGTGTGGCTGCCAATTGCCCAGAGTCCCGCACCCAGTAATAGGGCAATCAGCGTGCCAATGAGCGCCCATGACGCAATTCCGTTAGCGATTGACTGCAATGCGGCGCTGCCGGGTAGATCGGCTGTGGACGGATGGAGAGATACATCAGCAAACTTCATGGAACACTCACTTTCGGCTTGGGAGTACACAACTGTCGGTGTCTTCACCTTTAGGGCATCTTCTGCGAGACTGATTAGGTGCTTCTCGCTTCAGTACCCAATGTCGTCGCGCGCTGGCCCGATGCAGCGATTTACGCAGCGGCCGGCGGCGCCGCAATCATCGGCATCGTCATTGGCATTTTCATCAACCGTCATCGCGGTCACCGTGCCATCGCCCAACGCCTCAGCGCGCTCGGTTCGCGCCTTGGCGTTACTCCCTACAGCGACGACGGCAAGGTTGAATCGGCGCTGAGCTATCTCGAAGAAGTCACGGACGCCGCGACGACGGCCGTGGGCGAATCCAGCGCGGAGTCGACTCGGCTTCGCCGCTCACTCGACTCGCTGCCGCTAGGTCTCGTGCTCTGTGACGAAAGCGGCGACGTCCTCTTTCGCAATACCCAAGCCGAAGCCCTCATGGCGAGCCGCTACGGCGACGCCATCGCCGCCCAAGCGGTCACCGGTGTCTTAACCGAAGGCTGGACCAACGGCGCCGCCGAGCGCACCATCGAGATCTACGGACCGCCGCGGCGCACGCTTACTATTCGCTGTTCGGTCATTGACGACGGTCGGCGACCGTTGGGCGTGCTCGCGGTCATCGAGGACATTTCCGAACGTCGCCGTTTGGAAGACATCCGTAGAGACTTCATTGCCAACGTCTCGCACGAATTGAAGACCCCCATCGGCGCACTGGGATTGCTCGCCGAGACCTTGCAGTTCGAGCGCGACCCCGAGGTCGCCAATCGACTGGCCCAGCGCATCAACTCCGAGGCGTTCCGCGTGAACCGCATTATTGAGGACCTGCTCGACCTCTCGCGCATCGAGAGCGAGGGTTCACCCTCGCGCGAACCGGTACCCGTCTCGCTCTTCGTCGCCGACGCCATTGAACGGATTCGCACGGCCGCGGAGCAGCATCAGGTGACACTTGATTTTGTCGAGTCGGCCAACAACTTCGTGATCGTGGGGGACCGGCGTCAACTCGTCTCCGCGGTGCACGCGCTTTTAGAAAACGCAGTCGTGTACTCACCCGAGGGCGGATCGGTGGGTGTCAGCATCGAGCGCGTTGAGGCCACGCTCGATGAAGAGGGCGAATCAATCGGTCCTTTCGTGCAAGTTGCCATCACCGACCAGGGGGTGGGTATTCCGTCCAAGGACCTCGAACGAATCTTCGAACGTTTCTATCGCGTCGATCCCGGGCGCGCCCGAGAGACCGGTGGCACCGGGCTGGGGCTCAGCATCGTGCGCCACGTCGCCCAAAACCATGGCGGCACCGTGTTGGTTGATTCGCGCGAGGGTGAGGGTTCGACGTTTTCGCTCGAACTGCCAATGAACCAGCGATGAGCAAGAAGGCCAAAGCGCAACAACGGGTCCGGGTGCTGGTGGTCGAAGACGAGGAGTCGTTCGTCGACGCCTTGAGCGTCGGACTCGATCACGAGGGCTTCGACGTCACCATTGCTCGTGACGGCCAAGAGGCAGTCATTCTCTTCGACAAGAACAACTATGACGCCGTGTTGCTCGACCTGATGCTGCCCAAAATGTCCGGGCTCGACGTCTGTCGCGCCATGCGCGCCAAGAGCGACGTGCCAATCATCATCGTGAGCGCCAAGGGCGAAGAGGTCGACATGGTCCTGATGCTCGAATTGGGGGCCGACGACTACGTGACCAAGCCCTACCGACTGCGCGAACTGGTCGCGCGCATCCACGCGGTACTGCGGCGGCGTGAAGGGCACGACGAAGCGAGCGGCGAACAAGAGCTCATTCACGCGGGACGTATTCGCATGGACGTGGACGCCCGGCGCTGTTTCGTGGGCGACCAGGAGATCAAGTTGCGCAAGAAGGAGTTCGCCCTGTTGCGACTGCTGCTCGAAAATCCCGGGCGGGTGCTCACGCGCGAGGTGCTGATCGACCGCGTGTGGGGCAGTGACTACGTGGGTGACACGAAAACCCTCGACGTGCACATTAAGCGCCTGCGCACCCTGATCGAAGATGATCCCAAGAACCCCACCGGCATCACCACGGTGCGCGGCGTGGGCTACCGATTCGAGATCACACCGGACGAGTAGGAATCGTTGTCTGGCCGCCCATGTAGGGAGCCAGCACGTCAGGCAGAATCACCGAACCGTCTGGTTGACGGTAGGTTTCAACGAGCGCGGCCCAGATGCGCGGCCAGGCGAGCGCCGAACCATTCACCGTGTGCACCAACTCGATTGAACCGTCGGCCGAGCGGAAACGTACGTTGGCGCGGCGAGCTTGGAAGTCGCCGAACCAACTCACTGAGGAGACTTCGAGCCAGCGGTCAACACCGGGACTAAAAACCTCGAGGTCCAACGTGCGCGCCGACGAGGTCCCGAGGTCTCCGGTGCACAGCAACAAGACACGATACGTGAGCCCCAGGGCCTGCAAGAGCGACTCCGCGCGGGCGAGCACGTCGGCGAAGGCGTCGTCGGCCTGAGCGGGCGTGCAGTAGTTGAACAGTTCCACCTTGACAAATTCGTGCACCCGCAAGAGTCCACGGGTGTCACGACCAGCCGCGCCCGCCTCGCGGCGAAAGCAGGACGTCTGGGCCGTCAGGCGAATGGGCAACTCCGCTTCGTCCAAGATCTCGCCGCGTCGCATGGACGTGAGCGGTACTTCGGCCGTTGGTATGGCCCACAGTCCGTCGCGCTCGATGGCGTACATGTCGTCCACCGATTTGGGGAGGTGACCGGTGGACATCATGGTCTCGGTCAGGGCAAACGTCGGTGGGTGAATCTCCTCGTACGCGTCCAAGTGTCGTTCCAGCGCGAAAAACCCGAGGGCGCGTTGCAGTCGGGCGCCGGCGCCGCGCAGCAACGGAAACATAGATCCGGCCAATTTGGCCCCGGTCTCGAGGTCGAGAATGCCCAATTCCGTGCCGGTTTCCCAGTGTGGTACCCGTTGGAAGTCCGCGTAGGTGGGCGCGTCGAGTCCCTCATCCATCCCCACCCACCAGCGTCGCAGTTCCACGTTGTCGCTGTCGTCGAGTCCGTCGGGCACGTCGGGAGCCGGCAGATTGGGGATCATCAGCAGCATCTCTCGCAGCGCATTGCCCGCGGATTCACTGGCTTCACTGGCTTGACGCTCCAGATCGCCGAGGGCCCGGCTCCGCTCGGTCAGTTCTTGGGCGGTCACGGCATCCTTGTCACGGTGCGCCTCTCCCACTTGGCGCGACAGCTCATTCACGTCGGCGCGCAACCCCTCAGTCTCTTGCAGCAGGCGACGATGTTCAACGTCGAGGGCCTCAATCTCGTCCATCGTGAGCGTCGAAACGCCGCGACGGGCCAGGGCAGCCTTCACGAATTCCGGTTCACGACGCAGTTGTACGAGATCAATCATGTTCGCCAGCCTACTGAAATGGAGTGTCGACCCCATAGAACGTCTAGGTTCAGAGGTCGTGAGCAACGCCGTGGAAGTCAACAACTTGGCCGTCACGTTCGGCGATCTGGCGGCCGTGAGCGACGTCACGGTAACCGCCGACTATGGCGACGTTGTCACGCTGCTCGGTCCCAACGGTGCGGGCAAGACCACCGTCGTCGAGACGCTGCTGGGCTTTCGCCGACCCACGTCGGGCTCGGTGCGCCTCGGCGGGCTCGACCCCTATCGAGATCACCGCGAGATGGTGGTGCGCACCGGCGCGCTGCTGCAGCGAGGCGGCGTGTGGTTCCCAATGTCCCCCGCCCAAGTGCTTCGCCTGACCGCTACGTACTACCACTCGCCGCGCGCACCCGGCGAGTTGCTCACCCTGCTTGATCTCACCCACTGCGCGCGCACGCCGTGGCGGCGCCTCAGCGGCGGCGAGCAGCAGCGGACGCTGCTCGGGTTGGCGCTCGTAGGGCGACCCCGCATTCTGCTGTTGGACGAACCCACGACCGCCGTTGATCCCGAGGGCCGCCAAGTCATTCGCGAGCTCATTCGCAGCGAGCGCAATCGCGGGTGCGCCATCCTCATTACGACCCACGAACTGGGTGAGGCCGAGCAACTCGCCGACCGCATCGTCATCATGAATAAGGGCCACGTCGTTGTCCAAGGCACGTTGGACGACCTCGCCGGCAGCCCCGAAATAATTATCGAGACATCGGCGCCGGCTGACCCGGATGGTCTGGCGAGGGCGCTCGGCTGTGGCGTCACGCGCGACGGTCCGCTTCGACTTCGTTGCGCCACGACCTCGACACCCGAGCGCATCGCGCTCATAACGACGTACCTCACGGGCGCGGGGCTGTCCATGACCTCGCTGCGCACCAGGGCGTCGCTCGAAGAGCGCTATCTCGACATCATCGCCAGCGAACGAAACGACGCCGCGACGTGAACGCCCTATTCGCCCAAACCCGTGCGGAAGTCCAGATGACGATTCGCCGCGGAGAAACCTTGCTGCTCACGATTGGAATTCCGGTCCTGCTCTTGATCTTCTTCTCCCAGACGCACGTCGCCACTTCTCCAGCCGCGCACCGTATCAACTTCATCGCCCCGGGGATCCTGGCGTTGTGCGTGCTGTCCACGGCGCTCGTGGCCCTCTCCATCGCGACGGGTTTTGAACGCTCCTTCGGCGTGCTGCGTCGACTGCACGTCACGCCGCTCGGCCAGCGCCGCCTCATTGGCGCAAAAATCGCGGGCGTGCTCGTGACCGAACTGTTGCAAGTCGCCGTCTTGTCGGGCGTCGCGCTCCTGCTCAAATGGCATCCCCACGGTGGCGCGATTGGTGGCCTCCAGGTGGCAGCGCTGCTGGTCTTGGGTTCGGCCGGATGCGCCGGAATCGGCCTGTTGCTCGCGGGCAGCCTTCGGGCCGAGATAAATCTTGCGGCCAGCAATGGCCTCTACCTCGTGCTGCTCTTGGTGTCGGGCATCGTCGTGCCCGTCACGTCACTGCCTTCGTTCGTCCAAAAGATCGTGGTAGGGCTGCCTCCGGGGGCTATGGCTGACGGACTTCATCGTGTGTTGGGACGAGGTCACGCACCCTCAATCGCCGATTGGATCTCGCTCGCGGTGTGGGCCGTGCTAGCGCCACTCTTAGCCGCACGGACGTTCCGCTTTGACTAATCGTTACTGCAGTGACGCAATTCCGCTCTTCAACTGACTGACGGGTATGGCGCCGAAGTACACCTGCTCGACCACGCCGTTTTTGGACACAAAAACGGTCTCCGGAACGCTCTCGAATTGGAAGATCCCACTCGTGACCACGTCATTGGGATCAAAGGCCACGGGAAAGGTCACCTTGGAGTGCTTGATAAAGGCCTGGCCCGACGAGAGCTTGTCGCTGGCGTCGACGCCCAGCACCACGATGGGGCTGGGACTGTGTGTGCGAATGTAGGTGGCGACCTC